>JAFLJP010000159.1 GCA_022712945.1 Gammaproteobacteria bacterium | reverse complement strand
TTTTTTCGGGCTTGTGGGGTGATGCATCAGGCTGAAATAGGTGACTATGGATGGAATGAGTATCGTGAGGTTAGGATGAGATGTGAGTGGCTGCGACGTTTGGAATGAAGAGGGGTTATTTTATAGTGTGGGTGCCTCACTGTTTTTTCCGCTAAAAGTGTGTCAAGAAGATTATCGTTTATATATGGGGTGAGTAGTTACTCGTGAGGTTAGGATGAGATGTGAGTGGCTGCGACGCTTGGAATGAAGATGGGTTATTTTATAGTGTGGGTGCCTCACTATTTTTTCCGCTAAAAGTGTGTCGAGAAAATTATCGTTTATATATGGGGTGAGTAGTTACCTAAATTGTACTCAAGCAACGCATTTTAGTTCAATTTTATTGCGGATAGATAAAAATTCTGAGGTGTCGTGAATAATTTCATTCATTTTCTGGCGGGCACTAATTAGTTCACAAGATTCTGTCGAAAGTGGCAGTTATTTCAACGTTAGGCTTTTCGTTCTATCCGTTAACGCAAAAGGAGAGTGGCAGCTTATTGAAGAATTTAGGTATTAGCCTAATTTTGGTCGCACATAAAAAATATAAAGCTGAATCGATTCAGCCTGAAAGGCAATAATAAAGCCCAAGGACAGTGGCAACTACCTTGAAAAACCGGTAGTACCCAATGGTTAGCGATGACGTAGTTAAAAAAAAGGCCGGGTGCTACAAAGTAGCAATCGGCCTTAAAATAAGTAGGAGAAGAATCATTGCTAATGCAATAAGTCTTATCACTCAATAGCGCATAGGCTTTCGCCAAGGGGGGGAGCGCTATTTAATGACAACAAAAACGATACAATAGCCATGCCAACACAAAATAATCTTTAAAAACAAATAGATAAAACCAAACCAAAAACAACACACGCGTGATATAACTCGCAATAGCGGCATATGGCACACCCATTTCACTCGCAATTCCCCATCGCTTTCGGTACTCTATCGCCAAAATGAGAGACCACGGGACAAACCGTAAGGATTAACATGAGCTCACCAGACACCAATCAAGTTAAAAACTATCTTCTCGACCTGCAGGATCGCATCTGTGCGGGTATTGAAGCTGAAGATGGCCAAACCACCTTCATTGAAGAGAACTGGACACGCGATACCGGCCTTGGTGGCGGTGGCCGTACTCGAGTGCTGACCAATGGCAAAGTATTTGAACAAGCCGGCATCAATTTTTCTCATGTCTCTGGCGGTCAACTGCCCTCCTCGGCCACCGCACACCGCCCTGAACTGGCGGGACGTGATTTTGAGGCGATGGGTGTTTCGCTGGTCATCCACCCAAACAACCCTTACGTGCCTACCTCTCATGCCAATGTCCGTTTTTTCATCGCCCGCAAGGAGGGCGAAGAGCCTATTTGGTGGTTTGGTGGCGGCTTTGATCTCACGCCGTATTACGGCAATAAAGAAGATTGTAAAGAGTGGCACCTGAAAGCCAAAAATGCCTGTGATCCATTTGGTGAGGCGCTCTACCCTCACCTCAAAAAGTGGTGTGATGAATATTTTTATCTCAAACACCGTGATGAGCCACGGGGTATCGGCGGCCTGTTTTTTGATGACCTGAACGAGGGTGGATTTGATCGCTGCTTCAACATCATGAAGAGCATTGGCGATAGCTATATTGGTGCTTACCGACCGATTGTCGCCCGCCGAAAAGAGATGCCCTATGGCGAACGAGAGCGCGACTTCCAACTCTACCGCCGTGGCCGTTATGTGGAGTTCAATCTGGTCTTTGACCGTGGCACACTATTTGGTTTGCAAACTGGGGGGCGTACCGAATCGATTCTAATGTCGCTGCCACCACTGGTTAAATGGCGTTATAACTGGCACCCTGAAGCGGGCACGCCAGAGGCTGAATTGTATGATAACTACCTTCAGCCGCATGACTGGGTCAATGAGTAGCGTTTAAATTACGATTAGAGATCTTTGCGCGCTTCATAAAAGAATCAACGCTCTCCCTTGCTCATGGTGAATTATGGAACTCGTGATAACCAACCTTATCAAACAGCTTCTTCTCCCACCTGGGGTGATATTTCTTTTTTTCGCCCTCGGGCTGTTGCTATTAAAGTGTGCTCCCAAAGTAGCTCGTATTATTTTATGGAGCACACTTGTCACCGGTTATCTGTTAAGCACACCATTGGTAGCCGGCTTCTTAAATCACTCGCTCGAATTTTACCCCGCGTTAAAGTCTACGAATCTTTCCCATTACGATGCCTCAGCGATTGTGATTCTCTCCTCTGAGCGATACAGAAACGCACCAGAATACGGTGATGACACTTTGGGTAGCAATAGCCTGCTCAGGGTACGCTATGGGGCTTATCTCCATCGCCAAACCTCACTACCCATTATTGTCAGTGGTGGCATTGTCTATGGCAATAAAGGAAAGTCACTGGCCCAGGTGATGACCGATTCGCTAAACAATGATTTCAATATAGACGAAGTAATAGGTGAAGAGCGCAGTAAGACAACGGGGGAGAATGCATACTATACCAAGGTATTATTAGATCAGTTGGGAATAGACAAAGTGTTTTTAGTCACCAATAACATCCATATGCCGCGTGCGGTTGCCAGTTTCAAAAAAGAAGGCATCGCGGTGATACCTGCGCCGACAATCTTTATCAAAAATGAACGACCTTGGTATACCTTGACCATCCCCTCCGCCAGAGCCCTTTACAATAGTCGCCAAGCACTGCATGAGTGGCTGGGGTTAATTTGGTACAAGATCCGTCACTAATCTACCAATACATTTTTTAATCACGGGAGCATCTTTATGCAACACACAGCCGCTGTTTCAATACTGGTTATAGGCCTGTTTTTAAACACTGCTTGTAGCCAGGATAGCAATGCCCCTTCAACTGAAGCACAAGCTTGGGAATTAATTGAACAGGGTGCCTTGCTGATTGATGTTCGGACACCACAAGAGTACAACCAGGGGCATTTAGATAATGCACGACTGATTCCACATAACCAGCTTGCCAGTCGAATCAGTGAATTGGGAGATGATAGGACCCGCGAGATTGTTCTCTACTGTCGTAGCGGTGGCCGCGCAGGAAAGGCCGAAGCGATTCTTCGCCAGGCTGGCTTTAACAATGTATTAAATGCCGGTGGTTATCAGGAGATGAAGGCTCAGGGGGTGAAATAACATTGGGGCCTTTTCACGAAAAATAGTTTTTGTTCCTGCAAGGCAAAAATGATTGGAAAAACCCAATAAAAAAGCCCCGCTTCAGCGCGCTGAAGCGGGGCTTTCGGTTTAGTTCAGGTTAATATTCAAACTCACGGAAAAGCGTTACGCCACCAAAGCTACCCAACCATACTGAACCATCGTCAGCCTCGGCCATGGAGAAGACGTTATCGCTAAAGAGGCCATCCAGTTTGGTCTTCACATCAAAGCCTTTACCATGCCCCTTGAACTTGGCTAGACCTTTGCTGGTTCCCGCCCAAATATCGCCAAATTTATCTTTATGTAGCATGAAGATGTGATTAGCTGGCAAACCATCTGACTGGGTATAGGTAGTCCATTTTTCACCATCAAACATCGACAGACCCGCACCCCAGGTGCCATTCCAGACGTTACCATCATCATCAATAACCATTGAGATAATGTAGTTGGGGTTGAATGCAATATCGACATCTTCCAGGCCTTGCTCTACCTTTTGTCGTGCGTGGTGCTTACTGGCATCCCCTGGATCATTGGTGAATTTGATATCATCCTTAACCTCATCATATTTAGCACCCAAACCATCATCATGGTTCCAGGAGCTCCATTTACCATCGCGGAAGAGGGTTAACCCACCCTCAGTACCCAGCCAGATATCACCATTTTTACCCTCTTGAAGCCCATAGACCCAATCATTGGCTAAACCGTTATTGGTATTTTTCACGGTATGGGTGATCCAGGCATCGGGGTCATCCATCTTGCCACCACGAATCAGCGTGGCACCCGACCAGGTTGCTACCCAAACATCACCGTTTTTAGTGGTTAAGGCGTCATAAACAAACTGATCACCCAAACCTTCTGGAATATTATAATTTTTCCAGGTTTTTTTGTTGGTGTCGTAGAGACTCAGCCCGCCACCGTAGGTGCCAGCAGCAATCTTGTCACCAATTTTACTCACATGAAAAACACCGTTAGAGAGCAGAGCATTACTGTCAACATTGTGTGAAATATGCTGGCCGGTAGCAATGTGGTATTCAATGACACCACCTGATGTGCCAACCCAGACAATACCCCCATCAGCGAAGATACTTTTAACGTTACGCTGGCCAACATTAAAGTGGGTAAAACGCTCGTAAGCACTGTGCCCCGCAGGAAACGCGGGCTGTTGTGCTGCGGCAGGAAGCACAGGCGCATTAGCAGCAGGGCGCGCCATTGCCGCAACACTCTGTTGAGATGCTGGCATGGGCGTAGCGACTGTTGCCGTTTGATTGGTTCCCGCATTATAAGCTAGGCCACCCACAACGGCAGCGACAGCAATAACAATCCCCAGAGTCTTAAAATTCATGTCTGCTTCCTTCTAAGTTTTATCTATTTCAAATCATTTGAGAGCTTTGCACGATTCATATTTTCCTTGCTGGAGCGAAAACTATCTTTCGTGCGAAGGTCTTCAGTTATTGCGCAAGAACGGCCACACCGTTTCGGGTTCCGACCCACACTCGATTGTCTTGCGTCACGGTGATGTCGTAAACATTGCTATCTAACAGGCCATCACTAGTGTCATAGCTGACCCAGCGACTACCATCATAGCTGCTCAGACCACGGTTGGTGCCAAACCAAAGCGTACCATCAGCACTTTCAGCAATGCTATATACAATGTTTCCAGCCAGCCCTTCTCTTGTCGTATAGTTTGTCCAGCCTGTCTCATCATAGCGACCAACGCCACCACCCCAGGTACCTGCCCAAACAGCGCCATCGCTAGCCACTTCAATATCAAAAACATAGTTCGGGTTATAGGTATCAACACCATTGGTGGTAATGCTCAGGTCATGGCGACTGCGGGTACCCAAGCCGGTATTATCACTCACCGGCAGGGAAGTGCCATTGGATGCCCCCAAGCCCTCTTGGTGCGTCCAGACGTGCCAAGTCGTACCATCATACATATTGACGCCGCCCTCTGTACCAATCCAGACCCGGTCCTGATCATCAATGTCGAGTCCATAGACCCATTCGTTCACCAGCTCTTCAAGATAAGTAGTGAAAACTTCCGTTTCACCATCAATGCGATTAAGCCCTGCCCAGGTGCCTACCCAAATTGTGCCATCTTTCTGTTCCGCAAAAGAGTAGACCCAGTAGTCGGCCAGACCATGCATCGGGAAGTAGGTTTTCCACTCGCCATCACGGTAGCGTGACATTCCACCACCGTCGGTTCCAAACCACTTGTACCCTTTGCTATCCGTGTAGATAGCAAAAACGTACTCATTGGCAAGGCCATCTTCCCGGGTATATGCCGCTTTCAAGTCATTTGTTTGCAGGTCAACCTGTAGAACGCCAACCGAGGTGCCCACCCAAAGTGAGTTGGTTGTGGTGTCTTCCGCAACAGAACGCACATAAACACCCTCACCAACCTGGAAGGTATCTTGAACTTTGAATGGCAGCGCTTGCGTATTGGCTGCATTTTCAACAGGTGTGCTGGTTGTAACATTATCTGAATCACTACAGCCGCTTAATGCGGAGACGGCTATTGCCACTGCGAGTACCAAACGATGGTTCATTTTTTATCCCTTGCACGCTCTATTTTTAACGTGAATATAACATGAGACCCCGGACCGATTCACGCTTTCTACAGCCGTAATGTGAAAAATAACCACCTCTCCTGATTATTCTTACATCACAACTGTAAATGCCGTCATCGAACCGGGGTCTTGATTGTCTGCCTATACAAAAAGGCTTACTTAATAATATCACTGATAATCAGGTTAACTTCATTGCCATCTGACAAGCGGATAGTGCCACTAAGGCCTTCAATATCACCCGCTTCTGGCATTGCCGTACCCGATTGACTCACCCGCGCACCAATAACCAACTCGGGAAAGTTGGACATTTTCATCTCAGGTGTCATCGCCATTGAATCATCCAGAGTAAATGTCATCGGCAAATCACGCACTTGCTTACGCAGTATCGCCAGCGGCATTTTTGGGCCGCTAGCCGCACGAGCAAAAATAAACACCACATCGTCAGGTGAAACATGTGCACTAACCGCTGGATCCAGCTCCACTGTTCCGCTCACCGCCATGCCAGAAGCCGCGTTAGTAGCACCTTGTTGAGGCGCTGCCTGACCCATAAATTGGTACACCTCTCGGAGGTTAGCCTCAATCATCTGTGCATTTTCACTGCCCTGGGGCATCAGGGTTAAGAGATGTTCCCAGTACTGTTTGGTTTTTTGCCAATCTTTTGCCTGATAAGCGCCCGTGCCCGCCAACCACAATGACTTTGTGTGATTGGGGTCGATTTGTATCGCACGTACCACTGCCTCCATCGGCTTTCCTTGAAGGCTGCGGTTATTGGCTAGCGCTTTTGCATCGGCATAATCGGCATACAGATCAGCACTCTCAACGGACAGTTTGGCAATAGCATTGCCATATGCTTTAGCAGAAGTATCGTATTGCTGAACAAAGTAGTAGGAGCGACCGAGCATTGCCCACCCTTCTGCATCATCTGGGTTCGCTTCTAACCGCTGGGTCAATGTCGCGATCATCTCTTCAACATCACTGCCCTGATGACTTTCCGCATTAACCTGTTGCTGAATTAATGAAGGGTCAAATGCCTCCGGGCCACCACCAAATGATTTATAAAAAGTGATGGTTAATATTGGCAAAGCAATAATAATCACCCACGCGGAAGCCTTTGCAGCCATGGCGCTGGCGATTTCATCACCACCACTCTGCATTGCCTGTTCGGCTTGAGTGGACTCAAGCAATTCACGTTCAATATCCTGCTTTGCCAGTTCAAACTGCTCCTGACTCAAGGTACCACTGTTTAGATCACGCTCAAGCTCGGCCACTTGATCTTTAAAAACAGCAATACTCAACTCATCACGTTTCACCCTATCCGCAGTGATACTCTCTTCTTCCCCTTGAAACAGGGGTGGAATAATAAATAGCAGTGCTGCGACAATAAGCAGTACGACAATAACCCAGAAAAACATCATTTATTTTCATCTCCTGACGTCTGCTTTAATAGTGTTTGGACCCGCTCTCGCTCATCTGTTGAGAGTTGCTCTTCATCTGTCTCACTCGTATTTCGACGACGAGATCTAATATTCAGAATCAGAACCCCTAGACCAACCGCAAAAAGAATGAAGGGACCAAACCAAAGAACATAAGTGGTCGGCTGTACTGGCGGACGATAGCGAATAAAATCACCGTAGCGCACCACCATATAGTCAATAATTTCATCCTCATTTTTGCCCGCCACAATCATTTCACGCACTTGATTGCGAAGATCAACGGCAAGTTCGGCATCTGAATCTGCAATGGTTTGGTTCTGACACACCAGACAACGAAGCTCATCTGAAATAGCCATGACACGCGCTTCAAGAACCGGATCTTTTGCCATCGGTGCTGCTTCGTTGGCAACCACTGATGCGGCCAATAGCAACAGCAGCCCTGCACTTAAAACCTGAATTAGCCTCATGAAACACATGCTTCAACCGCCTCCCGCGAAACCTGGTTGTTTGAATCCGCCTTTCTAAGCTGCTCAACCAACGGAAGAATACAGTTACGAAGGTCGTCCGGTGTTAAGGAGCCGATTATTTTATGAACGACGGTTCCATTTTTATCAATCAAAAATGTTTCCGGTGTACCTGTCACCCCGTAGTCGATGCCCACACGACCATCTTCGTCATAGGCATTCGCAACATAGGGGTTACCGGTACTGCGCAGTACCAACCGTGCGTCTTCACGTTTATCTTTATAATTGAGGCCATAAACATCAATCAAACCTGATCGCTGAAGCTCCATTAGCAAAGGGTGCTCATATTTACAGGTCACACACCACGATGCCCACACATTCAGCAGATAAACTTTACCCAGAAGTTCGTCACGGCTGATGCTTTTTTCAGGCTGCATCAACTGTGGCAAATTAAACTCAGGCGCTGATTTACCAATGAAAGGTGATGGCACTTCACGCGGTTTGAGGCTTAGGCCCGCGTACAAAAAACCGGCTAGTACCAAAAATAGAATCAACGGAATGACATACTTAAACATTACCCCCCCCCTCAACGGCTGTAGATGGCTCAGCACTTGTTGCTGGTTTTTTCTTGGCACGAACACGATAGCGCCGATCCATTACAGAAACCAAGCCACCCAGCGCCATGATCATACATCCACCCCAAATCCAGTTAACAAACGGTTTGTAGTAGACACGGACACTCCATGCACCATTTCCAACTGGCTCGCCCAGTGAGACGTAGAGGTCACGGAATATTCCGCTATCAATCCCTGCTTCCGTCATCGGCATGGTTTGAATACGATAAATCCGTTTTTCCGGATTCAGAACAACGTACTCTTCACCATTTTTGAGAACCTGAATTGTTCCCATATTCGAGTCATAGTTTGGCCCAGGCACCATGGCTACACCATCAAAGCGGAACACATAACCATCCATTTCAACTGTCTGACCAACCTCCATGCGCATATCTTTTTCTTGTTCATAGGTCTCAACCATCGCCACACCAACAACGAAGACAGCGATGCCAAGATGCGCCAACTGCATGCCATAAAAGTTGCGCGGGATTTGTCCCAATCGAGCAAGGATGGAGCCTTTGCTACTCGCAGCAGTGAGACGCTCATAGAACTGACGAATCATAGAGGCCATTATCCATACCGCAAGAATCAAAGCGACGCTGGTCATCGCATGCCACTCACCCATCGTAAACGGTAATAACAGACCAATGATAATCGATGAGATAAATGCCCAGCGAAGGCGTATCCAAAGATCAGGAACCGAGGCTCCTTTCCAACGGGCTAACGGGCCAACCCCCATCAAAAATAGCAGCGGCAACATCAGTGGAATGAAAACAGCGTTAAAGTAGGGTGGCCCAACTGAAATCTTACCCATCCCCATGGCATCCAGCAGCAGAGGATAAAGCGTACCAAGTAGCACCGCTGCCATGGCAACAACAAACAAAACGTTATTGGTCAACAGTAGTGACTCACGTGAAAACAGTTGAAAATGACCACCAAGGCCCACTTTCGGCGCACGCCAAGCGTAAAGCGCTAATGAAACACCGATGGTAACCAGCAGGAACATGAGAATAAAGCCACCACGTTCAGGATCGGTTGCAAAGGCGTGCACTGAGGTCAGTACGCCTGAACGAACCAGGAAGGCACCCAGCAGACTTAATGAAAAGGCAAAGATCGCCAGCAAAACAGTCCAGTTTTTAAAACTACCCCGTTTTTCGGTCACCGCTAATGAATGCAACAGTGCGGTACCAACCAGCCACGGCATAAAGGAGGCATTTTCAACCGGATCCCAGAACCACCAGCCGCCCCAGCCCAGTTCGTAATAGGCCCACCAGGAGCCAAGGGCGATCCCAATTGTTAAGAAAACCCATGCCAACGTCGTCCAGGGGCGTGACCAACGAGCCCATGTTGAATCAAGTCGACCACTCAGTAACGCCGCAATAGCAAAGGCAAAGGCCACTGCAAAACCGACATAGCCGAGATAGAGCATCGGCGGATGGATAATCAAACCAGGATCCTGCAGTAGCGGGTTGAGATCACGACCATCGAGTGCCGCTGGAAAGAGGCGATCAAATGGATCTGATGTCAGCAACATGAACAGAATAAAGCCGACGCTGATCACCCCCATCACACCTAACACACGGGCGACCATATCCAGTGGCAGATTACGACTAAAAGTGGCAACAGCAACAATCCAGATACTGAGTGATGTCACCCAGAACAGCATCGAACCTTCATGCCCGCCCCAAACACCGGCTATCTTATATTGAATGGGGAGGTGACTGTTAGAGTGTCCCGCCACATACAAAACGGAGAAATCATCGGTAATGAAGGCATAAGTCAGGCAGACATATGAAATCATCATGAAGACAAACAGCCCGGTTGCAACCGGGCGGGCAAGTACCATCCAAGGGCGGATACCCTTAGCAGCCCCGACTATTGGCAGGGTACTTAACACCACTGCCATACAGAGCGCTAGGACTAATGAAACATGACCAATCTCAGGGATCATTCAAACTACTCCTCAAACCTTACAGACTATTATTGCAACGATTCAGCGCACCTATTCTCACCCTAAATCAAGGCGGAAGATTCAGTACGCTGAACCGTTATTTATTATTGACCAGTGCTCTCTTCAGGGATACCAGCGGCGGATGACTCTTTTGCTCTTGCAGCAGCCTCTTGCTGGGCAGCTTTCTCTTTTTCAGCTGCTTCAAGTGCCTCTGCTACTTCAGGTGGCATATAGTTTTCATCGTGCTTAGCCAGCACTTCTTTTGCAGTGAATATTGAATCAGCGCCCCACTTGCCCTGGGCAACAATACCCTGCCCCTCTCTGAACAAGTCAGGCAAGATACCCACATACTTGACCGGCACGGTCTTCAGGCCATCAGTCACATTAAACCTGACTGTCAAGCCATCATTTTCACGAACCAGGGAACCCTCTTCAACAATCCCCCCCAGGCGGAAGGTGTGATCTCTTGGTGCTTCATTATTCAGCACCTGGGTGGGACTGAAAAAGAACACCATATTAGAGTTAAAGGCATTCATCACCAAGGTGACCACAACGGCAAAACCTAACAGGCCAACCAGCACAATAACTAAACGTTTTTTTCTTGGTGTCATTCTTTTTCTACCATTTTAGCTCTAGCTTTCGTTAATCGTTTTAGACGATGAATTAGGTCTTTACGGCGCTTTTTGACAACAACTACCTCTATCAAAATCAACAGCGCCAACAGACCAAATGAGGCCCAAATATAGAGGCCGTGGCCACCCATTGCAAAGAATTCTGATGGATTTTCCCAGTTCATTTCTCTTTACCCAGCTCTTCGACCAACCAACTCGTATCTCGTTCACGCTCAATGATCTCATTTCTTACCCGCATCAAGACAATCGCGATAGTATACATCCAGAAAGCAAACACCATAACCAATAGCGTGATAAACATTTCCGTTGCCATACTGGTTTTATTGGTGGTAATCGAGGCACCCTGATGCAGTGTATTCCACCAGGTCACCGAGAAGTAGATAATCGGCACATTCACCACCCCAACCAGCGCCAACAGACCACTCGCCTTGGCCGCACGATTGGGGTCGTCAATTGCAGCACGCAGTGAAATATAACCCAGATACAGGAATAACAGCAGAAGTTCTGATGTCAGCCGCGCATCCCATACCCACCAGGTACCCCATGTCGGCTTGCCCCACATGGAACCCGTCCAGAGTGCAATAACGGTAAAGATAGCACCGGTGATGGCTAAGCCACCGGCCATCATATCGGCCAGTTTTACGTTCAGAACAAAATAGATCCCGGCGTAGAGGGCCATCAACAGATAGATAAGCATCGACATCCACGCTGCAGGTACGTGAATATACATGATCCGATAACTATTACCCTGCTGATAATCTGGTGGCACCACAAAAAATGTCATGTACAACCCGATCAGCGTTAGAACAATTGCCAATCCCATAAACCAAGGTATCATTTTATCGGCAAGTGGGTAGAAATTACGTGTGGAAGAGAACTTCAACCAACTATTTAATTTTTTTTCATTCTGCTTGGAGGCCATTGATTCACCTTACTCCATTGAAATTTTCAATGCCGCTGCCGATGCCCATGGGGTCAATAGTAGCGACAACACCAGAAAAGCACCCAGCAATGAAAAGTGCGCTTCTACACCTAACCCCGCATTCATGGATGAAACCGCACCGGTACCAAAAATCAACACGGGCACAAAAAGCGGCAAAATCAACAACGAGATTAAAACGCCTCCACCTCTAACCCCCAAGGTAAGTGCCGCACCAATTGATCCGATCAGGATCAAAACAGGCGTCCCCAATAGTAGCGTCAGTGTTAAAATCTGGATCTCGTCGCCATTTAAACCTAACAACAGGCCCAACAGTGGCGTCAATATAACCAAAGGCAGCCCGGTCAACAACCAGTGGGCAGCAACTTTACTCAATACCACCAGCGCCAGTGGCTGTGGTGATAGTATCAGCTGCTCCAAGGTACCATCTTGGTAATCGTCAGAAAACAGCCGCCCCAACGAGAGCATGGTTGCCAATAGCGCCGCTACCCATATCACCCCAGGGCCGATACTGCGCAGCACCTCCATCTCTGGGCTAACACCCAGCGGAAAAAGTGAGACCACAATAATAAAGAAAAACAGCGATGTCATCACATCCTGTGGTCGACGCACGGCCAGCAAAATATCGCGGCGAACCATCAGATTAATGACCGAAAACATCTTATGCCCTCACGCCGACAAGGTCAGCTGTTTAACTACGCCTTCAATATCCACATCCTGATGCGTTGTTAACAACACCATGCCGCCACCCTGCAAGTGTTGCGCAATCACCTGCTGTAGAACAGCAATTACCGCAACATCAAGCGCCGTATAAGGCTCATCAAGAATCCACAGTTTACTTTGTGAAAGTAACAGGCGCGCTAACGAAACACGTCGCCGTTGTCCCTGTGAAAGCATTTTTGCTGGTAAATCGATCCGTTCACCAAGGCCAATCTGCACCAGAGCATCAATCAGGCTATCTTCACTGCGTCGATCACCAGAGAGCATGGTCGCAATACGCAGGTTTTCCAAAACAGTCAGGTCATCCTTAACTCCGTTTTGGTGGCCGATGTAGGTCAGTTGTTCTCTAAACAGGTCACCCTGTTTGCGAATTGACAAACCACCCCACTGAATCTCACCCGATTCAGGCAGAGAGAGTCCACAAACCGTTCGCAACAGTGTTGTCTTACCACTGCCATTTGCACCTTTAATGTGCAGCAACTCACCCGGCTCAAGTGAAAAGTTAAGCCCTGAAAAGAGTAAAAGATCACCCCTTACACACTCAAGATCAAGGATTTCCAGCATCATACCCCAGCCATTTTCAAAGCATCTGGTTCAATAAAAGCGCATGAGTGTAACACCATCAACAATGCCCCTCAAACCCTTTGCTTACACCCTCCACCTCGACTCTTCATTGCCGTTTCGATATTTGGTTATGAAGCGCCTGCTTTTCGATCAAACTACGCGATTCCGCACTATCCCACTCTCTTCCACCCAAAATAACATCCACCACAACACCCTGTTCATTCAAGATCAAAGTGGAAGGAAGCGCCTGAACCAATAATGTATCGTTGATAACATCGTTTGTCGCATCGAGAAGATTTAAGAAAACCACATCACGCTCACCAAGAAACTCCCTCACTAGGTGGTCATCATGATCCATGGCAATACCGACAACTTGATATTTTTTACTATCCAGTTCATCCGCAAGGCGCTGCAAACTCGGCATTTCTTCTCGACAAGGGGGACACCAAGTCGCCCAAAGGTTGAGTACTGTCACTTTACCTTCAGCGGGTGAGTAACTAACCGGCTCCCCTTTCAAATCTAACAGAGGAAGGTCAACGACAGTCTGGCCAAGCAGGTGTTCTGCACTGCCCGGCTCATCTTCAGGCCAGAAAAATAGCAACATCATACCGACAAGAGAGACCAACAGCATCCACAACGGGAACTTGCCAAATGTTGACTTCATCTATTTCTGGTCGAGTTTCAAGCGCCAATCCGCGATATATGTTTCAGCTTTAGTACGGTAGCTGGCGTCAGCTGTCAGATGAAGATATGTCCGCATGGCACCTATCGCTCCCTCATACTCACCCAGCCCTTCAAGTGCCAAAGCCATGCCATAGTAAGCGTTATCAAACATGCTGCGTAACTCCACTGCGGTACTAAAAAAGTCATAGGCAATTTTATACTCTCCGGTACCCAGCAGGGCGTAACCCATGTTGGAGTGAGCCTCCGGTAGTAACGGAGTCAATTCGAGCACACGGTGCAGCGCTTTGATGGCCATATCATACCGCTTCGCATGCAACATCATCACCGCTTGCTGAAAGCGCGCATCGGCCTCTGCAATCCGCAGCTCACGGGCATGGCTCTGAGGCTCAAAATAGGGATTTGTCGGCAACTGACGTTCCGCAACCGGAACCACCGATTGATTTGAAAAATCAGCAGTTAAATTACCAAGACTCACCACAATGGTCGCTATCGCCGCTACTGCACAAACGGTAATCAGGTGTTGGTAATCATTTTGCTTTGCCATCATCATACAACTCCTTTATGGGCTGACGGGCTAAAATAGGGTGCCCCGAAATAGGTCAAAAATGCAAAAACAAACACTCCGATCACTAGCCATGCCCCCACCTGCAACGGCATACGATAGGTCATCCGCAGGTGGATAATCGCCCCAAGATAGAGCCAGTTCAAAAAAGAAGAGGTTTCAAGCTCGTCCCATTGCCAATATCGGCCCCACGCATCTTGCGCCCACACCGCACCAGCTATTAGCATTAGACTGTCGAAAATCAGCGCCAACATCATAAAGCGCCATGCAATGTGGTCTAATACGGCGCTGCTGGGCATTTTAGAAAAAAGTTTAGCCGCTCTGGTTTGACGCAGCAGTATGATGCCCGCCAATCCGACACCAAAAAGTGCCGCGCCAAGAAAGACCTTTCCAAACAGCACATGCGCCCACTTCCAGTTATTGTAATATGTGGCGGGATAGAAGCTGGCGGTGGGGTCTAAAATCAGCACCCAGCTTCCCAGCACCCAGAGGGCAGGAAAGATAATAACCGAGGTACCGCGCAAACTGGGGGCCCGCCAGTAAATAACGATATAGAAAATGGATAGGCTCCATATCTGGCTCATCAATAGTTCAAACAGACTCACAAATGGCCCGTGACCGATACGATCCCAACGCACACCCATCGCAATGGTCATCAACACAATTGAGAGCAATAAACTCCACAGTACAAAAGATTCGAAACGCGCATTCGAGCTTGCCTCCGTCAATGCACCGTCATAGCTGTATCGAGGTAGCATCCCCCAGATTGCAGCCCCTGTTGCCAATGCAAGCGCGAACAGGGAACCCCATAACCATGGTAATTCTGCTGCTAAAGTCATTAGTTCACACCACCCTTGGTATCGCTTTCAAAATTTTGTCCCAGCAGACGATCAGCTCGAGACCAGAGATGCCAACCGAGTCCCAACACGCCAAAAGTAGAAATAAAGAATAGCCAACGCAGTGTTGGATCATAAAAAATGGTGTAGCCCATCCACATGGTTAGCTCTTTGTACTTAAGCAGACCATCATCAAACTGAAGTGATTCACCCTCTTGCAGCTCAACCCGAAGATCATCAACGGTCATCACCAGTACTCCCGAGGAGTTATCCATTGAGAGCACCCAATAATCCTCTTCATCGTATCCGGTATCAAGCCTCAACCAGAACTTAACAGTTGTATCACTGCCGGGGGGCGTCCACTCGTTTTTTTGACGATAATCATTGAGGGGGAAAGAGGGCATATTAACACTACCGGAGTACGAGCCACCTTCCTTTGGCAACCACTCAAGAATAACTGCGTAACCCTTGTTAAACGAGGTGTAGAGACGATAATCACCAAATATCAGCGGTGTATCATCTCCCACAACAATCTCTTTTTCAAACCCACTGTTTTTATCAAGGAGACCAATTCGGCTTGCCGTTGCGCCACGCTGAACACCCGGCTCATAGCTCACACTGTAAGGCCCCTGTAAAAAGGTAATTTCACTCAAATCACCCGTATGCCACGGCCCTTGTTGCAAATCGACCAGATGACTGCCATCAAAGGACTGGCCCACAACGATTTCAATCTGCGCATCAAGATGAGCCAAACGACCCACCGCAATCACAATGACCAGAGCTAATAACGACAGGTGAAAGACCAACAACCCGGGCTGACCGTTAATTTTACGGCTTGTTGCAATGGCACACATCAGATTAAGCGCCAACAACAGCATAGGAACAATCAATACCCACACTGTCACGCCGGTATCCCCACCATAGGTCAGCATGGAGCCAACAGAGAGTAACAGCATGCCAACCAGCGTCACCTTCAAAGAGGCCATAGCAGATAAAATAGGCATAGCTCTACGTCTCACCACACAGGATGTCAGGGATATTTGCAATCATAATCGGGTATAAAATAAAGTAGAGTCAATCAGCTTTCGACCAAAGTCGGAACGGAATGTTCATTGAAATGATGTAATAGTTGTTGTGACGGGCAAATCGCTCGATTTATCTTCCTGGCTAAGGTACTGAAATATCACCACTCGACCATTAAACATATCAGCAATATAGACTCGATCCTGGGCATCAACCCAGATACCGGCGGGAAGATAAAACTGACCAATGCCATGACCCGTGCCCCCCAACGGCATTAAAAACTGCCCATTTTCATCAAAAACAAGCATATGATCCTGATAAGATTCGACGACATAAACATTGCCATCACTATCCGCCGCAACCCCCTTGGGTCGTGGCATATTACCAACGTAAACCCCTCTTTCGCCAAATTTAGAGAGGAAATTACCGTCACCATCAAATATCTGTATTCGAGAATTAAGTGAGTCTGTCACATAGAGTTTATCATTGCGAAATGACAAATGAGTCGGGCCATTAAACTGCGCATCAAGTACGCCTGGAGCACCTAACCTTTTAACGAACGTCCCATCACTTCTAAAAACTTTGACGTCATGAGCACCCGAATCAGCAATGTAGAGCATGTCTCGCACTGAATCGTAAGCCAGCCCTGTCGGCCTTTCCATAATACCGGCAGCAAAAAAACCGAGTGGGTTGCCCAATGAATCCAGCCTAATAACAGCAGCCAACTGAGCATCAGAGACAAGAACCTGACCATTATCCAATACAACAATTCCAACGGGAGAGACAAAACCACCAGAGCCACCGGCATCATTCCATACCTGTAACTCAGCATTGACAGGGTCAAACACATAGATTCCCTGACGACTGGCATCGGTAACATAAACACGGCCGTCGGCACCCGTCACACCAGCCTGCGGGCGCTGGAGAACAATGGGATTGCTACCTCCACTCGCACTAAAAACACCGGCAACCCATTTAAGTGCATTCAACAACGCCTTCGTAAAGCCACCCTCTGACTCATCAGCAAAGTTTTGCTCACCTATCAGCTGCCCGACATAGCGATAACGCGCTGTCTGCTCTTCTTTTGGCCAAAGCAGCTCTTTTTCATTCGCATTGGCATAATGAAAGACATACTTTGTCTCTGCACAGCCAGATAAAACAAGCGCGCTGCATAACCAAAAAAATATTGTTAATTTCTTCATGCGTACTCTAATTATTTATTTGAAAGACCTGAATACGTCGATTTAGACTATCCAAAACATAGAGCTTATCCTCGTACGCTCTCATTTGAGTAACCACACGGAACTTGCCTGGCTCTGTCCCTGGACCACCAAACCTCCAGCGCAGCTTACCATTCAGAAAAATACGAATACTGTCATCAGAATGGTCTGCCACATAAATACGCTCTTGCGCATCAATTGCGATTGCACCTGGAATATCCAGCGCTCGGCGAGTATAAGCATGTATAAACTCACCATCATTACTGATGACTTGCATGGGTTTTTTGCCAATGCTATCCGTCACAATGACATTACCACCGTAATTGATAAAATCACTAATACGAATAAACTCACCCTTTGCCGTACCACGTTTCCCCAGTGCATATAACGGCTTGCCTTGCTTAGAAAAAACCATAATACGACCGAACACCCCGTCGCTAACATAGAGTTTTTTCTGATCATCATCGTAATAAAGCTTTGTTGGGTTTGCCAGATTTGCACTGTCTTTGTAAACGTCGACCAACACATTTTGATCATTGAATTTTAAAACACGACTACTCAGTGGCTCCGATATAAAGTAATACCCCTCATCACTGAACGTCACGCTATCAGCATCAGCACGTAGGTATCTATCCAAATCAAGAACAGTGATAATTTTTTCGCCATCAGGTTGATAACGAAACATGATTTGCCGAGCTGAATCAAGAATGTAAAGGTCACCATCATGAATATCAAAACCCGACGGCTGTATAAAACGCATAAAACGCTCACCGGTAACCCAGGCCGGTACATCAGAAGCAATCGCATCATTGCCACCACTAATACTGTACAAATACTCTATGGGGGGTAATTTTGACGTTTCAGCCGCCATGTCAATCCCGGACTCTTTTGCCATCTCCTGCGTAAATGAGCTATAAATATCACCAAACGCATTATCGGCAGAAGCATTGACATCGACCTCACCAGTAGATGCAGACTGGTCAGTATCTGGTGTCACAGACATTTCATCCGAAAGAGCAGTTTCTTCAGTTGAATGATCAAGCGACACCACCGTTTGGCTCGAACCACAGCCAGCCAATATCAATGCAGCCGTAATTATAACGCCTAACGAATACCGCCAGTGTCTTTGGGAATACTGTGACATCGAGCACACTCCAGAGGGGGAAAAGCAATTTTACCATGACAGACACCACAGTATTTGCCCTCCATAATGTCAGCCATCGTAATAAAATTACCTCCATTTTGTGGAAGAAAAATGGAGGGATGACAATTTTCACAGGTTAACCATTTTGTATGTGGTAGATGTGGGAATTTAACAAAAGGCATTGAAGAGGTATTACGAAGAACCAAATCGAGGTCAACAGCATGCATCTCAGCATCACCCTCAAGCACCGAACGAGGAGTAATCAGTCCGTTATCGATCGCACCAATCCAGTCAATCAAACCACCACTGTCCCTAGGAAAATCTTCCAACGCCTCATAGGGTGCCTGAAGAACATCAATCGATTCATTTTCCGGGTCATGAATCAAATCCTCAGCCAAGGGAACCCTTTTATTATGCAACTGAAAGTGTGCCTGACTATCAAACTGAGCATAGGCATAACCACCTGTAGCCAATAGCAACAAACAGACCACCCACATTTTCACACGCGCAAATGATGACATAAAGCCTTCCTACTGTTTAACGCCTAGCATACGCAACGCCCTACGTACCTGTTTTGTCGCTTCCTGCATTAGCCGGATAG
The DNA here is from genome assembly GCA_022712945.1 of Gammaproteobacteria bacterium. GTDB lineage: Bacteria > Pseudomonadota > Gammaproteobacteria > RBG-16-57-12 > RBG-16-57-12 > JAFLJP01. The sequence continues at coordinate 33,077 of JAFLJP010000159.1, read as the reverse complement.
CATCAGGAAAGTTCCCCTCTTCTGCCATCGCTTCACCTTTGGCATTCATCGCCTTTGATTTATCCACAAAACCATTTAACAGCATCATCTGCCCTTTCGATGGTTCTTTCTCCTCAATCGCGACAGGAACTAATTCGGCATAACCCAGATAGCGATTATGTTCATATTCATATTCACCCCGTGGCGTATCAAGATTTAATTCATATTTGATCGTCTGCGAGTCCAGCATGTCATTCAAAGCGGTAGTGACCACTCTATCTGCCTGTTGAATATCAGAAGTTGCAGCCGCATAACGTTTTTCATCCGCATGACGTTTGGCACCTGACTTAAATACAGAGACATCATCCCGATTATATTCAACCACACTCTCCCCCTGTGAAAGAAGCCGCTCAGAGGCGTCTTTATAGCTTTTTTCCTGTTGCGCAAGCAGCTTAACAGCAGCGTGGTAACGTTGTTCCTGCTCGTTCTTGACACTTTCACTTGGCACCATCTGTGATGCTAAACTCATATTACGAAGGGCCTCATCAATCAGCTGCATCGCACCATGATTATCACCTGATTTTTGTAATACCCGAGCCTCACCCAATTTTTTTTGTGACGATTCAAACAGTGATTTCGCTTCAGAGTTACTGCTATTTCTCACCCGCTTTGCAGGCTTGGACATCGCAACCAGGCTTGCATAAGAGAGCTTTTGCTTAACCTCAGAACTTGAAACATCAGCTTTTTTCCTCCCAGAATCCGCAACACCGAGCGCACCATGTTCGGCAACAAGATCGGCAAGAGTACGTGTATCATTTTGATCAACAATAAAGAATCTTGCCCCCATCGCTTTGTGGTTTTGGCACTGATAAAAAACAATGTCCGGCGTATTTTCATTCGGTATAATTGTCATAACGCCATCAAAGGTAAAGTTACCCTCAACGCCCTCTTCGACAACTTTTGCACCCCACCCCATTTCATCACTAGAGATATAGACATCATGCATCGGCGTTGAATTAACTTGAAAGTGATAACTTTCACCTCGCTTAAGAACGAGTTCGCTGCCCTCAATACCGTCAACAATAAAACCCTTGCTATCACCAACCCCATAAAACGGATGTTTTTCACTCTTAACTTTGAGTGAAATCACATGAGAGTTTGGCGCAAGGTTGACTAAATCATCACCAGTCACAACGACACCACTGGGCTCTGCTGCTTTGTTTTTCACATCCGTACTATTCGAAGTTGATACGATAGCCTCAGATAATATTGACTCAGAAACAACAGGAAGTGATAATTCCCCCTGAGGGGAGAACTCTATATTTTTCTCAGATAAAACAACGCTATCTTCTAAATTTTTATTCTCTATTTCTATTTTTCCGGGTTTTGTCTCAACAGCACCACAACCTATCAAAACAACTGACATGGCTAAGCTATACGTCGTTTTTTTAAAATATGACATTAGCCACCCCATCGCAATTAGCATTTAATTTTAATAAGAAGGTGTGGCGCAGAGAACTCTCTACCCCACACCATCATCAGTGATCAAGAGCAATAAAAGCGCTCAAATCACAACGTTACTGCCATGGATTATCAACACTTGCGGCACTCTTTCCAGGTGCCCAACCCTCTGGTTTTGCCTGTGAGTGGCAAAGACGACAAGTTGTTGTCACAATTGGAAATGATACCTTTCCATGGCACACACCACACTTCTGCCCCAACAATATACCCGCCATATTCATTCTATTAGCACCTTGCTGTGGAATGAAGATATCAGGGTGGCAGTTAGAGCACTGGAGCCACTCGGTATGACCTTTATGTGGAAAAACCACATTGGGCATCGAACCACGAACCTCACGAATAATATCGAGATCCATGATCATCGCCTCTTCCCCCCCCCCCATGCGCTCAGTACGAGGACTGATTTTTTGCTCACGCAGTGACTTTATCCAGTCAACATAATTACCAAAGTCACTACGCACCAAAGAGTCGAACGCTATTTTGGGTGGCTGTAACACGTATGTATTATCATTTTCCGCATCATGAATACCATCTTCAGCTGGTGGTAAATTCTTCTCAGCTGGTTTTTGTAACAGACGGTTAAATGTATTGGCAGAACTAACAGCAGCCTCAGCATCTGCGGCCATCACAACAGCCGGTGTAGAAACAAGAGCAGCAACCAGTAGGACTACGCCCACGAGCATTAATTTTTTCATTTCATTTCCTCCCCTTATCCTATTCTACTTAGCGTTCATTGACTTGTAGCTAGGCGCAACCAGCCTTTGAACAGTACTACCGTGGATTTGGGTCGGCGTGTTAGGTATACCCGAATGGCACATACCGCAGTTTTCAATTGACCATGCAATCTCGCCATTATGGCAAGCACCACAAAATTGACCGTCAATGATCTTCTCCATGGTGATATCATTGCCGCCAGCCTTAAATGCAAAGCCAAGATCCGCGTGACAAACCTTGCAGCGGAAACGGATACGATGGTACCAGTGTGGAAACACAACCGGACGCATACCAGCCGCATCAGCATAATTATTAATAACAACATCACCATACTCCGCATGACTTGCCGAAAATGGCAACAGCAGAGCAAGCACCCCCCCAATAAGCGCATAGCGCATAGACTTAACTAAGCCTTTTATTTTCATTTCCTCTCCTCTCCAGCTTCAAACAAAAAGTTAAGAACAGTGTGTATAGCATATTATAATGTACGGGTCACGCTAAACATATAACGCTGATCAATACCTGACTGGTCAGTACGATGTGCATATGACGCGGTCAACGAGGCGCTCAACAGCCCCAGTTGATAACTCATTCGGTTGGACAAAGAGGATGCCAAAGAGAGCCCTGCCTCGGCACCACCCGCCTCTGACAACCTGAGCTGAGATTGCAACATCAGGCGATGAACCCCCAAAAAACGGCTATCCCGATAGCTCATGGAACCCGAGCTGGTTGAATTACTTGATCGCCCCGAACCGGGCGTATTGCTTTGGGAGTAACCGTAATTAACCATCCCACTCAGGCCGCTTGTACGACTGACTCGCTCTTCACGACTCAGACTCACTTGAAACCCCTGCCGGGAAGAACCCGAACTCAAATCCCGGTTATCATTCAAAGAGCTCCAGATACTAGTCGTTCCACTCTGAGCCGAATGACGGTAATTTATCGATGCAGAGTGGGATATGTTTTTTTGCATATCCCCCTCGCCACTTGAAGATGAACCCTCCTCTGTACCACTGGATGAGATTGTCTGCGAGAGTCCTCCTGACTGACTCAGTGAAAGCCCAATCGACTCCTGACCACTCAATACAAACTGCCTATTTGCCGAATGACCAAGTGAGAGATTAGTTGAAGCACTGTTCTGCTCAGCCCCCCCTCCACGTGAGACACTATTTGACAACCCTCCCCCAACATTCCAGCCCCAGGTAAACTTACCCAATAAGACCCGGTCTGAAGTGTATGAGAGACCAACATTCTGGCCTGAGCTACCGGATCTACTTGCATCACTTTCATTCAAGTTCACGCTGACTCCAGCCGTCACCCTAACAGTGCGACTCAACCTGTAACCACCAGACATTTGAGCAGAAACTGAGCGACTATTCTCACCCGAAGATGTGATCTCCCCTGCTGCTATAGAGCCATTAACAGAAAAATCGCTATAGTTCGGCCGCCAGAAAAAACGACTATTAAACTTCACCGAACCATCACTTCTACTATCTCTATCGCTGTTGTTTGCCTCCCTGTCATCAGCAACAATCCCCGAAGAGACACCAAACTCACTTTCAGGACTATAGTTGTGTGATAAGGATGCTGTTCTCCGAAGGGCATTGGAGCCAATTGAACTGCTATTATTCTCACTCAATGTCATTTCAACTGAATGAAACTCAAAGCGCCTGGAGACACTCAAACCACTTGAGGTATTCCGCCCCCACGCCCTAGCAGCACCACCCTCCACAGCGGGTGATTCGGAAGAGTTCGAGGTAAACCATCCTGAGAAATATGTCCCGCCCGGTGAGGAGTATGTTTGAAATGCTGAAAAACTTTCAGAACGAGCCTCTCGATCGCTAGAAATACCCGCCGTCACACTGGCATCAGAGTCTATCTGGGATTCGCTTCTACTGTTGGTCTTAGAATAACTCAATCGCAACGGAAAACGAGAGCGAGGAAGGATATCAAAAGAGATGGCACCACTAATGTTTCTGGACGATGACTCTCTCGAACCACCACCCTGCACAGAATTGGAGAGCGTCAAGCCCAAAGAGCCTGACCAGACAATAAACCACGGTTGCCAAATATAACTATCTGCACCACCTCTAAAAATATACGACTGCGAAGTTGAAGCCGCACCCGAGGCTGCTTTATTATACTGAGCCAGAAAGCCGATCGAACCTGACGTCTTGATCGGCCCGATAACCGCAGCAGTAACCGTCACTGGCAGCAATAACATCACCACCATTAAAAGGGCATATAATTTGGGATACATTCGCCACCAATCCTGACAAGGCTATCAAAAGGCCGTCACTTTACCGCCGACAAGAAGACCGGATTAATTACAACATCTGCAGCTGAATTCAACTTCGTCTTCAGATCAACCCAGGCCACCTCTTTAAGCTCGCGAACCAATAGTGATTTAGCCCGATCCTTCACCACAGAAAAATCATTTAACGCCGACTCTGAACGCTCTATCAGCTTGAATATGCCCACCCCCTCAAGCAGCAACACCGGTTCGGAGATATCCCCTGGCGACATCAAGCCAACCATCTGATCCGCAGACCCGCCCAGCATTCCCTTGTGCAAAAAGCCCATATCACCACCATTTGCAGCACTGGAATCTGATGAGTGAATCATGGCCATCTCAGAAAAATCAGCGCCACCCCTCAAATCTGCAGCCAACGCAGCAGCTCTCTCCGTTGTCTCTGACCACACCTCTTGCCCAGCATAAGCCGGAACTCCCAGCAGTATCATCTGCACCCGATCCCTTGAGGGGGTGGTAAACAGCTCAAGATTTTTTTTATAATAAGAAAGAACTTGAGCATCACTTGGCTCAGGAACACTATTAACCACATCCTGCTCGACCAATTCAACCAGCCTGGAAGTTTCAATTCGTGAGCGCAAACGTGCCGGGAAATCATCGACCGCATCAATATCCTCCTGACTCATGTCTGCGGTACGGTTCTGATACTCCCCATCAATATAGTCAGGTAACACCTTAAGCCCCCGCCTGCGCGCTTCGGCAACCAACAGCACTTCATTTACCGCCTCCTCGACCATATCGGCTTGAAACTTTTCAACTTCTTCCTTCGGAGGAGTGCCATGATAAAACTTCTCTCGATACCCCACCCTGAGCCGACCAAAAAACACTTCCGCAGGAATCTCTACACCATCAATTTTGGCAAAATAAGTGACAATTTCAGCACCGCCCTCTTCCGCATAGGCCGCAGATAACAGAGCCAAACCCAACCCACCGACAAAAATCAACCTTGCTAACATTTCTTACATTCCTTTAGGCAAAAAAAAGCTGGCGAACCACAAAATATGATCCGCCAGCTTTCTATACTACGCAATAAAGCACTGCTTATTTGTCATGGCACGCCAGACAAAGGGCACTACCTGCATTGCTTATACGCAAGAAGCTAACCTGATTAGCATCAACAGCAACAACATGCGGATCATGACACGAAGCACACTCAACATAAGGTTGCGTACCAGAAATAACGCTACCACCCGTCGCCAAATTGGGATCGGTGCGGGTATAGAGGATCATATCAGCGCGATCACGACCAGCAGAACCCGTCTCAACATACCAATAGTTAGTACCATTAATTGTCGTTACTTCTACCCCAAAAAAATCAGGATCAGTAAAATTAGCAGGGGTACCTTCATTGCCAACAACATTACCCGCCGCATACAGAATACCGACAGGATGATCGTCTCGAAGATCGGTACCGAGCATCGCAATACCACTGCTCAAGAACCCATCGGCGCTCATAGTGCTATCAGGCGAAGTGAAGGTCCAACCGGTAGCCGGGTTACCCGAACCAGGCGCATTCAACAACGAATCCATCGCAACCTGACCATCGTGACAGGAAAGACAGGCCAACGAAACGGAACCCACCGCTGCGATGGAGCCATCCAACGTCGACGACCCTAAATCCGCATACGTCGAAAACGCGGTTGGCGCTGTCATGTTGCGATTCCACAGTGGTACCACCTGAGTGATATTTGCACCGTGCGGCGTATGACAGAAGACACAAATTTCAGTTGTGTCACCTGTTTGATTGCCACCACCTGTCGCCGACAAATTATGCTTTGTCGACGCAATATCCGAATCAACCATTGCAAAGGCTGAACCACTTGCCATCGCCGTCATCGCAACAGCTGTTGCTACCATCGATATATATTTAACTCTTTTCATATAACTATCCCCTTAGTCACCATTTTCTTGGCTTTTATCTCTACACCGGCAGATACCCTTGCCGCCTTCTGAAGTATCACGTTATAATTTATAGCACCGTTGGACAATTCATGTCAACACCAACCCACTACAACTTGCTATTTATTTTAACGCATTTATTATACCAGCCAATAAAAAAACCCAGCATAATGACTATATCAAGTTGTTTTTTAAGTCAAAACTCGCAATACATTAAATTTAAAGGCGAAACGTTTTTTTAACATTAGAACGCCAACCGACAAAATCACACCTCTTACTGACAAAAATAGTCACTATTGGGCATTAACCGTCAGGTTGTTGGGTAGTTTTTTTATCACATCCAGTTTATTGTACTTTTGATCAAGCAGATAGACCCAGCCCAGCTCATCAACCGCAATACCCGCCAACAACGAATACTCCCCCGGTAGATCGCTGCCATTTTTACCCACAGACAACATCAACTGACCATCACTTCGAAAAACCTGGAAATTCCCAAACGCCGCATCCGTCACATAAACTAGGCCATCCGAGTCCAACGCCAACCCACGCGGCCTAGCAAAATCACCCATATTACGCCCAACTTTACCCCACATGCGCATAAAGCTACCGTCGGCAGAAAACACTTGAACTCGGAAGTTACCCGCATCTAAAACATACAGGTCACCAAGCGCATTAACCGCAGCCTGAACAGGCAGGTTAAACTCACCCTCCCCGGAGCCGCGAGTGCCAATGGTTTTGATAAAGAGTCCCTCACCATCGAATACCTGCACCTGATGACTTCTACTCTCTATCCCACCGGTATCCACCACATAGATTCGCGTACCCTCATCGTTCACAGCAACATCGGTAGGCTTCACCAGCAATTCGGGACCACCAACTGTCATTAGATAGTGGCCATTGGACTCATAAACCTTAACCACTCTCGAGGTCACATCTGCCACGTAAATCCGCCCATTACCATCAATAGCAACGCCAACTGGCTTGGTAAGTGCCCCATCACCACCTGACGCACCAATGTGGAAAATTGACCTAGTGGGTAAAATCAACATATGAACCGCGCGGAGAACCGTATCGCTCACCAACAGCACCCCACCCCTTGCCGCTACGTCGTATGGCTTGGAAAAAAGGGGTTTTTCCTGCGCCCCTACACCGCCAATACGCTCGGCAAAGCTCGATTTTTTTCCGGTAAAAGAGAGATCGCTTCGAAGTGTACCGTTGTATTCATAACGCGCAGTCTCTGGTGGCTTTGGCCACACCAGCTTCTCGATTACCACACTCTTTTCCGTTGTCGAACAACCGGACAAGCCCAGCAACAATAAAATCAACCAGAGCACAGACAACGCTCTACATTTCTTCACCATAACGCCCCTCTGCCTCGTTTAAAACTTATGTCTTAATCCAAATGCAAAAATGGAATCAGATTTTACACCGCCACGATCAAACCCCTTGCGACCATAACCGCTGTAGATATCCGTTTTAGATGACAGCTTATAATCCCAGACCAATAGGTATGACTTGCTGTAGCCGCTCTGTGCACCATACGCAAATACCCAGGCACTATTACCTGCAATATAACTCATGCCCGCTTTGTAGACAGCATCTATTGAGCCTAAATCCACCGCGTGGCGATTAGCATCAACGCCCGCATCAAACAACACGTTGTCTGCACTTTCATATTGAAATGAGAGAGCGAATTGCGTTGTTACTGAATAGCCAACACCAAATTTCAACGCGCCTGCATTTTTACTTTGCGAATCGAGATAATCAACATTTAACTTCAACGCATCCTGCTTATAATGAATACCAAGGCCCATGGTATTCTCTTCACGCTCACCCAGCGAATAACTACCAACAAATTTCGCTCCTTGGTATGCAGCACTATCAAAACGAATTGTATTGGTTGAGCGCCCGCCATCAACACCATCTCCCGCATGCAGCGATGACTGCATCCCCAGATAACCGCGCTGCTCAAAAATAGTGTCATAGAGAGGATCAAGTGCGGCACCCGAACTCTTATAGCCAGTTGAAACGGTTCCCATTCGAATAACACCCCAATCGCGACTGGCAAAACCCAACCACTGATCCCGATCTGATAGCGAGGCACCATCTTCTGTGCCACCATTTCGCTCCGTTGTATCGTAGCCAAACTCCACCTTATAAATAAACTTCACGCCGTGATCCAGCTCCTCACTTCCCTTAACCCCAATTGATGAGTAGTGACTATCCATGCGCACTTCACCATCATTCAGTTGATCAACTTTATTAATCGAGAGATGCACCTCACCGTATAGTACGGGAGCTGCCAATGCAGGCACAGCAACCAGACAACCGATCGTAAGTGCAGCGGCAATTACCCTCATACGAAACCCCTTAAAATAATAATCCATACCACGCTAATAAAAGCTGCTACGTTTATAACAAACTTCAACTCTTTTTGGTACGCATAAAAAACGCGACGACCGATCCAGGATCAGTAGTCGCGTTTTTTGCCTCTTTCACCACAACCATAGAATGGCACGTGGTTACACAAGCCTGAAGATTAACGCTTAGAGAACTGCGGACGACGACGTGCTTTACGCAGACCAACCTTCTTACGTTCAACTTCGCGAGCATCACGGGTAACAAAGCCCGCTTTACGTAGCGACCCTCGTAACGACTCATCATACGTCATCAGCGCCCGGGTAATACCGTGGCGAATAGCGCCCGCCTGACCTGTATCACCACCACCTTTGACGGTAACAACGATATCAAAGTTTTCGGTCATTTCCACGGTTTCTAGCGGCTGACGAACGACCATGCAAGAAGTTTCACGACCAAAATAGTCATCCAGAGGACGAGTATTTACGGTGATAGAACCACTACCAGGACGAAGGAAGACGCGAGCCGAAGAGCTTTTACGGCGACCAGTGCTGTAATACTGTTTTTCTGCCATGAATCTATCCTACTTTAAATGTCTAAAGGTTGTGGCTGTTGCGCTGCATGGGCATGCTCAGGACCAGCATATACCTTCAGCTTACGGTACATTTCCCGACCTAGAGGCCCCTTTGGAAGCATGCCCTTAACAGCGGATTCAATAACCCGCTCAGGTGCTTCTTGCAGCAGCTTTCCAAGAGAGATTGATTTCAACCCACCAGGAAAACCAGTGTGATGGTAGTAAATCTTATCTTTCATTTTATTACCTGAAGCGTGAATTTTTTCAGCATTCACAACGACAATATAGTCGCCAACATCCATATGGGGAGTGTATTCAGGCTTGTGCTTACCACGCAAACGACGTGCGATCTCGGTCGCCAGACGGCCGAGAGTCTTATCACTGGCATCCACTACAAACCAGTCACGTTTAATCGTTTCGGGAGTTGCGCTAAATGTTTTCACAACTTTTTCTCCAAAAGCGTAAGAGTTTAATCTTATTCAAATAACAGGCGGCACATAGTAATTTCTATACACAACCACGTCAACATCAAGCGGGAAAAACCTGACATATAAATTCATCGTCACTGGAATGGGTAGCCAGCAAACCAAACGGGAGCCGAATAATAGCAAAAAAATATAGAAACAGCACGCAATATATGACCCTAATCCCCAGATAGAAATGCGGAATGATGTGCAAGACCGCTCTATTACCTCCTAATAACCGCTGAATTAGTGCATCCCTGCACGTCATATTGGCTTCACAGTGAAACATAAAAATATTAGTCGCACCCGTAGGTTCGGCGACTATTTTTTGTTTTGCTGCGGAATCAATAACTTGCATAGCATACGTGTTTCTATTTGGGGATTAGGGTATAAAACAAGGTGACCTAATTACTCAGCCCAACCTTATTCAGATCTTCCTTAATCAACTCGCGTAGCGCCACCAACCGCCCATGAAAAAAGTGCCCAGCCCCCTCAAGACAGTGGTAAGTCGCCTTCGGAGCCTTTTCAGCTACCCACTCATCAACTGCCTGCGCATCAACCACCTCATCCTCGCCCCCCTGTATTACCAAAGCTGGCACCGCCAATGGTGGTACCTTGGAAAAACCATAGCGTGTTACGGGCGGAGCAATTAGCAGCAGCCGTTCAACATCAACAAACAGCTGTGCTCTCGTCACCACATAGGAACCGAACGAAAAGCCTGCCAACCACAAGGGTGCTTCGGGATATTGCTTTTGTAGCCAGCTTATGACAGTTAACAGATCATCAACCTCACCTCGCCCGGCATCATAATTGCCATCGCTTTTACCCACACCCCGAAAGTTAAAACGCACCGAGGGGAGACCCAACTCAACAAAACTGCGGGCAATCGTGTGTACTACCTTATTCGTCATCGTACCGCCATGCAGCGGGTGAGGATGGCAGATTATCGCAACTGGCCCACCGGGGAGGTAATCGTCAGGCAGTTGCACCAACATTTCGATATGGCCGGCGGCACCGGTGATGATTTTCTCAAATTGCTCCGCCATATCAGATCTTCAGCCGCTCAACAGGGGTATTATTTTGCAAATGGCTTTCAATAATTTCATCCACATCGCTCCTATTCTGGTAGGTGTACCAGACCCCATCAGGGTAGACTACCAACACCGGCCCCTCGGCACAACGCCCCAAACAACCAGCATTGTTGATACGAATACCACCCGCCCCAAACAACCCCAGCGACTTGATACGTTGTTTGCTATAGTCACGCAGCGGTTGGCTATCTTGGTCCGCGCAACAGGCGGCACCATCACGCTGGTGGATGCAAAAAAACAGATGGTAACGATAATAATGTTTGTCGCTCATCTCATCCCCTTAAAAACACGGCAGTAATTTTATAGATTGGTTAACATGCAGGCATGTTATAAACAGCTAACGAACAAAAAAAGTGGCGAATTCCACACTACATTTACAGCAAAAAACTTCTAAAAATCACTACCATACGCACTCCGGTCACTAGCCACAATCGAGACACCATGAGCATTCACCCCGACAACAGAGCCGACCTATTAGAGATAAGCGACCAGTGCGTCATGTGCGGTATCTGTGCACCCCATTGCCCTACCTATCTAAAATACCGCAATGAGGCGGAGTCACCCCGAGGCCGCATCGCGCTAATACAAGCCCTGCTGCACAATAAAATCCCACTGGATGAAAAACTGAAACAGCACCTCGATAGCTGCCTCAACTGTCAGGCCTGTGAGGCAAGTTGCCCTTCCGGGGTAAAGTATGGCGAGTTGATTGATGGCATTCGGGTACAACAACGCGCACAGGAACAACAGCCAAACCGGGCAAAAGAGAAACTGTTGGAGATCACCGCTTCCAACAAAAAACTACGCAATAGCGCAAAACTGATACGCCTAGCCCAGCTCAGCGGCACTTATAAGCTACTCAGTAAGGGGATCGAGCGCTTCATCGTGGAGCAACCACATATCAATGAACTGCTTCCAGAGCGGATCTCCGCCCGTCAAAACTGGGCAGAACAGTATCCAGCAATAGGTGATGAACAGGGCCACGTTTCACTTTTCACCGGTTGTATCGCCGACATTATCGACCAGGGCACCCTGCAAGATGCCATCACGCTACTGACACATAGCGGCTTTCGGGTAACCATTCCACCTCACCAAGCTTGCTGCGGTGCGCTACATCACCATGCGGGCGATACCACTCGCAGCCACTCACTGGCCGAAGCCAACATTGATGCATTCAGCGACAATAACGCGGAGCATATCATCCACTGCGCAACCGGTTGTGGTGCTCACCTAATGGCGTACGGCCAACAACTTACCACGCCGAAAGCCGAAGCGTTTGCTCTCAAAGTGGATGAAATCAGCCACTTTTTGCTCAAATACGGCGTTCAGAAATTATCGATTAAACCGCTGACTGAAGTGGTCTCAATACACCTGCCCTGTACCCAACGAAACGTACTCAAACAGAGCACCACCCCTTTCGACCTGCTCAAACTCATCCCCGGATTAACCACTAAACCGCTGGCAGACAACAATTTCTGCTGTGGTGCCGCAGGCAGCTATATGCTGGAGCAGCCACAAATGGCCCAACAGCTGCGCCAGCAGAAGGTGGATGCGCTGCAACAGAGCCAGGCAGGCATACTAGTCAGCAGCAACATCGGTTGTGCCATGTACATCGCAGCGGGACTTCGCCAGCAGGGCCAGGCTGTCGAAGTGATCCACCCGATAAGCTTGCTGGCGCGCCAGTTAAAGAAGCGGTAAATGAGCGAAGGTTAAATTTATTCAGGAAGAAATTACTCTCATCTGTTTCGAAATGTGCCGTAATAGCGGATCTGTTAGCAATAACTTTCGGGAGGGGTGAGGGCTATTTCAGCCAGCGTAAAATAATCATGACTTGTTCAGAGCTTCCTTAATCATTTAGCATAGGGTAGTCCTGTTCATATCGGATCATCTCGGAGATTAGAAACCCATGAAAAATTCACGCCATTTTTCGCCACTGGATCAATTGATAGCCACAGTGGATAACGGACTGCGCACTGTATTTGGTCAACCGATAGTCACAGAACGCCCCAACCCCGCCAGCAACATCGAAGAGGGCGAACTCACCAGCGAACAACGCAAGCTGGCCGGTCGCCTGATGCGCATCAACCATGCCGGTGAAGTATCAGCCCAGGGGCTCTATCAGGGCCAATCAATCACCGCACGGCTACCCGAAATCCGCAGTGAAATGGAACGTGCTGCACTGGAAGAGAACGACCACCTGGCGTGGTGTGAAAGTCGAGCCAAAGAGCTGGGCACCCATGTCAGCTTGATGAATCCACTCTGGTATATGGGTTCACTGACCATCGGTGCGATTGCCGGTTTCGCCGGAGATAAGTGGAGCCTTGGCTTTGTGGTGGAGACAGAGCACCAGGTGGTTAAACACCTAGATGAACACATGGCTAAAATCACCCCAAAAGATGAAAAAAGCCAGGCTATTTTACAGCAAATGAAAGAGGACGAAGCCCACCATGCCACCGTAGCACTACACGCCGGCGGCGCTGAACTATCACTCCCGGTTAAAGGGATGATGCAACTCACCTCAAAAATAATGACAAAAACTGCCTATTGGATTTAGTGCAGTGCGTCAAACAGCAGCTAAGCAAGTTTGAAGGTGCTTATCATCTCCTTTAACTTCACTGCGGTTTCTGCCAGCTCGGTACTCGCCTGTGCCGTTTGGTTGCTGGTACAGGCGTTCTGATCAGCCACATCAGAGATCGTCAAAATATTATGATTCAGCTCTTCGGTCACTGCACTCTGTTGTTCAGCGGCACTGGCAATCTGATGGTTCATATCGGTAATACGGGTCACGGCACCAAGCACTGCCTCCAATACTGTACCCGCCTCCGTTGCCTTGCGCATACTCTCATCCATCTGCTTACGACTCTCATCCATCATCTGAACCGAGTCACGAGCACCCACCTGCAGACGTTCAATCATTGATTGAATCTCCTGCGTCGAGTCATGGGTGCGTGTGGCCAGAGTGCGCACTTCGTCGGCAACCACCGCAAAACCACGCCCCTGTTCACCGGCACGGGCAGCTTCAATCGCCGCATTCAGTGCCAACAAATTGGTCTGTTCAGCAATCCCACGAATCACATCCAGCACCATACCAATATTATCACTCTCACCACCGAGTTTAGTGATGGCAGCCGATGAACGCTGAACTTCATCGGCCAATAATTTGATCGACCCGATTGTTTCAGAGACCGCTGTACGACCATTTTCAGACTCATCCATCGCCTCTTGAGCCGCCTCCGCTGCCGAGGTTGTACTGCACACCACTTCCTGCACCGTTGCAGCCATTTCATTCATTGCAGCAGCCAACTGCTCGGTCTCCTGTTTCTGCTGATAAACACTCTGGCTGGTCTCTTCACTGGCGGCTGCCAGCTCTTCGGATGCGGAGCTTAAGGTTGCAGATGAGCCATCAATGCCATCAATCACATTCACAAGTTTGATTCGCATCTGCTCCAGACTCAGCAGCATTTCCGCCACCTCATCTTTACTGACCACCTCTACCGAGCGGGAGAGATCACCCTCAGCGATACGCTGCATCGCCACCATGCCAGCCGCCAAACCACCTTTGATATTGTTGATTATCATCAGTGCCAACAGACCACTCAAAAGCAGCGTAGCAACAACAATACCGATCAAAATTTTCTCGGCACTCAGCACGTGCTCTTCAGCCGCCACCGCAGCTTCTTCGGTGAAGCGCTCCACCTCCATCAACATCGCTTCCAGCACTAGGGTGGTTTTATCCACAAAAACCACTGCCTTTCCAATTAAGGTGTCAGCCGCTTGAAGATCACCGGATTCAATCAACTTAAATACCTCGTGCGCCTGGGTTTCAAATTGATGATTCTCCTTTTCAATTGCCTTGAGGCGATCAAAAATACTCGCAAACTCCCGGCGTGCCGTATCACTAACCGCCCCCTCTTGCGCTTGCTTTGCAAGCACTTCGCCATGCCGAATTGACTCACCTAACTTTGCACTTAATTCATCAAAGGCCACAACCACCTCGTTAAAGCGCCTTGAAGCACTCTTTTCGTGATCAAGCATCGCCCCAAAACGCCCAGCGCGCTCAAATAGCACTTTCATCTCAACTTGGTAAACCGTAATTTCTGAGACTATACCAATCAGGGGAAGATCACGTTCGGCAATACCGACAACCTCCTCACCAATCTGATCCATCTGTTGAATCGCATAGCCACAGGCAATGATAAAAAAGAACACATTCATTGCGACCAACAGAGCCAGTTTGGCTTTAATGGTCAGGTTGCTCAGCAGTCTCTTCATAATGGCCTCTTATTTTCGGCGCTTATGCGCCATTCGTTTTGTCTATTCTGGGTAGTATGTCGGATATTCTCCCTGTTTGATTAGCGACCTTAACGATGATTAACAATTGGCATAGTGCGATAGCGAAATATCGTAAAAATCACAGGTACTGATCCACAAAACGCTCAAAACTGGGAAAGCTGGCGGCAATTGAACTGCCCGTGTATTCAGCAACCCAACCTGCCTGATCGGTGAAAAGACGAAGAGATCTGAAATCGGGGGACTCTCCCATATCAAACCAGTGGGGAACCCCCTTTGGCACACTGACCAGGTCGCCCGGCTCACACATCAAACCGTACACCTGACCCTTAATATGAAGGTAAAATAGCCCACGCCCCTCCACAAAAAAACGCACCTCAAAATCACTGTGGGTATGCTCACCCAAAAACTGACTGCGAAGCTCACCCCGCTTGGGATGGTCGGGACCGATACTAACCAAATCAACAGCGTGAAAATTATATTTTTTCATCAAGCGATCAACATCACGTTGATACGCCGCAATCACCTGCGCCTCACCTACATCCGCTGCCAATAGATGACTCGCCTGCCACTGCTCGAACAACACGCCACAGTGCCCTAGCTCGGCACAGATCTGCAACGGATCATTAATAATCTGCGGCGATGATAGCCCCCGTTCGGGCGAAATGCTCAAAACACTCATATCGACTCTCCAAAATGGCTCCTCTCCTTTCTCACCAACCGGCTAACGCCTCGACTTCCAAAGGAGGGAAGTGGAAGTCAAGGCGTTAGCTGGTGGCCTGTTCAGGCAATGCAAACAAGGGGTTAATCGGGCATGTTACTCAGATTTCTACCGTAGAAAATTTCCAGCATTTCGCGCTTGAGGTGACGATGAATCAGCGCCAACTCCTCATCACTAAAATCCTCTATCGCCGATGCGAATAGATAGTCGGGCAGCTGCATCTCTTTCAACATCATCTTGGTATGAAAGATATTTTCCTGATAAACATTCACATCGATCATCTCATAGCGCTCTTTGGTATCCTGCGCGATAAAGTTCTGTATCGAATTGATGCCGTGGTCGATAAAATGTTTGGTGCCATCCACATCACGGGTAAAACCGCGCACCCGGTAATCCATGGTCACCATATCGGAGTCAAAACTGTGGATGAGGAAGTTCAACGCCTTCAGCGGCGAGATACGCCCACAGGTTGAGACATCAATATCGGCACGAAAGGTAGAAATGCCGTTCTCCGGGTGACTCTCCGGGTAAGTGTGCACCGTGATATGTGATTTATCCAGATGAGCCACCATGATCTCGGGCAGTGGACCTGGGGTTTCGGTATTTTGCAGGTCAGAAACATCCAACTCCTCCGAGACCAGCAGCGTGACACTGGCACCCTGCGGGTCGTAATCCTGACGCGCGATATTGAGAATATTGGCACCGATAATACAGGTGACCTCGGTGAGAATATCGGTCAACCGTTCGGCGTTGTACTCTTCATCAATGTACTCAATATAAGCCCGACGCTCCGCTACTGTTTTTGCATAACAGATGTCATAAATATTAAAACTCAGGGTTTTGGTTAGATTATTGAAGCCGTGGAGCTTTAATTTCTTCATTGACTCGACCAATCGCATATCCTCGTAAAAGCCAATAGGGCACCAAACATAATAATAGCCAACAGCATCCCGGAACTATGAAATAGGAGGGTGATAAATAATCTGCACGGTATTACCGTCAGGATCAAAACAGTAGAAACTGGTTGCACCATCACGATGCTGGCGCGGTGTGGTTTTCATTTTCACCCCATGTACCAGCAGAAACTCATACCAAACCTGCACCTGTTCCGGTGACTCAATGATAAAACCGATATGATCCAGGCGCTGAAAACCACTCATATCGACACCTTCGGCACGGTGCAGGGCGAGGTTATCGTTACCACTGGTTAAATAGAGATTATCCGGATCGGGACGCCACTCCAGCCGCATCCCCATCAACTCCGTATAAAAGTGTTCACACGCCTCAAAGTCATTTAAAAACAACGCCACATGGCGCATGCCACCCGTCGGCTTCGGGCGAACCGGCAACTCACTCATCAGCGCTGCCCCGTAGTTCATAGCTGTGACTAATTTCGGCGGTTTTACCCAGCATAATAGAGGCCGAGCAGTACTTTTCAGCAGAGAGTGAAACTGCCCGTGCCACCTGCTTATCTTTAAGATTGTCACCCGTCACAATGAAGTGAATATGAATTTTGCTAAACACCTTTGGCTCTTCATCGACTCGCTCGGCGCTGATTTCAGCAACGCAATCAGTAATCGGCTGACGTGATTTTCTTAAAATATGCACCACATCAAAACTGGCACAGCCGCCCATTCCGAGCAGCAACATCTCCATCGGACGCACCCCCAGATTGCGGCCACCACTTTCGGGCGGACCATCCATCACCACCGCATGTCCACTACCCGACTCGCCCAAAAAGGTGGCCTCTTCAACCCATTTAATCCGTGCCTTCATCACCCGTAACCCCAGCCTTCACAAAAAAAAAGCAGCTTATCACACCTCTTCGGTGTACTAATATGAATTAGCTGTCAACTTAGCGGTCATATGAGCCTATAATCAAGCATATGGATAACGGTCAAAGGTATTGATATGAAATTCACCCCACCACAACCCAATGTTGTCATCGAGCTCTTTCTCAGCCACTGCCATCGTCGGAAGCATGCGGCTAAAAGCACCATTATTCATGCCGGTGAGACACCTGAGATCCTCTACTACATTACCGAGGGTTCTGTCACCGTGTTGATTGAAGATGAAGAGGGGCGTGAGATTGTTCTCGCCTACCTCAATGCCGGTGACTTCTTCGGTGAAATAGGGCTGTTTGATGAAGATTCACAAGGACGTAGCGCCATCATTCGGGCACGGGTTGACTGCGAGCTGGCAGAGATTGGCTACGACAAATTTCGTCGTCTCATTCAGGAGAACCCCGACATCATGTTCGCCCTCGCCAGCCAGATGGCACTCAGGCTGCGAAACACCAGCCAGAAAGTGGGGCACCTTGCATTTATGGATGTCTCTGGTCGCGTCGCCCGCACCCTGCTCGACCTTGCCAAACAGCCGGACGCCATGACCCACCCAGACGGCATGCAGATCAAGATCACCCGTCAGGAGCTAGGACGTATTGCGGGCTGTTCACGGGAGATGGTCGGTAAAGTACTTAAAAATCTGGAGGAACAGGGATTGATCACTGCCCGGGGGAAAACCATGGTGATTCACGGCACACGTTAATCCCTACTTTTCCTTTGCAACACTATTTGCAGCCAACAGTGACTCGATCAGCGCATACGCCACTGGGCTATCCCACTCCCGCTCACCAACCACCTTGGCAATCAACTGCCCATCACTGTTAATCAAAAAACTATGGGGCAGAGCGCTGACTTGATAGTGATCACTCACCACCCCCTCAGCATCCAGTAAAATGGGATAGCTTAGTTTTAATATTTCAACAAACTTGGCCACCCGACGCTCCATCCCCTCATCCACCGATACCGCGACAACCACCAAACCCTCATCACGGTAGCGCTGCCAAAGCCGCTCCATTCCCGGCATTTCGGCACGGCAGGGGCCACACCAGGTGGCCCAGAAGTTAAGCATAATCAGCTTGCCACGCCACTGGGAGAGTATTTGCTCTTTACCCGCAAGATCTTGCAGGGTAAAGGCGGGGGCCGTACCCACCACCGGCTCAGCACCAAAATCATCCAAAAAATCAGCTTTCAGCGGCAAGCTGAACAGCAGAAAAGAAGCGACGCACAGCCAGCGGCTAATCATCTGTCTGCAACTCCAGATAACGCATAATGGCAGCTACCTCATCTTCACTCAGTGGCACAATATTAGCTTGCTGCATTCGGGTCTGCATGGTCTTGATTACCCACGCCCACTGGCGGGGGTTGAGCATCTCCGGCTCCGGTAGTTGGTGGCAAACCGCGCAGCGGCCCTTAAAGAGTAATTCGCCATCCAGCGTGAATGAGGCATCTGGCTCGGCACCGCTCAGGCTTGCCACAAGCAACAGCACAAGCAGCAGTAAAACCCTCATGGCAACTCACCCAACACCTGACCCAGCTTGCTGCCATCGCTGTAACTCTGATTCATCCGCACAATACCGCCACTATCCACCACGATGGTGGTACCCATGGTGCCGTCGTAGAGTCTCTCGATGGTTTTATCTATATCAACCAACACCGTCATCGCGCCATAACCGCTGGCGAGCTGGGCACTGCGGGCGCTACTCACCGAGCCATTCACATAATCCACCAGCAGAAACTGCACATTGGGGTAGTTGCTAAGGTAGGTGGCCCGCAGGTGGCTCATATGTTCATCACAGATTGGGCACCACATGGTGAAATAGAGCACCACCGCATCATGGGTTTGCCACTCTGATGAGAGGGTATGGGCGCTGTTGATGGTCGATTCTGCCGTAAAGTCAGGGGCGATCTGTCCCACCTGATTACCGATAATGCCGGTCTGCACCGGAGGGCGTTTATCTTCACCCGAGGGGTTCATATTATCCTGACACCCCGCCATGAGTAGCAACACAACCACAGCAAATGTTTTAACGAAGCACATGGTTCACCCCCGCCGTAATCAGGTTGGTGACGGGAAAGCTTTCACCATAACCATCTCGTTTGGGGCTGTGGCTCAGAGTGAGTTTAAAGACCCAGTCCCGATCCATGCTGGCGTAGGCAATGGTGGTGGAGAGCGCCTGCTTATTCATTCCGGTGGTGGTATCAACCGCCCCGTTAATCGTCCCCTGCTCCTCTTGCAGATAGGCGTAGGCGAGAGTGTAGGTCAGGGTGTCCATATTATCGAGAAACTGGGTATAACCACCGGAGATAGAGCCGGAAAATCGGTCACCCAGCTGCTTATCATACGGCTCTACATAGCGGCCATATTCACGATTGACCGGACGCTCCAGATATTGACCGTAAGAGAGCGCCAGTGTGGCATTCAAGGGGTAGATGGTCTTATCCAGCAACAGATTGGCATCCAGTCGATAAAAGCCCCGCCCGGTGATATCGAAGCTATTTTTGACATCATCGTAAGGGGAGACGCCGGTGGGCAGAGTCATTGAGAGGCCGTAGTAGCTAGCGGGTATCCAATCTTCCGGTTTTTTTATTTTCCAGACACATTTGACGTTATCAAACCCCTCATACCAGAGGTTAAGCGTGGTATCACCCATCCCCTGTGTTGTTGATGAGACACCGCTGTATTGGTTATCATTCCAGACATGGGGGGTAATAACACTCCCCTGCCAGCGCTCACCTAAACGGTGAGCATAACCAAGACTCAAGCGGTATTGATTTAGATCAGAACCGGCGGGGTCTTCGGTATATTGCCCCGCGCTATTCCAGTAGCCGTCATAGTTTTCCGCTGAGAATGAAACATCCACCATCCCCTTGGCAAATTTGGGCATGATCAGCGCCGAGGAGGAGCCTCCACCACAACATGAGGCGGCCAGCAGCGGTTGCGAGAGGGTAAAAACAGCGCCCATCACCAGCGCCGCTCTGGTTGGTAAATTAATCATTGATAACCCCGGTAGCACTTAATTCAAGGTGGTGGTAAAAACCGCATAATCATTACTGCCATCGAGTGCCGGCAGATTGCCATCGGCAGTTTTCTGCTCGCTGTTCACGGTTAAACGCACATAGAAGGTGCTCTCTGCACCGTCAGTCAGAGCTGGCACATCATCAATACTCCAATAACCATTGGCCTCATCACTCATCGCAGACCAGCTATTGCTATCGGTAGAAAACTCCACCACAACCGGGTTGGCGGTAAAGCTATCCATATTGAAACTGGCACCACTGTAGAGCGCCGGGAATGAA
The DNA here is from genome assembly GCA_022712945.1 of Gammaproteobacteria bacterium. Taxonomy (GTDB): domain Bacteria; phylum Pseudomonadota; class Gammaproteobacteria; order RBG-16-57-12; family RBG-16-57-12; genus JAFLJP01. Next base: position 12,017 of record JAFLJP010000159.1, on the reverse strand, counting down.
TCCATACTCTCATTGGCCGCTGCAAACAGGCGCACTTTATGGCCCGAGGTTGAACCTGCGGTAATATCACCCTTAAATAGAAAGTACATTCGTGCCGAGGTGTTCATCATCACAAAGTCGCTATAGGTTGGCACACTCAGTCCGGTCACCGCATCAATTGTGCTGCCCGTCGCCTGCGCCATCAATTTACGCTTGCCATTACCGTTCATGCCCATGCCCACTTCTGGGAAAAAACTGACCATTTCGCTATTCGCCGTCACCATCAGTTGCCAATACCCCATCGAAACGTCATTCATCAGCGAAGGCATCAGGTAGAAGATCGTACACTCATAAGTGCCCGCTGTTGCCGACTCAACGCAACCATCCACCGGTGTCTGGTGAACTCTGGTCGCCATAGACATCTTCGCCTGTAGCGTTAACGCCAGCCCGCTTTGGGGCGTTAACCCGGTTGCAGCATCAGTCACTGCCACTTTAAAACTTGTTTTACCCTCCATCGCCGACATCATGCCCTGCAGGTACTCAAAGCGATAGCTGGCGCTATTAACCACCTTGGCAAATGGCAGTGTACCGATCTGGTTGGCAGCCAAACCGCTGTTATCCTGATCGCCGCCATGAAAACCGGTTAACGCCATGCTGAACTGGTGTTGGATGTGTGATGCGAGGGGTATTGAGCCTGAGACCAAAACCGCACCGCTGGCACTCTGTCCATCCAGCGCACCATCGGAGAGATCCTCCGCCAACGCTGCCAGCAGGACAAATTGATCGGCCGCGTTCAACCCCAAATCAGCGGTCAACTGGCTGAATCCAGCCGCCCGCAACCCCGCCAGTTTTTCGCTATCACTCGCCCCGGTCGCCGGCACCGTGGCATCGGTGGGTGCAATACTGAAATCAACCGGATAACCAAAAGCACCCTCAATGGCTGCCACCGCTTCTGTGGGGGTTTTTTCATGGGTCATAACTAGCTCATGCATAATGGTTGATGTAGGTGTTGCGTGCACCTCATCACCCGCGCCGAGTGTGCCCGCAGCCACATACACCGACATCTCACCGGCCACTACATTGCTCTCAGCAGTCGCCTCATCACTAAAGGTACCGCCATTGCTGACAAAGCTCAGAGCACTGGCCAGATCAACATTGGGAATCGAGATGCGATAGCGTCCATCCGCACCACTGCTCACCGGCCCGGCCACCTCATTGCCATTATCATCAAACACGGTGACCGTCGCCCCCGCCACTGGTGCGGCAAAAATAGAACCCTCAATGGTGGTGCTACTTGACGAAGTTGGATCATCAGAGGAGTTACAACCACCCAATGCCAACACCCCACTGAGTGCCAACACCTGCCATAACAGATTGTGTTTATTTTGAAATCTCATGAAAACTCCTACAGCTTTGATTGAAAACCCGGCGGGGATTAATGACAAAATTGTATGGGAGTTTATGGATGCAGAGAATGCGACATGTTGTCGCAGGGAGTTATGTGTTCCCACGCGGGAGCGTGGGCAAGCTATGCATTTTTAGTGCGTAGTGGTTGAGTTTAAAAACACCTTGCCCATAAAATGAAAGGTGTTGTCAGCCTCGGTCTCAAGGTTATCAGCCATATAAATCAAATATTCGCCCGGCAAGCCAAATACCAATCCATCAAACCTCTTGCCATTGATCCAGCTTATTCCCGTCAGCTTGGATGGTGTTACATCTATCCTTCTTGCTTTTACATATTCATCTTCTGGCAATATAAATACTTTTTCTCCAGAATCGTGGACTACATGCCAGACTCCCATAGGATCTCGTATTGATATTTTTAAAGGATGTAACTCAGGAACTCTGATCGTGACTATCTGATCAATATTTATTTTTTTTGGGCTTATTGTGAATTGCGAAGAGTTATTCTGTTGCGCGGGATGATTCGTGACAGAGCACGCTGCGAAAAAGATGCTGACCAAAAGCGTAATCGTTAATAAAACATATTTTGAAGATGTTATTTTCATATTCAATCAAAATTGAAGATGAAAGTGGGGTGGAGTGGTCTCAAGTATTACGACAACAGCAATGCCTTTAGCTACACGTTTGAATTTTGTTTTTTCATCCGATGACATGTCTCTGCTTCGAATGTCAACCGCGCCTTTTTTCAAGTGCTTTGATATGTAAATTCCTTTTTTTACTTGGCTGCCTATTCTCTTTTCTATATCACGAATGATCTCATTTTTTGGTTTTTTCGCGGCACTTCCATCGTCGTATGCTTTCTTGATTTCTTTGGCCGCTATTTGATTTTTATAGATTATCAGAGAGTCGCCACCGGATAATTTTCCATACATTGCTACTGCCTGGTTTTTCTCCGTTCTTACCCCGCTCGTAACCACAGTTTTATTATTGGTTAGTGAGTAGTATTCATCTGCAATTTTCTTAACCTTGACCTTGACCTTAATGCCTATTGGCAGAGTAATCCCAGAATTTAGTGTATAGTTTTCGCTCATGCTTGTGTCTCACCAATTAAATATGCTGCCAAAAAGCATACCCCCCTTTTTTTGGGAGTCCATACATCACTTCAGCCCTAATAACCCACATCGTTCAGCGCTAAAAAACGGACTTTGCCTTTGACTTGTGTAATAAAAACGAGAAATAGACAAAACAGCTATATTCAGACCCCGGTATAAGTGGGGTGCTAAATAATACCCCGCCCATGCAGATATTCAAGCAACGCACCCTCATCACCCCGAAAGAGAATACGCTCCGCTTTTTTACTCAACTGGTAGTCATACATCGGATCGTAGTACTCCTCCAGCAGCAGGTGAATCCACTCGCGGTGGCCAGTACTATCGCCACACTGCTGCTGGCTGTTGATCGCGCTATCCATCACCGCACTAAGCTTGGCATAACGCTCGCCGCCCAGACGGCGCTTAACCCGCCCCAGTGCTTGCTGTAGATTATCTGCCCAAGTGCTAAAGCCAAGTTCTTCACCCAGTAGCTGCTGATACTCCGCAAGGGCGGCGGTAATATATTCCTCAAAGACGATACCGACACGCTGTTCCAATGGCACTTCCAGCACCACCACCGCAGCCTGTGCCATGCACTCAACCAGTGAGGCGGGTAGATTGCGTGAACCGATATTACTCCCTTCATCTTCAAACAGCAGCTGGTAGCGGTTATCCACTGAAGCGATACGCTTTTTTAATAGCGCGATTGAGAGACGGTTCTCCACATCAATCTGACTAGGCTGTGGAGTCGCTCGGCGACCAAAGGCCGAGCCACGGTGATGGTAAATGCCCTCCAGATCAATACTCTTTTTAATCTGTTGCAACAGCAGAGTCTTTCCGGTGCCGGTACGGCCACTGAGTACCATCGGCGTGACCTGCGTTACGGATGCTTCCAACTCATCAATCAGATAGCGCCTAAGCTGTTTATAGCCACCGGTTACCCGGGGGTAGGTGATGCCGGTTGCTTCATAAATCCACTGTTGAGTAATCTGTGAACGCAATCCGCCACGAAAGCAGTAGAGAGCCCCCTGTGGATTTTGCTCAATAAACTGCGCCCACCCGGCAAGGCGTTGCGCTTTTATTTCACCGGCTACCAGCTCATGACCCAATTTAATCGCGCTCTGCTGCCCCTGTTCTTTATAGCAGGTGCCGACAAGCCTGCGCTCATCATCACTCATCAGTGGCAAGCTCAACGCATTCGGAAATGCGCCTTGTGCAAACTCCACCGGCGCTCGCAGGTCAATCATCGGCATATCACTTAAAAAAAGTGTTCGGTAATCATCAAGCTGTGGGAGTGTCATCAAACAACCTCCACCATGGCACGGCCGTCAACCGGGGCACTTAATTCACCAATCACACTCAATGACATCCCCAATCTCGTGGCCAGCACCAAAAACTCAGCCTCACCTTCGGCGGCCACCGCCACCAACAGACCACCGGAGGTTTGCGGATCACACAGAATCATCCGCCGCTGTTCGCTCATCTTACCCAAGAGGTGACCATAGCTTTCAAAATTACGTTGGGTACCGCCAGGAGTGCAGCCCAGCGCCAGATAGTGTTCAACTTTCGCCAAGGTGGGTACCGCATCAAATATCACTTTTGCCTGCAAACCACTGCCCTGACAAAGTTCAGTAAGATGCCCCATCAAGCCAAAGCCGGTCACATCAGTCATTGCCGTCACCGCCGGTAGTTTGGCAAATTCAGCACCCGCGCTATTCAACTGACACATTGCATCGGGGCCGATGCGGCTGTGTTCCGGCTTCAACAGCTTCTTTTTCTGTGCGGTGGTTAAAATACCGATACCGAGCGGCTTGGTGAGATAGAGCCGACAGCCCGCCTGAGCGTCACTGTTACGCTTCAAATAGCGGTTCTCCACCTGCCCAGTCACCGCCAAGCCAAAGATCGGCTCGGGTGAATCAATCGAGTGACCACCAGCCAGTGGAATACCCGCCAGTTCACAGGCATAGCGGCCACCATCAATCACCCGTGAGGCGACATCCGCCCCCAACTTGTCGATTGGCCAGCCAAAAATCGAAATCGCCATCAGCGGTGTGCCGCCCATGGCGTAGACATCACTAATCGCATTGGTAGCGGCAATCTGACCAAACTCGAAGGGGTCATCCACAATCGGCATAAAGAAATCGGTGGTTGAAATCACTGAACTACCGTTGCCCAAGTCAAAAACGGCAGCATCATCTTTGGTGTCGTACCCCACCAGTAGTTGTGGAAAAGAGGGCTTGTCGGTATCAGTTTTAAGAATATCATCCAGCAGTTTGGGGGAGATTTTGCAACCACAGCCTGCGCCGTGGCTATATTCGGTCATGCGGACGTTGTTGGCAGCGCTATCACGGTTTGGCATGGTAATCGGGTAACCTGAAGATTAAGTTGTGCATAATATAACCGATTGCCGCTCTGCATTGCGAGAGACTATCCCTCATAGTAAGATCGCAACAACGATACCCCAACCATTATGCCCAACTGATGATTTTAGGTTAAATCTACCTGTTTCAAAATGCGCAACTGCTCATTCTAGAGAAGATAGGAGCAATTCTTGTTCAGCCTGCATTTAACCGGGTTTGCTCAGAGCACACCCATGACCTATGCTACCTCGGTTTCCAGAGAGAAAGATGCCTTAAAACTAGGGTCTAAAAATCGTTCGTAGAGGAATGGTGTGATATCGATAGGGGGTTGTTTTCCCATCACTAAGTCAGTCACAATACGTCCGGTAATGGGTGAGCTAACGATACCCGTGCGGAAATGACCACAAGCATTCATATAACCTTCGACACCGGCTACTTCACCAAAAATAGGAAGCTCATCTGGTGAGCCGGGACGTAAGCCAACCCATGTGCGCTTAATCCCTACAGAGCCAAGCATCGGTAGCGCTTTAATGGCACCTGAAACCAGAGAACGTAATTCAGGGTAGGTGCCGTTGGTATCAAAGCCTTTTATTTCTGTGGTACTGCCTATCAATACTTCTCCATTATCTTTTTGTGCAATGTAACAGTCGCTAGTACTGATGCAAGATTTCATGATGGGGGGGAGTCGCTCAGATACAATAACTTGCCCTTTAATAGGGGCAACAGGGAGATCGATACCAATCATATCAGCAAGCTGGGCAGCCCATGCGCCAGCAGCATTAATTAGCAGTGAACAGTTGTACTTTTGCTGTTTTGTTTTAACCCCTGTCACACGATTTTTTTGCATAGTAATGTCGATAATCTCAGCATTTTCGACCATCTTAACGCCATTTCTTTGGGCTCCATCACGTAATGCTTGTACTAATAGGTAAGGGTTTACTTGGTGGTCTGGTTTAAAGGAGAGTGAACCAATGGCATCTCTAGATACGTAAGGCTCATCTTCGTGAAGTTGTTGTTGGTCTTGCCACAATAGCTGATCTTTAAGATGTGGAATGCCATCCTGAATCTGCTTGGCGTAAGCGACATCATCATCATCGTACATCAAAAATTTAAGACCTGTTTTTTCAAACTTAAAATCGATACCCGAGTGTTCTTTTAGCTCATCCCAAAGGCTGGGAAACATGGCATTACTGATGAGTGAATAATTTAAAAAACAGTCCGGTAGTTGGTGAGGGCGTGCTGTTTCAATAATCTCATTAGGGTTTTCTCTGCGTTGCTTAGAGAGTGTTTTAAAAAATATAACGCCACAGCCTAGCCCCACTGATTCACCAATGGGCCAGAGCCCACCCGCTGATGCCCAAGAAGCATTCCCCGGTTTTTTCTGGTCAATTACCGTAATGGATCGGTCACTCTCTTTGCTAAGGTAATAGGCGATAGCCATGCCGATAACACCACCTCCCGCAATGATGATATCTGAGTTATTCTTTTCCATTCTATTTTTCTCCTGCAGCAAATGCTGCGAAAGTCACTGGGGCTAGTGGAAATCGAGCATTTAGTTTGCCAATTTGTTGCTGGCTTCGCTGAGTCTGTTTGGCTAGGTAGTTACGACAAAAATCACCACAACTTTTCCCCTGACAGTCGCCCATTCCAGCACGGGTGGCCATTTTTAGCTTTGTAACATCACCGATACCTGTCGCAATAGCATTATCAATTTTGTCTAACGTGACGTTTTCACAACGACAAATGACGGTATTTTTATCTGGCAAGCTTAGTAAACCTTCTTTGGGGCTAGATAGTTTGCTAAATCCGTGCTGAAATTTGATCAACCGCTTAAGGTTATTGCGTAATGAGGCACAGAGTAGGTTGGCTTCTTTGTCATTAATTTGACCAAGATCAACAAGGTGGCCATATGCTGAAATTTTACCTTCAACTTCGGCAACATATGAGCCATAAATACCGGCCACATCACCTGCGGCATAAATTTTTTCACAACTGGTGCGATGCCATTTATCTACATCGGGCTTAAATCCACCACGATCATGATAGTAGCTATGCGCGCATCCCAGTTGTTGAGTCAGCTGAGTTCGTGAGGTAAAGCCGTAATTAACAGCCAGTGAATCGGCATTTATCACTTCTTGTTTGTTTAGCAGTGGTTGCCAATCTTTATCGTAAGGCGCGACGGTGATTTCTGATACTTCACTGACACCCCGCACTCCCACAATGCCCCAACCATAATGGACCGGAATACCTTGTTTTTTTAAGTAAGAGAGATATTTGATGCCATCAAATAGCAGTGGTATATCTGCCAGCAGTGCGGGTATTTCACGATATAGGTCCATTTTTTGACCCGCTTCGTAAACCCCTACAACCTCCATCCCTGCATCGTGAAATTGTTTTGCAGCAAGCAATAGTAGTGGCCCGGTGCCGGTTATTACCACGCGGTGACCGGGGCGAACTAAATTGGACTTAACCTGCAGTTGCATACCACCCACACCCATTACCCCAGGTAATGTCCAGCCCGGGAAGGGGTGAGAGCGCTCATAGCAACCGGTACAGATGAAGAGTGCACTATAATGAAGTTCGGTAACGCGGTTATTGTGCAATACGATGATTGAATCACCCTCACTTAGCCCCCCAAGAACTTGTGCTCGATTATATACGGTGATTTTATCTTTATAGCGCTCAAGATTTTCTAGCAAACGGGTGGCTCGCTGGCGGCTTTTATTATCAATCACCGGGCTAAAGCCTAGGCTGATTTTTTTGGTTGGTTGGCGGAAAATAGCGCCGCCTGGTGCCGGATTTTCATCCACAATAATGCTTTCAATTCCTTGCTCTGCAAGGGTAATGGCAGCATTGATACCAGCAGGGCCTGCTCCAATGATGACAGGGCAAGGTGATGAGGGTACTATTATCTCATTCATCATTTTCACTCTTTCTCAAAGGCAGGGATTAATGTCGTGAAGTGATTACTACGGGTATCAATTCTCATATCATCTTCAATACTATGCTGACATGCTCGTTGTTTATTGATGCCATTAATCTTTACCATGCAGCAGTAGCAAACACCCATACCACAGTAAGGGCCTTGCACTTTGCCGTGATCATTTTGTGAGAACCCCCTGATTTTATGTGATAACAGGGTAGAGAGGACACTTTCTCCTTGATAGGCGTAAACCGCTTCATCATTAATCATAATCACTATTTTTCGATTGCCAATCTCACCTTCGTAAAGCATGTCATTTTCACGTAATGTGATGGTGTTGATGCTTTTTTTCTGAGTTTGGAATTCGTTTTTATTTAACACTATTAGCTCCTTGCCATTGGATCGAAAAAATCTTCATAATTGATGTAAGCCTTTAAACCGCTTTCGATATTGCACACTCTTCAAGTCGTGGAAGGAGTGCCGAAATAGAGATGTTTTCTTGTGTTTTACCGCAAGAGACCTTGTGAACGAAACGACTTCTGGCTTGATGATACTTTTCATCGACATAAAAGTTGTGATGCATTTGTGTTAGTTCATGGCGACGATAGCTAGCAAGCGCTTTTTCTGATTCATTAAAGCAGCGCTTATTCGCTTTCTTTTTCAAAATATCACTGCAAGCGGTTTGATCCATTAGAGTGGATTTGACAAGGTGTGATACTTGAGCGTGAAAGAGAGTGTGCTGCTCATCTAATACCGTATCAACCATGCCAATCTCCCATGCCTTGCGGCAGCTAATGGGAAGACATTCACTGGTCAGCTGCTGAGCAATCTTTTTCCCGACTCGATTAGGTAATAAATAGGTCCAATATTCTGAACCATATAGATCACCCATGTTTTTGTAATGGGGGTTAAATATGACTCCCTTACGAGCAAAAACCAGATCAGATGCTAAGGCTAAAATAGCCCCGCCAGCACCCGCATTGCCGGTCACCGCAGAGATTGTTACTTTATCCATCGTATTGATAATTTGATAGACAATGTCATTGATGGCATTGATGTTCCGCCATGACTCATTTGCAGGATTCTCTGCTGCTTCGATATGGTTTAGGTGGATGCCATTTGACCAAGAGTCTTCACCCCCTTTAATCACAATAGCTCTAACGGGCAAGCTGGCTGCGTGACGGTATACTTCGAGGAAGTTGTGGCACTGCTTAGTACTCATTGCACCATTATGAAATGCGCCATGTACGTAAACGATATCGCCATCAACTTCATACCATGTCTCTTGGCAAGAGAGGCTCTTGCCCTCTTTTTTGTAATCAATGGGCAGTAGTGGCAAGCTACTATCAATCTGTTCACTGAGAGCCATAGTGCAGGGTAGCTTAATACCGTGAGAGGCGTTTTCGTGTCGTAGTTTGACATGTCCAATCCAAACCGCACCATCTGTAGTGGCCCGACAAATTGCCCCTGTCGGTGATTGAGCAATAATATCACCCGGCTCACCTCGTAGCGTTGGTTCTATACAGACATTATGTAAGGAGAGCTTTTGCCCGTAGATTTCATCGATGACACCCGGATTACCATCGGCAGCATGGATTTTTTTAATAATGGTATTGGTACTCTCTTTTTGCCAATCAATGCTACGCAGCGGCTGGGTCATTTGCGGCTGTAGACGCCCTTTAATTTCAGGCTTGTTATAGTCCAAAGCTTCAGGAGTAAATTGATTGCTTTCAACAAATGCCAGTACTTCCCATAAACATTTAACCGCAGCATAAGTCACTTCTCGGTTATAAATGCTGCTCTTAGTGCCATCACGCATTTTGAAGGTTTTGCTGGACCAGATATTACCTGCATCCATTTCATTATCAGCTTGTAATAGTGTGACCCCCCATTCATCAAAACCTTCTTGGATTGCCCAATCAAGTGATGATGGCCCTCTATCACCTTTGATACCAGGATGAACAATGATTGTTAGGTATTTTTCCCACACTTCACTCGGTACTCTGCGAGTTAAAAACGGGCAAATAATTAAATCAGGATTAAACAGTTCAGTCTGCTTAATTACTTGTTGATGGTCACCATGGTGTAGTTCCACCGCTACGTTGTAACCTGCATCATTAAGCTCTGTATAGAATCGTTGTGTCAATCCATTAAATGAAGTTGAAATTAAAAAAATCTTCATTACCTCTCCTCAAATTTGTTCATGGTTTTATAATTTGGAGCTCTAAAAAACGGCCTATTGAACTCTTCTTAACTGGCTGGTATATTTTTTGTGATAAAGCCCCCATAACTGCCAGGTTATGTTTATTTATAACAAATTACATGCCATATTAACCCTCAAGTAGATAACCTATTGAATATCAAGACAGATACTAAAATCAGTGGAATGTTTCATCGGTGTAACAAAGGGATGTTGCACGATATTTCGCGATCAATAACGAAATATAGTGTATATATCAAGGCTGAAAGATAGTGCTTGATTCCGGTTTAAGTGCTTCGATAGTGTTGATTGTCGGAGGAGGGTAAAAGAGCCAGTTTAGCTAGTCTTCGTTTTAGTAAAAGCTGCTCCCCATTAGAGAAACAAAAATACAACTGCCAATACGCCTACTGGTCAATTAATTCACCATATGGTCTCTTAAAACGGATATGGAAATTGCAATGGATAATGATAATTTTTTGCAGCCAAGCCCCCCGCCTCTTGGCTGGCGTATAGATAATCAACTGAGATTGGTTGCTCTATTTGGCCCTACTCTTCTTTTCGATAATCAAGTAATTGGTCAATCACTCGAGGTGTTTTATCATTCTCAAGGTGAAAATCATGTACCGCTACGCGCGCATCAGCTGGCGCTGAAAGGAGAGACGGTTAGTTATGAACAAAATTTAGGCCATCGTAATTTTTTAGTCACTATTGAGCCACGTTTTGATGCGATTGGTCAGTGTAATGGGGCGCAAGCAACGGCTATTGAAGTTACTCGCTATAAAAAAGCTGAAGCTGATATTACCCGTCTTAAACAACACAATGAATCAATATTGCAAGCGGCTGGTGAAGGAATCTATGGATTAGATGCTGATGGTAACGCCACGTATGTTAATCGAGCGGCTATCGAAATGACCGGGTGGAGTGCGGATGAAACGATTGGTACCCCTATTCATTATAAACACCATCATAGCCATGCAGATGGTAGCCATTACCCCCATGTGGCGTGCCCAATATATAAAGCAGTTCACGATGGTGAAATTCATCATCGAGATGATGAGGTCTTTTGGCATAAAGATGGTAGCTACTTCCCGGTTGAATATACCAGCACACCTATTTATGACAACGGCACATTAGCCGGTGCGGTGGTGGTATTTAAGGATATTAGCGAGCGAAAACAAGCTGAGCATGCACTCAAAACGGCCTTTAATGAGATTGAACACCTTAAAGAACAATTGCAGCAGGAGAACACCTATTTAAAAGAAGAAATTTTACATGACCTTCATTATGGTGAAGTTATTGGTCATTCACCGGTTATTAAAGCGATGTTAAAAAAGATCTCCCAAGTGGCAGGAACAGATGCTTCTGTTTTAATTAGCGGAGAGAGCGGAACCGGGAAAGAGCTAGTTGCACGAGCAGTTCATCAACAGAGTCGTCGTAATCACAAATCACTGGTTAAAGTTAACTGCGGTGCCATCAGTGCGGGCCTGGTTGAGAGTGAGTTGTTTGGCCATGAAAAAGGGGCATTTACAGGGGCTATTACGCATCGACAGGGGCGCTTTGAGCTGGCGGATGGCGGCACACTGTTCCTTGATGAAGTAGGCGAGCTGCCTCTTGATACACAGGTTAAGTTATTGCGTGTATTACAAGAGCAAGAGTTTGAGCGAGTGGGCAGCAGTAAGACTATTCGTGTTGATGTGCGCATCATCGCGGCAAGTAATCGCAACTTATCACAAATGGTCGCGGAAGGGACATTTCGTGAAGATCTATTTTATCGCTTAAGTGTCTTCCCGCTTGAGACACCGGCTTTACGACAACGCATGGGTGACCTACCACTTTTGGCACAATTTTTTTTAACTCAGTGCGCTCAAAAAATGGGGAAAACCATGAGAGGAATTGCACCAGAAGGCTTGGAAAAACTACAGGCATATCCCTGGCCGGGGAATATCCGTGAACTTAAAAATGTCATTGAACGCGCCTCAATTATTGAAGATGGCCGTTACCTGAAATTGAGTGAATTCCAACCTTGTGAACAAGCAGCCTCAAGTGGTCGGTTGATTACA
>JAFLJP010000124.1 GCA_022712945.1 Gammaproteobacteria bacterium | reverse complement strand
CAATTTCTATTTCAATAGCGAAAGGGGGCTAAATGGATCCGCCTTAAGTAACATCTGGCGAGTTTTGGGGTTTTTACGCATTTCTAAGTAAAAATGACAAACTCAGATTGTTCATCGCTGAGAGTTTTGCAAGAGGCTCTGGATTGAAAGAAAAATAACTAGCTATTATTCAGATGATGATAAAGAGGTATATAGGATATCGTCACAGCTCCAACGAAAAGAATCAGATCGTGCATATATAGTTAGTTCACTCGTAGTTCTATATGATAACGAGCACTGGGAAAAGGCGGTTGCAAGAAAGAACTTTGTCAAATATTTCACAAAGCTAGATGACCTAATATTACTACGTAATCTATTTGCTCACGAGTATTATGAAAAAAAGGTTACAAAAAATAGGGCTAAAAACTGTTCAAAGTCAGGAATTGAGTTGATAGAGCTTTTTTCAAGTCAGCTAGTAAATCGGGCATAACCAGTGCATAAACTCGGACACCTTTCCGCGTCCTTACTTTGTGCTAAAAAAGCCTAGTAGGGTGCATTCCATGCACCGCCACACGCTGGTAATAACCACGGTGCCTGATACGAAACGTAGGTTTGGCTTTGATGGGGTTTTTGGTGCGTAGAGCGCACCCTACCCGGCTGGCCGATTAACTCCAAATTACTCCAATGCTGGTTGCTGCTTTTGTGCCAACGCCCCTTAACCCGGTCGGGCATGGGGTAGTTGAGCTGCACAGACTCCTCATTGATCTTCAGGTTCAGGCCTTCACCGTGTGCTACCCATTACGGTAACCGTTTGGCTACTCGGTTCTGGCTTCCTGCTTCACTCTACCTCCTGCGTCCATGCAGTCGTATGCCGTCTGCTGATAGTGCCATGGATGGCATGTATGTAGAAAATGCAGGAGCAATTTTCTATCTTCTACTTAATCACCAACAGAGTTACCCCCATCAGCGCTATCGGTTTTCATCAAATTCGCTCATACAGGTTGATGATTCCTATATGCCAAGGCTTGGTCGACCAGTGGCCTCACTGGTTATCTACCGATGGCATGTTAAGCAGATCTCCCCAGATAAGAACATGAACTTTCTCTGCACTGCTGCATCATTTACGGTGGCCGTTAAATCACGTGGCTTCGATGTCTTGTGCCATCTCGCCTCCAGCCTACGCCTAATATGATGTTTTTGTTCATCAGCTCGCAGATTTGCGTCCGGCTTCCTTCCGACAAGCCCTCGCGGACTTGCCCTTGCCTTTCACTAGTAGTTATCGTCTACTAACAACACGGTGTTCGACGGTGATTTTCCTACAGAGGACTTTCACCTCATTAGTTCATGCCCATGCTGGGCGTACACAATTGGCTTGAGTGGGACTTGCTCTCCGCGGTGTTTCGTTTGTGGCGAATGCCACAAGCCTTACATCGCTCCGGCAAGCCCCTCAGCCTGAGCGTTATGTTTTCAAAATCAGCTAGTTAGTTAATATCTTGCAAAGTACTCCACTGGCGTATATGCTTATAGCATGATTACTATCGCTGAAACCGAGCCATTCCAAAATAAAATCAGTAAGTTACTTTCGAAAGAAGAAAAGGATGACTTGATTGCCTATTTATCAGAGCATCCAAGTTCAGGAGATTTGATTCAGGGTACTGGTGGTATTAGAAAGCTTAGGTGGGCGAGAGGAAACAAAGGAAAAAGTGGTGGTGTGAGAGTGATTTACTATTTTCACAGTGACATGATGCCGCTTTATCTATTGGCTGCTTTTGGTAAAAATGAAAAAGCAAATATCTCTGCTGAAGAAAGGAATATCTTATCAAAAGCAGTGAAAGAATTGACTAGCTACTGGAGGCATAAAAATGGGCAAGGCATTCACTGAAATATCCGCAGGCCTTACTGATGCTGCTAAGCATGCAAAAGGAGAATCAACAAAAACAGTTGAGCACCTGCCTGAGGCTATAGATGTAAAATCAATCCGAGAGTGCTCAGGCATGAGCCAGCAAAAATTTTGTGCTGCTTTTGGAATTTCCCTTGGCACTTTACGACATTGGGAGCAAGGGCTTCGTTCTCCTAGAGGGCCTGCTCGAGTTTTATTGCAGGTTGTTAAGCATAATCCTAATGCTATTATCGAAGCTATGCAGAAGTAAAAAACATAATCGGGTAGCCAGAGGTTTCTAACCTCCAGCCCCCACACCACCCCGCATGCGGCTCCGCACGGGGCGGTTCCCAAAGCCGTTTAAAGCAAGCTGGCCGATTAACTCCGACTTGCTTCAATGTTGGCTGCTGCTTTTGCGCAAAGGCCCCTTAACCCCGTCGGGCATGGGGTAGTGGAGCTGAACAGACTCCTCATTGATCTTCAAGTTCAGGCCTTCACCGTGTCCCAACCATTACGATGGGCGTTTGGCTACTCGGTTCTGGCTTCCTGCTTCACTCTACCTCCTGCGTCCATGCAGTCGTATGCCGTCTGCTGATAGTGCCATGGATGGCATGTATGTAGAAAATGCAGGAGCAATTTTCTATCTTCTGCTTAATCACC
>JAFLJP010000128.1 GCA_022712945.1 Gammaproteobacteria bacterium | reverse complement strand
GGAGAATTACATTATCCACGCTTTGGTTGATTATGATGATATCTCTTACGATGATGATGCCGAGCTTATTTATGCGTTGGCCAATCAAACGGTCGAACATCTTCGTAGCTATTTGTCATCTGAGGATGAAGTAAATAATGTATTGGATGGCAATCGTGCGTTGTTGGCTAAAATAATCCATACACAGATGGCAGAAAACTTTTGGGAAGAGGCGGCGGGTTATGAAGTGAAAGTGAGTAGTGGATTCACGCCATTAAAACTTTGTGCCTATACCGCGACAAAAGGCCAAGCGATAAATAGTTACCGTGATACGGTGAACTCAAAAAGCAAGATTAAGCAGATGTTGTTCGGGAATTTCAACAAATGTTTATACCCGTTGCAAAAATTTGACTCTGATACGGAGCGTCGTTTTGCTGTGATGGTTGAACGCGATTGTGAAAAGTGGTTTAAACCGGCAAAGGGTCAGTTTCAAATTTACTACAAATCAGGTGTTGAAACACCAGAGTACGTGCCCGATTTTGTCGTTGAAATGGACAAGCAAGTACTGATGGTCGAGACCAAGAGCACACAACATCGGGATGAAAAAGGATGTTGGAGTACGGATGTTTTAGCTAAGGCTGAGGCAGGTGCTCAGTGGTGTGAAAATGCGAGCCAGCATCTTTTGGCGAATGGCGGTAAAGAGTGGAAATACTTGCTGATCCCTCATGACGAAGTGAAAGAACATAATACGCTGGATAGTTTTGTGCAGCGGTTTACATATACGTCGAAATTTGAGGTCATTGTTCCTGTGACTGGATAAGCTAAAGGTTTAGCGCTTTTACTACCTGCCTCTCCATTAGATGTGTTTTATTGCTGGGGGATCTGGTCATCGTTTCACGCTCCACAAATGGGACAACCGTGGACAATGCTAGACAATATGGAGAATGTCGCGGGTAGTGTAAAAACCGTTAAAAAGCAGTTGGATATGTGGCTTGCGATTGTCTGGTGTGGCCTGAAAATATGGTGCCTGGGAGAGGACTTGAACCTCCACGGGGTTGCCCCCACTAGCACCTGAAGCTAGCGTGTCTACCAATTTCACCACCCAGGCATGTGTGATGAGGTCGAACAGAGTATTCGATGGAGGCGAACTATACAGAGGCATTTTTTTTCTGTCAATGTCTTCACTCCATAATGGCTCTATTTTTTATGGCAACCCTGGCAGTGGCTAGAATCTGGAAATAGAATCAGTTGGTAGTTGTAGTGTTCAACACCCTGCTGGGTGGTAGTATTGTTATTGTGGCACTCTAGGCAGCTTATTTTTGCTTTGGCGTGTGTTGCATCAACACTGCTTGTTAGTGATTGAAGGTGTGATGTTTGGTGGCACTCAATACAGGGTGCACTCTGTTGTTCGTCGGCAGAGTAGGCGAGTGGCATGCTGGAAAATAATATGAATATTACCAAGTGTAATACTTTGCTGGGTTCGCTAGGCATGGTTGACTCCAATTTTTTGTGGTGTAGCCCCATAAAAATTGGGGTCAGAGTAATATTAAGGCCCGCTACTAACCAATCCTCTTTTTTGGTCGCCCCGCTTTTCTAGCGGTCACTCGTTTATTTGTTAACGCCTCAACCTGTTTTATAAATTGCTCACTGCCCAATGCAAGACCTCTGTTGATACCCTCTCTAATTTCACTTAACAGCCTAGTGTCAACCTGAGCGTTGAACAGCGCCCGATAATTTGCAAGTCGCTCATCTTTTGTTTTTCCCAACGCAAGATATAATGGGTGGGGCGTTTGTAACTCTGTTTCTAGTCCAAGTGCATTACTACCGTAACTCGACCAACGGTATTCACTAGGCTGCTCCACCATGCCCGCTCTTACCGGATTCAATTCAATATACCGATAAAGCTCAAATAAATACTGCTCATCTTGAATCAAACAGGATTTAAAACGTCCCTCCCAAAGAGTCCCACTGCGTTGATAGGTGTGATTGAAGTATCGAACATACATTCGCCCGATAGATTGCATCATTGAGCTGATTGCACCCTCTTTGTGAGGAGTACACAGCAAGTGCAGGTGGTTCGCCATCAACACCCAGGCATGTATATCAACCGAATGTTTTTTTGAAAACTCTTTAAGCCAGTTCAGATAGGCTTTCATATCCTCTTCACTTTCAAAACAGCTCTGGCGATTGTTTCCTCGCTGGATAATGTGCTGAGGAAATCCAACTGGAGTGACCCGAGATAATCTTGACATGCTATTCCTGTGCTTCTCTTGTTTCCCCTCAGCATAGCATGATTTATTTTACTCTGACCCCAATTGAAATAAAAAAATGACCGGTAGCAAAAAAAGGGGAGGGGGCTACCGGCCTATACTAAAACTTTAGTAAGGAGGAGGAGAATCATTACAACCATAATGATTCAACTTCAGGTGGTAAGAGTGGCATAAGCCAAGGAGGACCTGAAGTCACTGTTTATACTACAATCTGCGTGCCAAAACCAAATAACCTAGTAAATCAATAGGTTACTTATTTCACCTACAAATACAGCTGCGTCATATCCCTCATTTGCGCGGTATTTGACATAAAAACCAGAAAATACATCACGCTATAGCCATTCGTTCAGTGCGTCAATTGACTCTATTTTCCTACCCCCGCCCTCAAGTAACCGCTTCATTCCATCCAACAGCACTTTGACGCACACTTTGGCCGTTTATTCATTGTGGGCGTATTCCAGCCACTTTTTTATGGCGCAAACGCGGGAGAGGTTTTCCCTGTCAGTGCATTAACCCAAGTTTAACACCCCAGAAAAACCACCTTTAATAATCAATGACTTACAGCCTATCGACTTTTCATGGCCTGTTTTTCATGTCATTTCTTCAGCTGACCATTCTCTTGACCCCTCCGGGTGCCGGGTGAATACCCAGGGCTTGGTAAATTTTCTTTAACTCCGGCTCTGCGGTGATGGCTTTGCGGATATGAATTGAACCTCCCTCTTGTCGAACCAAACTGCTGGTGACGCGTTGCTGTACGCCGATCCTGGTAGGGTGCATTCCATGCACCGCCACACGCTGGTAATAACCACGGTGCCTGATACGAAACGTATAGGTTTGGCTTTGATGGGGTTTTTGGTGCGTAGAACGCACCCTACCCGGCTGGCCGATTCACTCCAAATTACTCCAATGCTGGCTGCTGTTTTTGCGCCAACGCCCCTTAACCCAGTCGGGCATGGGGCAGTTGAGCTGCACAGACTCCTCATTGATCTTCAGGTCTTCACCGTGTGTACCCATTACGGTAACCGTTTGGCTACTCGGTTCTGGCTTCCTGCTTCACTCTACCCCCTGCCTCCATGCAGTCGTATGCCGTCTGCTGATAGTGCCATCTCACCTTCAGCCTACGCCTCATATGATGTTCTCGGCTTTGGCTTCCTGCGCCGTGCGTAGCTCTACCGCCTCCTCCATCCTTGGAGTCGTTGTTCATCAGCTCGCGGATTCCCCTCATGGGGCCTACTGTTGGTGCGTCCGTCTTGACTGCCATGGAGGGTGGAAATGCAGATATTGCCGGGAGCGATATATCTGTCCTTCAGACAAGCCCTCACGAGCTTGCCTTTCGCTAGTCGTTATCGTCTACTAACAACACGGTGTTCGACGGTGATCTTCCTACAGAGGACTTTCACCTCATGAGTTCATGCCCGTGCTGGGCGTACACAAGGCAAATTCAGCCGACCCATTTCCGCGGTGTTTCGTTTGTGGCGAATGCCACAAGCCTCACCCCGCTACAATGGTCGGCTGATTTGCGACGTTAAGTGTCTAATCGAGGTTCAGCATGATCGAAGTAGTATCAAAGAATAATATTGATGAAGTGTTGCCTTTAATTCGCTCTTATCAAGAATTTTATAATGTAGATGAAATATCAGACTCTAAAAATAAAGAGTTTTTCTCTCAATTTGGTGAATCAAGCTCTACTGGTTGTCAGTTTATTTATCGAGATAATGATACAGTTGTAGGCTTTGCCACAGTCTATTTTACCTACACATCTACCATTGCCGCTAAAGTAGCGGTACTCAATGACTTATACACGGTATCAAGTTTACGGGGTAAAGGCATAGGGAGAAAGCTGGTTGAACATTGCCATAAATTCGCATCATCAAATGGTGCTGAAAGGCTTCAGTGGGTAACTGCTCCAGGCAATGAGCAAGCACAAAAGCTTTATGACTCAATGAATACAAGCAAGAGTACGTGGCACTTCTATGTGTACAACACTTAATCGGGTAGCCGGGGTCTCTAACCTCCAGCCCCCACACCACCTTTCTATTACCCATAAGTTATGTACTCTGCGCGAGAGCCCAGCCCCGCGAAATATCATTTAGTCGTTTCCAACCTCGCCACAACGTTGTTATTCCTGGGTCACCATCCCCTGTCCGTCCTGAAAACCCTCCAAGCATTGTTCAGTTTTCCTACCTTCATCTGTTGGATCCTCTCTGTTTTATTTGGAGAAATCAACCTATCATGACAACGGTGCAAACAGTGCTTTCAGGTCTTCACTGCTCAGTTTTGCCTGATCTTTTTCAGCCCCCTTTTTATAAACGCCATCGATCAATGCCTGTTTTTTTGCCTGCATGGCGAGAATTTTTTCTTCCAACGTGTTTTCGGTAATCAATTTATAGACAAATACCGCTTTTTCCTGGCCAATCCGGTGAGCGCGGTCTGTCGCCTGATTTTCAGCTGCGGGGTTCCACCAGGGGTCATAGTGAATAACGGTGTCGGCTTCGGTAAGGTTTAAACCCACGCCGCCTGCTTTGAGGCTGATCAGGAAAACATCGGCCTGGCCGCTTTTAAAATACTCAATCGCCTCATCACGCTTGCGGGTTTGGCCGGTGAGTTTGCTGTAGCTGATGTTATGCTTTATTAATTGCTGTTCGATGATACCAAGCATTTGAGTGAAGGACGAAAATAGCAAAATACGTCGCCCCTCTTCAACCATTTCCGGCAACAGGGTCATTAACAAATCCAACTTAGCGGATGACTTCACTGCTTGGGCCTGTTTTAGTTTGAGTAGTTGGGGGTCACAACAACATTGACGTAATTTTAGCAACGCATCAAGTATGGTGATATGGCTGCGTGCCAAACCTTTGCTGGCAATGGCATCACGTACTTTTTTCTCCATTGAGATACGAATACTTTCATACAGTGCGGCCTGCTTGCTCTCTAACGAGACGCTGCGGATAATTTCACTTTTTTCAGGTAGTTCGCTGGCCACTTCGCTTTTGGTGCGACGCAACATAAAGGGGGCTATGCGCTTACCCAGCCGTTGTTGCTGCTGATAATCCTGGTTTTTTTCAATCGGCGTGCGAAACAGTTGCTTAAACTGTCGTGAATCACCGAGCAGACCGGGAATCAGAAAATCAAACAGCGCCCAAAGCTCACCAAGGTGATTTTCCATGGGTGTGCCGGTCAGACAGAGGCGGTGGTTGCATTGAATTCGGCGAATCACCTGTGCCGCCTTAGATTTGGGGTTTTTAATAATCTGAGCCTCATCCAGCACCAGATAATGAAAGGTGTGTTTCAACAGGATCACTTCATCACGCACCAGCAACGGGTAGGTGCTGAGAACCAGGTCGTACTGTTCGATATCGTCGAAGTTCTGGTGGCGATCTGCACCTTGTAAAATCAGCACCTTGAGTGCCGGTGTAAAATTAGCCACCTCACGCTGCCAGTTGCTCATCAGGCTGGTAGGGGCAATGATCAGGCAGGGTGCATTCATCCGCCCTTGCTCTTTTTCCAGCAACAGGTGGGCAAGGCTCTGCACCGTTTTCCCCAGCCCCATGTCGTCGGCCAGAATACCGCCAAATTGATACTCACGCAAAAATTGCAGCCAGTTAAGCCCCTGCTGTTGATATTCCCGCAGTTCAACCTTCAGGCCATCGGGTGTTTCTGCGGGTTGAATGCCATCAAAGTTGTTGAGCTTTTTCCCCAGTTCACGCAGTGCTTCGCCACCTTGCCATTGAGATTCGCTGTTGCTCCGTTGTTCCAGCTCATCAACGCGCCCGGCATCAAAACGGGACATCCGCAACGAACCATCGCTATTGAGGCTTTCGCTATCATAAAGCTCATAAAGAATATCGAGAATCGGCCGTATTTTTTCACTGGGCACCACCAAATATTCATTATTCTCCAGTGGAATCGTGAGTAGATCGGGTAACTGCTGCGGGTCATAATTTGTCAGTGCGATGGTGACAAGTGGTAATAGCGGGCGTTTTTCACCATTGATTTCAATATCAAAACGCAAGTCAAACCAGTCACTATCGCCATCCACTTCGGCATGCCACTCATCTGAGCGGTGAAAGGTCAGTTGAAACTGTTCATCCCGCTCAACTTCCCACCCTTCTTCAGCCAATTGCGGCAGGGTATCTTCCATGAATTTTTGCCAGCGCAACAGGGCGTTCAGGTGGCTGTTGATGTCCATACTGAGGAAAATAAGCTTCTGCCCTGTTTCGCCAGGCGAAACATGAAAGCCCAGCGCTGTCATGCGCTCAATAGCCGCTTGCTCTTTTTCATGATCACGCCATATCTGAACAAATGCGCTCTCATCCACCAGGTTTTCAACTTCATTAAAGGGCAACGCCGGTATGGCATGACCGGCATAGAGAAAATCCAGTTCTATGCGATGGATATCCCCCGCGGACCCCGACATGACAGCGAGGCGGATTCTCGGTTGTGGTGGCTGTTTGATTTTGATGGTTTCGACCACCTCAGGTGGTGGCACCGTGTTGGGTAGGGTCAGCATCAGTTTTTGACTAAAACGACTCAGGTGTGAGGCAGGCACATTAACCGGGCTGAGTAATTTTTTAAATTGTTTCACACTATAGTCGGCACCATTCAACAAGCCCACCACGTTGTTCGTCCTATCAATGTAGAGCGCTGGGGTAGTCACTACCGGCTCTCCACCACCCGCCACACTGTATTTTAAGCGGGCATTTCCCTCTTGATCACGCAACCATTCGATATTAAAGGCTCGATTTTCATCCAACCGAAGTGCGGGCGCCGAGCTATTCAGCCAATGGCAGCGCTCCGTTTCGATCATTTTTTTAATTGCAGCAAAGCCGATCTCCCCGTCGAAAACCAGCGGTGCAGCCCAGCTCACCTTTGGACAGGCTTCCAATAGGCCAATAATATCCATATCGACTTCCTGTAGATAATCGGGGTGATAATAGTTGTTAGAAATCTGTTCTGGATTAGCTGATCGCCCTTTTGCAAATCCCCCCCGTTTCAACCGTCGGGTAATTAATAGTTCTACGGTCAGTTGTCCAGGCTGTGTTGCTGGTTTTAGTAAATAGAGGAGAAAATCGCCATCTGTTCGTGTTTCCTTTTGGCCGTCGCTCTCAATAAGCTCATCCAGCCAGCTCATACAACTATCAATCGATGTTTTTTTTCGCTGTGGCAGCGCATATTCAATTTGATATTGCAAACAGGCCGCTACCACATGTTTGCAATTATGACCTAATGGACAGCTACAGCTACCAAAAATATCGACCTGACCACGTATCCACTTAATTTCGATCACTTGCTTGTAGGGGGCGTGGCCACTGCCGAGGGTTTTTGCCGACAGCACCACTTTATGCTCGCCCTCTTCAGAAATCGTAACGGAAAGAACACGGCCTGTATTGAAATAGTCTCTGCCACGGTTGAAATAGCTATTGGAAAAGTTTACTCGAATATCACCAAGTTTCAGTTGTTTGATCATATGACTCAAATAGGACGTTGGAGTTTATGGAGGGCCGTGTATATGATACGGGCAATTGAAGAAAAAATGGTTGCTCTAGGAGCTTGTCCGAAAATAGATAATTGGACTCCCTCACCCTTGAAATTCAGGGGTAATATTAATATTTTCACACAATAATATTTACCGGGAGCCCTAGTAATGAAGAGTACTATGGTTGGCGTAGATATCATAGAGCCAGAGTTCGCCACTCTATTTAGAGCTCGTACATAAGTACGCATTTATTTCTTTATTTGAGCGGTTTTATTGTTGACAGCGGAGGAGTTCACATAAGTTACGTCCTGATTATATTGACAGCGTACCGGGCACAAAGCGTAATGCCACGCCATTATTGCAGTAGCGTAACCCGGTTGGCTTCGGGCCGTCTTTAAACAGGTGCCCCTGATGCCCACCACACCGTGCGCAGTGGTATTCGGTGCGTGGATAGATCATTTTAAAGTCTATTTTGGTTTCAACTGCACCGGCTATTTTATCGAAAAAACTGGGCCAACCGGTGCCACTGTCATATTTCATCTCAGAGTGAAACAGTGGCAGATCACAACCGGCACAGTGAAAAACGCCTTTGCGTTTTTCATCATTCAGAGGGCTGCTGCCGGCACGTTCAGTGCCTTCGTTGCGTAGTACATTGTATTGCTGCTCATTGAGGCGCTCACGCCACTCGGCATCACTCATGGTGATTGTCTCTATCTTAAGGGGCTTGCCTGCCATGGAAAAACGCATCAGCAGTGGTGTTGTACCCAGTGCGACTATTGCCAACAGGAGTTGCCGTCTGTTCATGTTCTTTCTCTAGTGTGGTGTCCTGAACAGCCAATATAGCATCCATACACCGTTAAAATTGGAGTAATCAGATATTATTATGCCAGGATGTATAGTTCCGTACTATAATCGTAGGGTAATTGCGATATGCTTGGCATAACTTCCCCGGCAAGCATCTTGTGAGCACTGCCACAAAATATTACAGGAGCATAACCATGAGTTTTGAACTCGCACCACTACCCTACGCAACGGATGCCTTGGCCCCACATATTTCGGCTGAAACCCTTGAGTACCACTACGGTAAACATCACCAAGCTTATATTACCAACCTGAATAATCTACTGGAAGAGAGCGCCTTTGATGGGGCGAGTCTTGAGGAGATTATTCTTAAGTCATCCGGGCCGTTGTTTAACAATGCGGCCCAGGTGTGGAATCACACTTTTTACTGGAACTGCTTAAGTCCCAATGGTGGTGGAGAGCCTGCTGGTCGTCTGGCCGATGCCATCAAACAGCAGTTTGGCTCGTTCTCGGCATTCAAAGAGCAGTTCAGCCACGCCTGTATCACCAATTTTGGTTCTGGTTGGACCTGGTTAGTTGAAAATGGTGCCGGTGACCTGGAGATTATTAACACCGGCAATGCCAATAACCCGATAACCAGCAAAAAGGTGCCACTGATGACCTGCGATGTCTGGGAGCACGCCTACTATATCGATTATCGCAATGCACGCCCCCAATATGTTGAAGCGTTTTGGTCGCTGGTTAATTGGGATTACGTGGCAGAAAATTTTGAATCTTAAATAAAAAAGGACTCGAACACGAGTGGAGGGTCATACATGACCCGTTAACTCACTACGCCACACACGAATGACGTGAATTGAGTCTTGCTCTCTTAAGGAGCCTCTGATTAAGTCAGTTCCAAGTATTTTCTTACGCAATAATCGGGGTCAGAGTAACATTAAAGCCCGCTACTGACCAATGCTCTTTTTTGGCCGCCCCGCTTTTCTAGTTTACACTCGAGGTAATTGTAAAACTCCGGAACCGAGTGAGTTTTTTAGTTAAACAGAGCTAAAAAGTGGAGTGCCTGGCTCTCATTTGTTAAAATGAGCAGTCTCCAAACAGCAAAAAACCAACCACTCGGGGCAGGTTTCAATGAACCAGACACTAATTTATTTTACTCTGACCCCAATACCGAAAACATGCCACTTTGAATTGCCGGTGAGTAAGGCGTTATACGCAACAAGGAATCGATAGTGAGTAAAACAATAGCGTTATTCGCAAGTGCCAGAAGAAATGGTAATACTGGACAGTTTATTGACTGGATCGCTAGCAGCCTGGACATTCAAATCATCGATCTCTCGGAGAAAGACATTACTCCTTATGATTACGACCATAAAAATATCAATGATGATTTTGTTCCTGTAATGAATCAGTTATTGGGCTATGACAAAATTATTTTTGTAACGCCCGTCTATTGGTATGGGCCCAGCGCTCAAATGAAAACATTTATAGATAGAACCTCAGATTTTTTGAATATAGAAGAATTAAAAGATATAGGACGGAGCCTAAGAAATAAAACTGCTTACATTGTATGTACATCAATTAGCGATGATGCTGACAATTCATTCATTAATTCTTTTAAAAGCACATTTGAGTATCTGGGAATGAACTATGGCGGGTATATCCATGCAAACTGTGAAAATGGGTACAATCCAGTTGAATACAAAGATGATGTTGATAAGTTCATTAACTCGATTTAAGGAGGCTATTTAAATTATTACACTGTACAGCTAGCGTGCAGGTGAGTTAAACGTTAGGCATCAAAAAAATCAGCATAGCGGTTCTAACAGAATGGTGTCGAACTTATACAGATGGGAAATATAATGGAAACAAAGCAATTGCGATCTCTGTATCAAATTAAAATTACATTGGCAGATTCAAAACCACCGATATGGAGGCGCCTGCTTGTTCACAGTAACATTGGATTGGGTGTATTTCATGAGGCTATTCAGTATTCTATGGGCTGGCTGAATTGTCATTTACACCAATTCGAAAAGGATAGAATTCTATATGGTATAGATGATGACGATTTTGGTCTTGAGGTAGAAGATGAGAAAAAATTTAAATTGTCAGACATATTAAAAGAAGAGAATGATACCGTGATTTATGAGTATGATTTTGGTGACGGGTGGAGGCATAAAATCATACTTGAAAAAATACTTCCTTTTGATGCATCTTCTGAGCTTGTGAAATGCATAAAAGGAAAAAGGGCTTGCCCACCTGAAGATTGTGGAGGTATATGGGGTTATGAAAATCTTATTAAAATCATCAGTGACCCCACACACTCAGAGCATGAAGATAGGCTTGATTGGCTTGGAGGTGGTTTTGATCCAGAGCATTTTAACTTTGTCGAAACGAATAACATGCTGTCACAATATATCAAATAAAATGCCTAATCGGGTAGCCGCAGGGTAGTCAAAAAATACGGTCAGGCGATGCCAATTGGCGCGCCATGACGGGACGATTGCGGGATACCCTTGGCCTACCCGATTATGTTTCGTTTTTTGGCAACTTGAGTAAACGTTCGCTACGCCACACCCGTATAACGTGAACTGATTCTTGCTCCCTCAAGTAAACAATGCGAAACGGAGAATGGATTAATTCCCTTATTCGCTCCTCCCCAAACTCTGGTACAACACGCCCTATGTTCGGGTTATCTATCAATGTTTTAAGGTGCTCAATAATCGCCGTTACAAACTGGTTACCAATATGTGGAACACCTTCATCTTTATAGGATTCCCTAATGCTCGCTAAATCACTATAAGCTGAATTGGATACAAATATTTTCACTTACTCAATACCCAGTTTTTTCTTTACCTCATCAAGCTCCAGCTCTTTGCCTTCACGAACCTCCATAAGACCGGCGGCAATGGCTTTCATGAACTCTCTTTCTTCTTCATTTCTTTCATATTCATCAAGGCTCTGCATCACAGCTACACCTCGGCCTTGGCTAGTAAGCAACACAGGACGGTGCGTGCATTTGGCATGATTTACTACCTTACCGGGGTTAATCTTCAGATCTGCAAGGGGAATTATGTCTTCTGAGAACTTCGTTTGCATGGGAATTACCTCATTTATCCAGACTTAATAGGTCTGATTGAAGACCTATTAACAGGTCTTCAATGGGTGCGATGGGAATTATTGGAACTATGACTTTCTAGAAACATAACGCCGCGTTAAGGGGCATTTTACAGTGTGTTTTGGTTGTGTGAGAATAAAGCGCAGCGGCATGAAACACAACCAAATCGCGCTGTAAAAGGTCCCATTGAACGTATTGTGTACGCCCAGCATGGGCATGAACTGATGAGGTGAAAGCCCTCTGTAGGAAGATCACCGTCGAACACCGTGTTGTTAGTAGACGATAACGACTAGCGAAAGACAAGGGCAAGCCCGTGAGGGCTTGTCTGAAGGACAGATATATCGCTCCCAGCAATACCTGCATTTCCACCCTCCATGGCGGTCAACCGATAGCGCTAATGGGTAGCACACGGTGAAGCCCTGAACCTGAAGATCAATGAGGAGTCTGTGCAGCTCAACTACCCCATGCCCGACCGGGTTAAGGGGCGTTGGCACAAAAACAGCAGCCAGCATTGGAGCAATTTGGAGTTAATCGGCCAGCCGGGTAGGGTGCGTTCTACGCACCAAAACCCCATCAAAGCCAAACCTACGTTTCGTATCAGGCACCGTGGTTATTACCAGCGTGTGGCGGTGCATGGAATGCACCCTACCAGGCTGGCATTAAATCCAATTGGGGAGTGTCACTCGCTCCTCGCCCAGTAAGAGCATAAATTGATTAAGCGCCTGTTTCCAGTTTTGGGCCTATTTCGTTTTCTTTCTTTGGCACTATCGTTTACCGGCTTCCTCTTCCATCTGTTCCAGGCTGATATGGCGAACATCGCGCCCTTTTACCAGATAGATCACATATTCACAGATGTTGCGCGAGTGGTCACCAATACGCTCCAGGGCGCGGATGGTCCACATCAGATCCAGTGAACGACGAATGGTGCGCGGGTCTTCCATCATGTAGGTGATCAACTGGCGCATCAGTGATTCGTATTCACGATCCACTTTGATATCTTCCTGGGCTACTTTCAGTGCCGCATCCACATCGGTACGTGCAAAGGCGTCCAGTGCATCGTGCAATATCTGGCGAACACGATTACCTAGGTGTTCGATCTCAATGCCCTGTTCACTATTATTGCCTGACTCAGCCAGTGCGGTGGTCATTTTAGCCACCTTGCCGGTCTCATCACCAATCCGCTCAAGGTCGGTAATGGTTTTGATAACAGATACAATTAACCGAAGGTCGCCTGCTGCTGGCTGGCGGCGAGCCAGAACCTGGGTGCACTCTTCATCAATCGCAACTTCAAGCGCATTAACCTGGTAATCGTCCTTAATCACCTGTTCGGCCATGGCTGCATCACGGTTGCTATAGGCCTGCAGCGCGTTGTTCAGTTGCTGTTCAACCAGGCCACCCATGGCCAGCACTTGATTGCGTATCTCTTCTAACTCCTGGTTATAACGCTGAGAGATATGGTGACCAATATCAATTTTGTCCATTTTTTTCTCCTATCAATTCAGGCAATCAGGGGCTGTTAACACCCTAACCGTAACGACCAGTAATGTAGTCTTCCGTCTGTTTTTGTCTTGGGTTGGTGAACAGTGTGTCGGTATCGGCAAATTCGATCATGTCGCCCATATACATAAAGGCAGTATAGTCAGAAACCCGGGCCGCCTGTTGCATGTTGTGGGTAACAATTACGATGGTGTAATCATTTTTTAGTTCATAAATCAGCTCTTCAATCTTCAATGTTGAGATCGGATCCAGTGCTGAGGCAGGCTCATCTAGCAGCAGAACTTCGGGCTCCACCGCAATTGCCCGGGCGATAACCAGGCGCTGCTGTTGGCCACCCGACAAGCCCAGAGCTGAGTCATGCAGACGGTCTTTAACCTCGTCCCAAAGTGCGGAACCTTTCAGGGATTTCTCCACTGACTCATCCAGAATGCGACGGTCTTTGATGCCCTGTAGGCGCAAACCGTAGGCGACGTTTTCATAGATCGACTTGGGGAATGGATTGGGCTTCTGGAATACCATGCCGATGCGTCGGCGAAGCTCCACAGCACTCACCGATTTATCGTAGATATTTTCACCTTCCAGCAGAATTGCCCCTTCAACACGGGCACCATCCACCAGATCATTCATGCGATTAAAGCAGCGCAACAGTGTCGATTTGCCGCAACCACTTGGGCCGATGAAGGCGGTGACACGTTTTTTGCTGATATGCATATCGATGCCATTCAGCGCCTGTTTTTCACCATAGAACAGTTTCAGGTTTTTGACTTCAAGGCTGCACTCTTCGTCACCAGACGATTTTTGCTGGCGATTACGACCCAACGCTTCGATGTTGACGCCGTGTGTTTTTACTTGAGAATCACTCATAATGCGGTTCCATTAACTCTCTAGGGCGCGGTATTTTTCGCGCAGATGATTACGTATTGCGATCGCTGCCAGATTAAGCGCAACAATCACGATCACGAGCAGCAGTGCCGTGGCGTAAACCAGTGGCCGTGCCGCTTCAACGTTTGGACTCTGGAAACCCACATCATAGACGTGGAAACCCAGGTGCATAAACTTTCGATCCAGATGCAGGAACGGCGCTTCACCATCCAGCGGCAGAGAGGGGGCTAGTTTAACCACACCCACCAACATCAGTGGTGCCACTTCACCGGCGGCCCGGGCGACTGCCAAAATCAAGCCGGTCATCAGTGCCGGGCTGGCCATCGGGATAACAATACGCCATAGCGTTTCAGCCTTGGTCGCTCCCAGCGCCAGTGAGCCTTCACGCACCGAGCGGGGAATACGTGACAGCCCCTCTTCCGTGGCAACAATCACCACCGGCAGGGTCAACAGTGCCAGGGTGAGCGATGACCACAAAATACCCGGTGTACCGAAGGTGGGCGCGGGCAGCGCCTCGCGGAAGAACAGTTGATCGATATTGCCACCAAGGAAGTAGACAAAAAAGCCTAAACCAAACACACCGTAAACAATCGATGGCACACCGGCCAGATTATTGACCGAAATACGAATCACCTGGGTCAGCGGCCCCTGTTTGGCGTACTCCCGCAGGTAGACCGCCGCCACCACACCCAGCGGTGTCACAAATACGGTCATGATCATCACCATCATCACCGTGCCGAATATGGCCGGGAAGATACCCCCTTCGGTATTGGCTTCACGGGGGTCGGCACTGACAAACTCAATCACCTTGGCGATGTAGTGGCCGATCTTGTCAAACACTCCCATGCTGTTGGGGTAGTAAACCCGGACAATCATGTGCAGGGAGATCTCTTTTTGATTCCCCTCTGAATCGCTGACTGTAATACTGTCGCGCTTGCTCTTCTCGTACAGTTTATTCAGCTGGCCCATTAACACCTGGTACTCAGCATCCAGCTCCTGTTTAGCTTCCTCAAGACGGCCATAGGGGGCCGGATCGGTTACCTCATCCAGTTCCAGTGAACGCTTTGCCAGGCGCAGCTTTTCCATGCGATAGTTGACTGAACCGATAGCCCCCTTTTCGATGGTTTTAATCTGATCATGCAGATCCATCGCCCGTACCATGCGCCTATCCAGCTCTGCACGGGCCGCATCGCCCTCGGCCACTACCTTGCCACTCTCTTTTACCTGCAACAGATGGCCGAAGAAGTTGCCCCACTCGTGGCGCTCCAGCACCATCAGGTGTTCGGGGTAGCTGGTTTCGCCAATGCTGGGCTCGATAATCCAACGGAAATCCTGACCATAGAAGTCACGATTTCCTACCTTGAACAGATAGCGCTTAACCAGATCATCATCAGAGGGCAGATAGAGCCCGGCCTCACGCAGCTGGATACTAGGCACCATCTCATGCTCATGAAACTCGCCCACTTTGACGATTTTGCTCTCGGCATCCAGCTGGTACTCAATTTGAGCCAGGTCAGCAGGCCAAAAATAGCCTAGGCCGCGCAGAGCAATTAGTGCCAACACACCAAATACCATCAACAGCGAAAGACTCACCGCGCCAGCACTGGTCCACACCCAGGGTGTGCCGGTACTAAACCATTTTTTTAAATCACTATTGCCAGACATCAACATCCCTCACTCGGATCGGGGTGTACCACTTGTGGGCACCTCTAAAAATGTATTTTTTTAGAGGTGCTCTTATTTAATTCAATTACAGTGAACTGTATTTTTTACGCAGGCGCTGCCGCACCACTTCTGCCAACGTATTGAAGAAGAAGGTAAAGGCAAACAGCACCAGTGCCGCCAGGAACAGAATTCGATAATGGGTACTGGCCACTTCTGACTCGGGTATCTCCACCGCAATATTGGCCGACAAGGTACGCAGCCCCTGGAAGATACTCATATCCATTACTGGGGTGTTACCAGTTGCCATCAAGACAATCATGGTTTCACCCACCGCCCGGCCAAAGCCGATCATTACCGCTGAAAAGATACCGGGGCTGGCGGTTAACAGCACAACGCGCCACATGGTTTGCCACGGTGTTGCCCCCAGTGCCAGCGAGCCGTGGCTTAAATGACGGGGCACGCCAAATACCGCATCTTCAGCAATCGAAAAGATGGTTGGTATTACCGCAAAGCCCATCGCAAGACCCACCACCATGGCGTTACGCTGGTCAAAATTGATGCCTAGCTCATTGGAGAGGTAGTGGCGCATATCGCCACCAAAGAAGGTGGTCTCAATACTGGGACTGAAACCGAAAGAGGCCCACAGTGCCAAAATAATAACCGGCAGTAACAGCGCTGCCTCCCAGCCCTCGGGAACCGCATGACGTAGTTTGCGGGGGGCAAATTGCCAGGCAAATGCCGCCGCGATAATAGCGGCTGGCACCAACATCAGCATGATGAAGATACCGGGCAGATGTTTTTCGATGAAGGGGGCCAGCCACAGACCCGCTAGGAAACCGAGAATAACCGTCGGCAGCGCCTCCATGATTTCGATACTGGGCTTAACAATGTTGCGCATTTTCGGGGCCATAAAGTAGGCGGTATAAATCGCACCCAAAATAGCCAGTGGCATCGCTACCAGCATCGCATAAAAGGCCGCTTTCAAGGTACCGAAGGAGATCGGAACCAGGCTGTACTTGGGCTCAAAGTCACTGCTTGAGGAGGATGACTGCCAGGTGTACTCCGGCTTTTCATAGCTTTCGTACCACACTTCACCCCACAATGAAGACCAGGAGACCTCAGGGTGTTCGTTATGAATCTTCCAGAATTGCATCGTTCCATTTTGCTCTTCAAACCACATCGCACTGGAGCGTGGGCTGATGGCAATGGCGTTGATTGGTGTATCGGCCAGTGGCTCGACCAGCAGGGTTCGGTGAGCGGTACTGTGGTAAAGGCCAACATTACCTTCACGATCGGCGGCAATAAACCCCTTGCGCCCCGACTCAATAGCGATTTTATCAATCGGGTTGTCTTGATCTTCAAAGCTACGAATCAGCGTCAGCACTTTATTATTATGTTCATCACGCACCGGAAACCACTGACTAACCTGTCCGCTGGAATCACCCACCAGTAACGAGATACCGCCGGTCAAAAACATCGCACTGGTCACCCGCTCCCCCTGCTCCACAATACGCAGGCGTTGCTCTAATTCAGGCTCTTCCTTATCACGAATATTGAAAAATCCCAGCTCGCCACTCTGATCAATCGCATAGATTTTATCTTGCTCCTGCCCCATCAACAGGTAGACCAAGGTGCTGGCATCATAATTAAGGGTGAGGTTCTCCTGTTCCAGCTCGAACATTCCCTCATCCATCATTGACTCCTCTTTGATGAGGTGGGTCATCAACAGACGGCCATCGTTGGTCGCGGCCACGATGGTGGCCTCTTCCTCACTATTCTGGAATGCGATATCACTTAGAATATCGCCTTCATCATCAACGGTGATCGGCTCTTCGCCAAAGGGGTAGAGAATTTGTGGGGTGATTTTGCGCAGGTCATCGGGGAAGGTGACTTTGTAGTGATGCTTAACAACCACTGCCTGACCATTTGAGAGGCCATAAACAACCAGGCCGTGCTCAAGCGCTGCCGAGGCGAAGGAGCTGACAGTGGCACCGGCGGGTAGCTCAATCGCCTCGCGATAGCGCAGTGAGCCATCGGCTAGATTATAAAATTCAGCCACCCCTGAACGGGTAAAGCGCACACCAATTTCGTTCTGCTCTTCCATTGCCAGATAAAGGGTTTCACTGGCATTGGTGCCATCAATTTTGTAACTAGCCACCAGCTCAATTTCGGCTGCTTTGAAGAGCGGAATCACCACAAAAAACAGGTAAAAGAAAATAAGTGCAATCGCTAAAATAACACTGGTACCACCAATACTTACTGCATATTTGGCAAGCACATCTTTTACCATACGCATTTTGTTATGGCGCGCCCGCGCTGCGGTCGTCTTGTCTATATTCGTTTCGGCAGTCATATACATAGCCACTGTTATTGTGGAGGCAAATTTAGCGGCCAATTATGACAGCAATATGACACCATTGTAATAACCATCTCACCTCATTACACCCTGTGATATTCAACGGTATGAATTTACAGGATTAATGGGGTTTTTGCTTTGTATTGCGTTATTTTTTGGGCAATAAAAAACCCCGCCTGGGCGGGGTTCTTAACTGCTTGGCTAGTTATTTCAGCGTAGCTTGGCGAGCTCTTTCTTCGCAATCGCGGCAGATACCGGCACATAGCCATCTTTCATCACCACCTCTTGACCCACTTTCGACAGCACCAACCTGAGGAATTCATACTCCATTGGTGGCAGTGGTTTATTGGGGTGTTTGTTCACATAAACATACAGGTAGCGCGACAGCGGGTATTTTCCTGAGCTTGCGGTCTCATTATTGGCAGGTACAAAGGGCTTGCCTGGCTTTTTGGCAATCGGCAGCAATTTCACACCAGCCGTTCTGTAACCAATGCCTGAGTAACCAACCGCATTCAATGAGGCGGTCACCGACTGTACCACCGAAGCAGAACCGGGCTGTTCATTTACCGTGTTTTTGAAATCTCCCTTACACAGCCCTTTCTTTTTAAAGTAGCCGTAGGTGCCGGAAACCGAGTTACGTCCAAAAAGCTGAATATCACGATCACTCCAGCTGCCGGTTAAACCCAGATCACCCCATTTGCGAATATCGGCATCAATGCCACAGCGGCGGGTTGATGAGAAAATGGCATCCACCTGGGGAATCGTCAATCCTTCAATCGGGTTATCCTTGTGCACATAGACGGCCAAAGCATCAATCGCAACCCGTACTGCGGTTGGCTTATAGCCATGTTTTTTCTCGAAAGACTCAATCTCCTTGCTCTTCATCTTGCGACTCATCGGCCCCATACTGGCAGTTCCCTCGCTTAACGCCGGGGGAGATGTTGAGGAACCCGCCGCCTGAATCTGCAAGTTTACATTGGGATAAGTGCGTTTAAACTCTTCAGCCCACAGTGTCATCAGATTAGCCAGCGTATCTGAACCCACACTGCTCAGGTTACCCGACACACCACTGACGCGATCGTACGCTGGTAGTTTTGGATCCACTTGGGCACTTGCAACGGCGACGCTTGATAGCAGGCTTAGTGCAATACCGCTTGTAATCACTCTCTTTAACATGTTCATTTCCCCAGACAAGGTTTGAATTCATCGAATAAGTCTATTATTTACACTGTAGGTAACAGTAGTATTAAATATTTATGACCATTGTGTGACAGTAGCTTCCTGAACAAGGCTCAACGGGAAGCGGCTGCGAAAAACACTCCCCTTGCCAACCGTGCTTTCAATGGTCAAATGTCCATCGTGATGGTCCAATATATGTTTGACAATCGCCAGACCCAGCCCGGTTCCCCCGGCATCACGGGAACGCCCCACATCCACGCGGTAGAACCGTTCGGTCAGGCGAAAAATATGTTGCGGGGCAATTCCCACCCCGGAATCCTCAACTTCAAAACAGGCACCCGATTCAGTGAGATACCAGCGGATAACAATAGCGCCACCCGCCGGGGTGTAGTGTACGGCATTAAAAATCAGATTGGTGAACACACTGTAGAGCTGTGGCTGATTGCCTCGCAATCTGACTGAATCATCAACCTCCACACTAATGGCGTGTTTTTTATCGCCACTCAACACCCGCCCTTCTTCCGCCACAAGACGAATCAGAGAGGGGATGTCAACCACTTCGCGATGAATCTCCCGGGGGCTGGTCTCCAATCGGGAAAGCATCAATAGATCATCAACAATCGAGGTCATACGCAGGCTCTGCTCATACATCACTTTAACCGGAGAGTCCCACTGGGTTTTAGCGAGATCACTCGGTGAATCGGCCATCGTCTCCAGATAACCATTAATCACTGTCAATGGGGTGCGTAACTCATGGGAGGCGTTCGCCACAAAATCACGCCGAGTCTCCTCCAGGCGATGCAACTGGGAGACATCCCGAGCCACCAACAGGCGACGGTCATTTCCGTAGGGAATCACAACAATTGATAGCATCATCCCTTCATGGTCGGGTGACGCTATTTCAAGTGGTTCACTGTTATTTTGATTACGAAGAAAGGCAACAAAGGAGGGCAGGCGAATCAAATTATCAATGCGCTGGGTCAGGTCTTGTGGATGGCGCAGCCCTAACTGGCGTTGAGCCGCCTCATTAAACCACTCAATTTCACTGCCATGACGCAGCACCACGGTGGCATCGGGCATCGCCTTGGTCATCATCTTAAAGCGATTAAGGTAGCTTACCAGCAGTTTTTTACGCTTACGTTGGCGCTGCTGAGAACGGTAAAAAAGATAATAGACCTCACCCCAAACACCATCAACATCGGGTGGATTATAACTTTTGGAGTGACGCAGCCGGGCGTCCAGACGATAAAGCGCACGCAGATGAACAAACAGAAACAGGGCCAACACCAGGCAGATCAACAGCAGTGCATAGCCCATCAACAAGCCGATCAGCAATGCGGCCAGCAGTGACAGACCAATTCGCCATAGCTCTGCGACCCACTGCGCACTCACCCGCTACACCTTTGTTGAAAAGCGATAGCCAGACCCCCGCACTGTTTGCACATATCGGTCATAATGTTCAGATTCCAATGCTTTACGTAAACGGCGAATATGCACGTCCACTGTGCGTTCATCAATGTATACATTGCCACCCCAGACACGATCAAGCAACTGTCCACGGCTAAATACCCGCTCAGCATGGGTCATAAAAAAGTGCAATAGACGAAATTCAGTCGGCCCCATCTCCAGTGAAGTATCATTCGCGGTTACGCGGTGGCTCGATATATCCAGTCGCAATCCATCGATATCAATCACATCCTCTGTCAGCAAGGGCGAGGTACGACGCAAAACCGCTTTAATCCGCGCCTGTAGCTCCTTCACCGAAAACGGCTTGGTAATATAGTCGTCGGCCCCCATGTCCAGACCGCGTATTTTATCCAGTTCATCACCTCGCGCCGTCAACATAATGATCGGGATATGTCGGGTCATCTCCTCCTTCTTAAGGGTACGCGCATATTCGATACCGCTCACATCCGGCAGCATCCAGTCCAACAAAATCAAGTCGGGCACACTGTCCGCAATGGCAATACGGGCATCGGCAACACACCCGGCCTCAAACACCTGATAACCTGCCTGGGTAATCGTAAAACAGACCATTTCACGAATAGCCGCCTCGTCCTCAACCATTAAAATCTTTACCGGCATCATAATAAATATCCACGACTCATCAATGCGAACCATTAATATAGGATAGATGTGACAAAGTCGTGACATCAAACCCAAGAACTCGCTGCAATCGCCGTAATCTAAGGAACGAGCACAGGGCAATCGGGCTTAAATTACCCTGCGATGACCCGAAGCAAATAAGCATTATCCCAGCCTGCCTTCAACCTTTTTGTGTAACTACTCACCCCCATCAACATTACCAGCCAATGCCATTTGAATAGCAATGAGTGGATTGAAGCCTTTGTTTGCCATCGTTTGCAGGTAACTTGAAATCCGACAATAGGCTTTAGCGTAATCGCTGACTCTAAAACACCC
>JAFLJP010000075.1 GCA_022712945.1 Gammaproteobacteria bacterium | reverse complement strand
CTCTCTATCGCCTATCTCCCTGGTGCCGGCGAGGTGGCTATCTTCTGTGCCGCCATCGTGGGTGCCGGGCTGGGTTTTTTGTGGTTCAACACCTATCCGGCAATGGTATTTATGGGTGATGTGGGCGCGCTAGCACTGGGTGCGGCACTGGGCGTGGTGGCGGTGGTTCTACGTCAGGAGGTGGTGCTTTTCATCATGGGGGGCGTGTTTGTGATGGAGACACTGTCGGTGATTATTCAGGTGATCAGCTACAAGACGACCGGACGTCGGGTCTTTCGTATGGCACCGCTGCATCACCACTTTGAGTTGAAAGGGTGGCCCGAACCTCGGATCATTGTCCGTTTTTGGATCATTACCATTATTTTGGTTTTGATCGGTTTAGCGTCACTGAAGATTCGTTAACGGAGTATGAGAGTGAATCAGGCAGAAGAGAGACGGGTACAACCACTGTTGCCCACGCTGATTGTCGGGTTGGGCAAGAGCGGTCTCTCGTGCGCGCAGTTTTTGGCCCGTCAAGGTGAGTCGGTTGCGGTCACCGACAGCCGGATCTCACCGCCGGGTCTTGATGTGCTGCATGAACAGTTGCCGGATGTGCCGGTATTTGTGGGTGGTTTTGATGAAGCGGCCTTTGATGCCGCGCAGCGTCTGATTATTAGTCCGGGAGTCTCTCTGCAAGAGCCTCTGGTACAAAGAGCATTGGCCCGTGGCGTAGAGGTGAGTGGTGATATTGCGCTGTTTGCATCCTGTGCTGAGGCACCGATAGTGGCCATCACTGGTTCCAACGGTAAAAGCACCGTCACCACACTATTGGGTGCGATGGTAAAACGCAGTGGCCGCAAGGTTCTGGTTGGCGGCAATATCGGAGTGCCAGCGTTGGATTTGCTGGCACAGCCCACCCCGGACCTTTATGTGCTGGAGTTGTCCAGCTTTCAACTGGAGACCGCAACGGCTATGAATGCCGCGGTGTCGGTGGTACTGAACATCTCTGAAGATCATATGGATCGATATCAGGATCTCGCTGATTACAGCAGAGCGAAACAGGCGGTATTCAATGGCGCGGCTATTCGGGTGTTTAATCGGGATGATCCGCGGGTTGTTGCAATGGCGGCGGGCGATAAACCCCAGCGTTGGTTCACTCTGGGGCACCCTGTGGATGGTGAATACGGCCTGAGTGAGCAGGGTGGTGAGTCGTGGTTGGCCTGTGGTCAAGAGCGATTGATGCGTGCGGTGGATGTTGGCATGGTGGGTCGAACCAATCTGGCCAACGCGCTGGCAGCACTGGCGATGGGCGATGCACTGGGCCTCTCTCGTGATGCGATGATCGCTACGCTGGCTGATTTTAGCGGCCTGGCGCACCGGTGCCAGTTGGTGATGCGTCGCAATGGCACTGCCTGGTATAACGATTCAAAAGCGACCAATGTGGGGGCAACTCTGGCGGCGGTTAATGGTTTTGAAGAGGGTCTGGTGCTGATTGCGGGTGGTGATGGAAAAGGGGCTGATTTTACGCCACTACACACCATCGGTGACAGATTAAGTGCATTAATTGTGATGGGTAAAGATGGCGAGAAAATCGCTTCGGTATTACAAGAGAGTGTTCCCTGTCAGCGTGCCAACAGCATGACTCAGGCGGTTGAGATGGCATCCAAATTGGCAGCGCCGGGTGACAGCGTGTTGTTATCACCCGCCTGTGCCAGCTTTGATATGTTTGATGGATTTGAAGCGCGTGGCCAACAGTTCATCAGTGCGGTCAGGGGGTTGCCCAGTGGCTAGTGTTGTGGTGAATAACCGCTCAGAAACGGTGGCCTTTAATCTCGACAATACGCTGATGTTAACGGTGCTGACGTTGTTGGCTGTCGGTCTGGTGATGATGGCATCTGCATCAATCAGTATCGCCGATGAGCGGATGGGCTCCCCCTTCCACTATCTGCAGCGGCAATCGATACTGGTCTTTATTGGTCTGGTGGTGGCGGCAGTATTTTTTATGGTTTCACTTGAACATTGGGAGCGTTTCAGTCCGCTGTTGTTGGTGATTGGTTTTATTCTGCTGATATTGGTATTGATTCCGGGTATCGGCCATGAGGTGAATGGCAGTCGGCGCTGGTTGCCACTGGGCATTACCAATTTTCAGGCATCTGAGCTGGTTAAGTTGCTGGTGATTATCTTTTTAGCCGGCTATCTGGTGCGGCGTATAGATGAGGTGCGTCACACCATGGGTGGTTTTGTTAAACCACTGGTTATTCTTGCTTTGCTGGGTGCGCTGTTGATGGCAGAGCCTGATTTTGGTTCGACGGTGGTGATATTGGGCACCGCTCTGGGAATGCTCTTTTTGGCTGGGGTTCCCTTGAGTCGGCTGATTATTCTGTTCGCCATCGTCGCAGGATTGCTGGCTGTTCTGGTGGTGGTCGAGCCCTATCGCATGGCCCGGATGACCTCCTTTATGGATCCCTGGGCTGATCCATTCGGCAACGGTTTTCAGTTAACCCAGGCGTTGATCGCCTTTGGTCGTGGCGAGTGGTTCGGTGTTGGGCTGGGTGAGAGTATTCAGAAACTCTTCTATCTGCCGGAGGCACATACCGATTTTATCTTTTCGGTGTTGTCTGAAGAGCTGGGTTTTGTGGGTGGAGCTTTTGTGATACTGCTGTTTGGTCTGTTGGTATGGCGCGCCTTCCGCATCGGCAATCTGGCCCTATTGAACGGGCAGCCGTTTGGTGGCTATCTGGCCTTTGGTATTGGTATTTGGGTAGGAATGCAGGCCTTTATCAACATCGGCGTGAATATGGGGGTGTTGCCCACCAAGGGCTTAACCTTGCCACTGATGAGTTATGGCGGTTCCAGCATTGTGGTGATGTGCATGGCGATGGCGTTGTTACAGCGCGTCTACCACGAGGCGAAACAGGCGGAACTGGCTGATTATGACAAGGGGGCGGTGCAATGAAATCTGTCGCTCCTGTGCTGATTATGGCCGGTGGCACCGGTGGCCACATCTACCCGGCACTGGCGGTGGCCGAGCAACTGCGTGAGCAGGGGATTGAGGTGCGCTGGCTGGGAACCCGGCACGGTCTTGAAGCGGAGGTTGTGCCCAAGGCTAATATCGCCATTGACTACATCAACATCACGGCATTGCGGGGTAAGGGGTTGCTGCGTAAATTGAGTCTGCCTTTCACGTTGCTGAACGCGATGTGGCAGGCATGGAAAATATTGCGCCGCTTGAACCCTTGCGCGGTATTGGGTATGGGCGGGTTTGTTACCGGGCCAGCGGGGCTGGTGGCGGTGCTCACCGGGCGACCACTACTGGTGCATGAACAGAATGCGGTTGCTGGAATGACCAATCGCTGGCTAGCACGTTGGGCCAGCCGAGTGATGAGCGCATTCCCTGATGTCTTGTCTGATGCGAAGTTGATAGGTAACCCGATTCGGGGTGCGATTCTAAACCTTCCTGAACCTGCGGAACGTTTTCAGGCTCGCCAGGGCCAGCCACTTCATCTGCTGATATTGGGTGGAAGCCTAGGGGCAGTGGCGCTGAATGAGGTGGTGCCTGAAGCGCTGGCGCTGATAGAGAAAGAGGATCGCCCCAAGGTGTGGCATCAGGCCGGAAGACGAAACATTACCGAGGCGCAACAGGCGTATCGGCAAGCGGGGGTAGATGGGCGTGTTGATGCCTATATCGACGAGATGGCTGAAGCGTACGCCTGGGCTGATCTGGTGATCTGTCGTGCCGGTGCGCTTACCATCGCAGAGCTGGCCTGTGCCGGTGTCGGTTCCATTTTAGTGCCTTACCCCCACGCGGTTGATGATCACCAGACTAAAAATGCGCAATACCTGGTTGAAAACCACGCAGCAACAGTGGTGCAACAACATGCGCTGGATGCGGCATGGTTGGTCGGGATGATCAATGGCTACTTATTGCCTGAACAGGGGCGCAGCAAGCTGCTGAAAATGGCAGAGGCGGCACGTGCGCTGGGTAAACCCGAAGCCACGGCAAGTGTGGCTGCCTACTGTCTGGAGGTGGCAAACAATGGCACATAATCAGGGCATGGGGCGAGTACAGCGGATTCACTTCGTCGGCATTGGTGGCGTTGGCATGGGCGGTATCGCAGAGGTGTTGCAGAACCTCGGCTATCGCGTCTCCGGCTCTGATCTGGCCACGAGTCAGATGACAGAACGGCTGAGCAAGCTGGGTGCTCGGATCGCCATCGGTCACGATGCTTCGCTGGTGGATGATGCGGATGTGGTGGTGGTCTCCAGCGCGATAAATGAGTCAAATGTCGAGGTGGTTCGTGCCCGGGAGCTGAGAGTGCCGGTGATTCCCCGTGCCGAGATGTTGGCCGAGTTGATGCGCTTTCGCCACGGCATTGCGGTGGCCGGTACACACGGTAAGACCACTACCACTAGCTTTGTCGCCAGTGTATTGGCCGAGGGGAAACTGGATCCCACGTTTGTGATTGGCGGTCGCTTGAATAGCACCGGGACTAATGCGCGCCTGGGGCGTAGCCACTATCTGGTGGCCGAGGCGGATGAGAGCGATGCCTCATTCCTGCACCTGCAACCGATGACCGCCATTGTCACCAATATTGAGGCGGACCACCTCGCGACCTACGGTGGTGATTTTGATACCTTGCGGCAGACCTTTTTGGAGTTTTTGCACCACCTCCCTTTTTACGGTCTGGCGGTGCTTTGTGTCGATGATCCGGTGATCATGGCAATGTTACCCGAAGTGGGTCGTCCGGTGGTGACCTATGGCTTTAGTGATACAGCAGATTACCGTGCGGTTGAGGTGCGCTGTCAGCAAGGTCACTGTCTCTTCAATGTGATTCGACCGAGTGAGAGCAAGCCACTCGAAATCGAATTGAACCTGCCGGGGCGACACAATATTCAGAATGCGCTGGCAGCGATTGTAGTTGCCTCCGAATTGGGTGTTGATGATGAAGCGATTAAACGTGCGTTGATGCAGTTTGAAGGGATTGACCGCCGCTTCCAGATTTATGGCGAGCTGCAAACTCCGGCGGGTGAGGTGATGCTGATTGATGATTACGGCCATCACCCCTCAGAAATTGCCGCCACGGTGAGTGCGATACGTGAAAGCTGGCCGGATCGACGCCTGGTGGTTGCGTTTCAGCCCCACCGTTACAGTCGTACCGAAGAGCTGTTTGAAGATTTTGTACTGCAACTGAGCGAACCCGATCTGCTATTACTGCTGGAGGTGTTTGCTGCCGGTGAGGAACCCATATCCGGGGCGGATAGCCGCTCACTCTGCAAGGCAATTCGGGCGCGGGGCCAGGTCACCCCGGTCTTTGTTGAGCAGCGCGAGGCGCTGGGTGAGCTGTTACCCGCGCTGCTGCAAGCGGGCGATATTTTGCTGACTCTGGGTGCTGGTAATATTGGTCACAGTGCGGCTGAGTTGGCCGAACGGTGGGGTGAATAAGATGGCGGCACTGCAACATCAATGCTTTGCCGGTTTGCGGGGAGAGTTGCGATTTGATGAGCCGATGTCTGCCCACACCACCTGGCGGGTTGGTGGCCCCGCCGACCATTATTACCGGCCAGCGGATATTGATGATCTGGCCACTTTTTTGCGCCAACTGCCTGAAGATGAGCCGCTGTTTTGGCTCGGTTTGGGTAGTAACATTCTGGTACGTGATGGGGGTGTTCGCGGTACGGTGATCGCCTATTTTGGTGGGCTGAATGAGATCATTCACTTAGGTGATGGTCTGGTTAAAGTGGGTGCAGGGCTGGCCTGTGCCAAGATCGCCCGTTTTTGTGCTAAACAGGGGCTGGTGGGTGCCGAGTTTTTGAGTGGTATTCCCGGGGCAATGGGTGGTGCTTTGGCGATGAATGCCGGTGCTTTTGGTGGTGAAACCTGGCCATTGGTGGAGCGAGTCGAAGTGATTGATCGTCATGGCAAGCGCCTGTTACGCGATGCTGCGGAGTATCAGGCCGGCTATCGTCGCGTGGTTGCACCAGTGCAGGATGAGTGGTTTGTTGCGGCCTGGTTGAAACTGGCGGCAGGTGACAGTGCGCAGGCGATGATGGATATTCGCCAACTGCTGGCCCGTCGTGCGGCGACCCAACCGACCCAACAAGCGAATGCCGGTTCGGTATTTCGCAATCCGCCGGGGGATTATGCGGCTCGATTGATCGAGGCTTGTGGTTTGAAAGGAGAGTCAATCGGTGATGCGGTGGTCTCGGAGAAGCACGCCAATTTTATTGTCAATAGAGGCAGTGCGACAGCCTCTGATATTGAGCAATTGATCCATCACGTATCGACAACCGTGAAGCAGCAACAGGGTATTGAATTGATAAGAGAAGTGCATCTGGTCGGGGCGGATAGATGACGATGAGTGGCTCAACTCAGATGTTTGGCAAGGTAGCGGTGCTGATGGGCGGGCTGTCGGCGGAGCGTGAAGTCTCACTCAAAAGTGGTGCGGCGGTATTGGCTGCACTACAGCGTGGTGGTGTTGATGCCCACGGTGTTGATGTCGGCAACGATATTCTGCAAGTGCTGGCACAGGGGCAGTTTGATCGGGTATTTAATCTGTTGCATGGTCGCGGCGGGGAAGATGGGGTGATTCAGGGGGCGCTGCAACTGCTGGATTTACCCTATACCGGCAGTGGGGTGCTCTGTTCGGCACTCAGTATGGACAAGATGCGCTGCAAGCAGCTATGGCAAGCGTTGGGTCTGCCCACCCCGGCGATGGTCGAGTTATGTGAAGAGGGTGATCTATCGATAGCGATTGAGCAGTTGGGATTGCCGCTGGTGGTGAAACCAAACCATGAAGGCTCCAGTGTTGGCATGAGTAAGGTGGTGCAGGCTGAGCAGCTGCTACCGGCCTGGCAGTTGGCCAGACAATATGATGACTGTGTTATTGCCGAGCCGTGGATAACCGGTGGGGAGTTCACGGTTGCTGTTTTGGATGGCGAGGCGTTGCCACCGATCAAAATAGAGACCCCCCGTGAGTTTTATGATTTTGAGGCGAAGTATCAGCAGAACTCTACCCGTTATCTCTGCCCTTGTGGTTTGAGTGACGAAGGGGTTGCGGCATTGCAAACACTGGCCCTACGTGCTTTTGATGCGCTGAATGCTGAAGGGTGGGGGCGGGTCGACTTGCTCAGTGATGAACAAGGTGATTTTTGGCTGCTGGAGTTTAACGGCGTGCCGGGGATGACAGATCACAGTCTGGTGCCGATGGCCGCAAAAGCGGCGGGTATTGAATTTGATGCGTTGGTATTGCGCATTTTGGCGCAGACACTGGAGGTTGCCCGCTGATGACTAGAGCGCAGCCCACTACATCACCATGGCAGCAGACGATTAAACCACTGCTGCTCCGGGTTGCCCTGAAAGGGGGTGGATTACTGCTGTTGCTGGCTGGATTTTATTGGCTCTGGCTGCAGACCACGACACTGTTGCCGGTTAAACAGATCTCAGTAACCGGCGTGATGCAGCAGGTGAGTGGCGCTGAGTTGCGGGATGCAGTGAAACCGCTGCTTCAGGATGGTTTTATCCGTATGGATGTACAGGCAATACGGGATGCCGCTGAAGCTCTGCCCTGGGTGAGTCGTGTCACGGTGCGCCGTCAATGGCCGGACACCCTGGCGTTAGTGGTGGAAGAGCAACAGCTGTTGGCGCGCTGGGGTGATGATGCACTGGTTAATCTGCGCGGTGAGCTGTTTTATCCCTCAATCATTGAGGTGGATGCGACACTGCCTCGTTTCGATGGGGTTGATGGTTTGAGTAAGGTGATGGCTGAGACGTATCAGCAGTACCAATCGATATTGACGGATGTAGATCTATCCATTGTCGTCATCAAGGTCAGCGAGCGACGTGCCTGGGTTATCGAATTGGCAAACGGAATTGAACTGGTGTTGGGGCGGGGGCCTCAGAGTCAACGGATACAACGTTTTGTCACGGTTTATCATGGTGAGCTGGCTGAAAAGGCCGAGCAGATCAGCCGTGTGGATTTACGATACAGCAACGGATTTTCCGTTAGCTGGAAAGAAAACAAGGTTGGGTAAGAGGCTAAGTAGATGGCAAAGCAAGGAGAGAAAAATTTA
The DNA here is from genome assembly GCA_022712945.1 of Gammaproteobacteria bacterium. GTDB lineage: Bacteria > Pseudomonadota > Gammaproteobacteria > RBG-16-57-12 > RBG-16-57-12 > JAFLJP01. The sequence goes on along the minus strand of JAFLJP010000075.1, from coordinate 45,922 downwards.
ATCGTCGGGCTTGATATCGGTACCTCAAAAGTAGTTGCTGTGGTGTGCGAAATTACCGCAGAAAATGAGATTGAGATTATCGGTCTGGGCTCTCACCCCTCCAAGGGTCTTAAGAAGGGCGTGGTGGTCAATATCGAATCCACTGTGCAGTCGATACAGCGTGCGGTTGAAGAGGCTGAGCTGATGTCCGGCTGCCATATTCACTCAGTTTTTGCCGGGATCGCGGGGAGTCATATCCGTAGCCTCAACTCCCACGGTATTGTGGCGATTTGCGACAGTGAAGTGGCTAATTTTGATGTAGAGCGGGTGATGGATGCAGCCCGTGCGGTGGCGATTCCTGCGGACCAGAAGATTCTGCATGTACTGCCCCAGGAGTTCATTATCGATAATCAGGAGGGGATTCGGGAACCGGTAGGTATGTCCGGGGTGCGTCTGGAGGCAAAAGTTCATGTGGTCACCGGTGCGGTGAGTGCCGCACAAAATATTATCAAGTGTGTGCGCCGGTGTGGTCTGGAGGTCGACGATGTCATTCTTGAACAGTTTGCTTCCAGCTATGCGGTATTGAGTGAAGATGAAAAAGAACTGGGTGTTTGCCTGGTGGATATTGGTGGTGGTACCGCTGATATTGCGATCTTTACCGAAGGGGCGATTCGGCACACCGCCGTGATCCCGATTGCCGGAGATCAGGTCACTAATGACATTGCAGTGGCACTGCGCACACCAACACACCACGCGGAAGAGATAAAGATCAAATACGGCTGTTCACTCACGCAACTGGCCAGTGCCGATGAGACCATTGAGGTGCCCAGCATTGGTGATCGACCGCCACGGCGTCTCTCAAGGCACACGCTGGCGGAGGTGATAGAGCCCCGTTATGAAGAGTTGTTGAGCCTTATTCAGGCCGAATTGCAGCGTAGCGGCTACGAGGATCTGGTTGCCGCCGGGGTTGTTTTAACCGGTGGCAGTTCAAAGATTGAAGGGCTGATTGAGCTGGCGGAAGAGGTGTTCCATATGCCGGTGCGCATCGGCATGCCCCAGAATGTGAAGGGGCTGGTTGATGTGGTACGCAACCCGATTCACGCCACAGGTGTGGGTCTGTTGCAGTACGGGTTTCATCACCGTTATTCAGCATCGCAGCGTGAATTGAGTGCTGATTCCGGTGTGAAAGGGTTATGGGACAGAATGAAAAGCTGGTTTCAAGGCAATTTATAGTATTTAGTTCGGATAGTTCATGAGCTATCCGGGGTAGAGTATCAGGGCAATTGAGGAGGCGTAAAAATGTTTGAATTATTGGATACGATAGAGTCTGACGCGGTTATTAAAGTAATCGGAGTCGGTGGTGGTGGTGGCAACGCCGTGGAGCACATGGTGGTTCAAACCCTTGAGGGGGTGGACTTCATTTGCGCCAATACAGATGCACAGGCGTTGCGTAATTCATCGGCAAAAACAGTGTTGCAACTGGGCGGAGACATGACCAAAGGGCTAGGCGCTGGTGCCAACCCGGATGTGGGTCGTCAGGCGGCCATCGATGATCGGGAACGGATTGCCGACGCGATCAGTGGTGCAGATATGATTTTCATCACCGCTGGCATGGGCGGCGGAACCGGTACCGGTGCCGCTCCCGTTGTTGCCCAAGTTGCCAAAGAGATGGATATTTTAACCGTGGCAGTTGTGACCAAGCCGTTTCCGTTTGAAGGTAAAAAACGGATGGCGATAGCTGAGCAGGGGATCAAAGAGTTGGGTGAGAATGTTGATTCACTGATCACGATTCCCAATGAGAAGCTATTGTCGGTGTTGGGCAAGGCGACCACACTGTTGGATGCCTTTAAAGCCGCCAATGATGTTCTTTTTGGCGCAGTGCAGGGGATCTCCGAGCTGATTACCCGTCAAGGGTTGATTAACGTGGATTTTGCCGATGTACGCACCGTGATGTCTGAAATGGGCATGGCAGTCATGGGAACAGGTAGCGCCAGTGGTGAAGATCGGGCGCAGGTTGCCGCTGAAAAAGCGATCTCCAGCCCGCTGCTGGAAGATATCGACCTCTCCGGTGCCCGGGGTATTTTGGTTAATATTACCGCTGGCTTTGATATGTCAATTGGTGAGTTTGAAGAGGTGGGCAATACCGTCAAACAGTTTGCTTCTGATTGCGCCACGGTGGTTGTAGGCACGGTTATTGATCCCGAGTTGAGTAATGAGATGCGAGTGACCGTGGTTGCCACCGGTTTAGGGCGTGGCAATGAGGAGGTGGCGGTACCCGAGGTTCGTATTGCCTCCCCGGTGCCGACTGTCGAGTCAGCGGTCGAACATGCTGCTGGCGCGTCAACGATTAACTACAATGATCTGGATCGTCCTGCTGTGAACCGTAAAAATCAGGTCGCTTCCGATCGTTATGAGCCGCGTAGCAAAACAGTAGGTGATGATATGGACTACCTGGATATTCCCGCGTTTTTACGTCGCCAAGCGGATTGATCTATCGCCTCTTCCCGATGCGTCTTTGTGATATGCCTCCCTGCCCTGGGATAGAGGCGTGTAGGGTAATCGTGATAGTGAAAATCGATGAAATTGTGGTATAGTCCTCGGTTCGATACCGATAATTTTTATACACTGTGCGAATCATGATTAGACAACGAACGCTAAAGAATACCATCCGGGCAACCGGCGTTGGGCTGCACACGGGAAAGAAGGTTTATTTGACCCTGAAACCAGCACCTGTCGATTGCGGGATTGTCTTTCGTCGTGTGGATCTGGACGAACCCGTTGAGATACAGGCGCGTGCCGATAATGTGGGCGATACCCGCCTCTCTTCCACCTTGGTTAAGGGTGATGTCAGAGTCTCCACTGTAGAGCACCTGCTCTCTGCCTTGGCTGGTCTCGGTATTGATAACATCTATATCGAATTGAGCGCCTCTGAAGTCCCTATCATGGACGGTAGCGCAGGCCCCTTTGTCTTTTTGTTGCAGTCTGCCGGTATTGTCGAGCAGGATGCAGCTAAAAAATTCATCCGTATTACGGAATCAATTCAAGTTGAAGAGGGTGATAAATGGGCGCGTTTTGACCCCTATCATGGCTTTAAAGTGAATTTCAAAATTGACTTTAAACACCCGGTATTCCAGGCCTGCCAAGAAGCATCTATCGATTTTTCCAGTACCTCGTTTGTCAAAGAGGTCAGCCGTGCGCGTACCTTTGGGTTTATGCGGGACATTGAACTTTTACGTCAAAATCAACTGGCACTCGGTGGCAGCATGGATAATGCTATCGTTGTGGATGACTACCGGGTGTTGAATGAAGATGGTTTGCGGTATGAAGATGAGTTTGTAAAGCACAAAATGCTGGATGCCATTGGTGACCTATATCTGCTTGGGCATAGTTTGATTGGTGCTTTTACCGGCTACAAATCGGGTCATGCGTTGAATAATAAGCTACTGCTGGCGCTGCTGGAAAATGAATCAAGCTGGGAAACCGTAACATTTGACGACAAGGAAGAGTCACCTATCGTCTTTTCTGAACCGAGTCTCGCCTTTCAATAAGTCTGTTGGTTTTAAAAATACCTGACTGTGGTGGCAATCACAGTTAGGCGCTTCTTTTTGTGTTATTAATTTATGGTAATTAATCATCAGCCTGTTTTCCGTGTTTGGCGAGACGGTGTAGTGCTGCTTGTAATTTTGGGTTGCTGACACTGTTTGCAAAGTCGTGTAGCAGTTCCCCTGCCGCAGCTGGCATTACAGCGGGAGGGTGTTCAAATTTTCGACCAAGGTGGTAGGTCGGGTCTGCTTTGAATACAACCTTGTTGATCATTAAGCCTTGTTTGATTAACGTTTGTTGAATAATGGGGGCTAGGTATCTCACTTTGCCAAGCCAGGTTGATGAGTCAACCACGATAGTTGCAACACCGTGCCGCATGTTGGCCAAAGCAATGTGACTGGCAATGGGTTCGCTTAACGAGTCGCGCAGGCACTTGCTCTGGTGCTGTAAATAATTTGCGTAGGAGAGCAGGGGTTGTAGTGAAGAGGCTTTTGGTCCATTCAGGATTTTAGCTGCTTGTTTGGGGTAGGCTGTTTTTTTCATTGGTGTTGTTATTGCCTCTGAGGGGTAATCCCGGTTAAAATCGCCACTAAATTTTTTAGTCGCTTATGACGAAGTATATGTTATGGATATTATTTTACTGACAAAGGGCTTAAGAGAGAAGGGTTCATTGAGCCTGTGTCGCTGGCAGCTGGTGGGTGCCGGACTGCTCGCGTTTTTCATGCTGCCATTAACCGCACTGTGCTTCGGCTATCTGTTGGGGCAGAGTGATGCAGAATTAAATCCCCACGCCTTACAGACTGAATGGGTGGAGAGACAACAGCAGCAGCAGTTGGCGTTGGCAGATGCTAAACAGCAGGCGCAAGATAACCTCAATACGTTGGCAATCAATGTGGGGCGATTGCAGGCGCATGTAATGCGAATTGATGCCTTGGGTGAGCGTTTGACCGAAATGGCCGGTATCGATGGCAGTGAATTCAACTTCTCTGTTGCCCCTGCACAGGGTGGCCCTGAAGGCGGTGCCCTGGTACGAGACACCACGGTGAATGATTTTATTCATTCTCTGGATACGTTATCCCTGAGGCTGGAACATCGTCATCAGCAGATGGATGTGCTGGAGGGGTTGTTGATGAATCGCAGCCTTCAACAGGCAGTTTCTCCCCAGGGACGTCCGGTCAATAAAGGTTGGCTCTCCTCCCACTTTGGTGAACGTACTGACCCTTTTACCGGCAAGTTGGCCCAGCATCAGGGGGTCGATTTTGCCGGCAAGGAGGGAAGTGAAGTGATTTCCGTGGCTGCCGGTGTGGTTACCGTCGCTGAAAAACGCTACGGCTATGGGAATTTGGTTGAAGTGAATCACGGTAATGGTTACATGACACGCTATGGACACAACAAAATAGTGCAGGTGAGTGTTGGTCAGGTTGTTGAAAAAGGTGACGTATTGGCCCTTATGGGTTCCACGGGTCGCTCAACCGGTCCCCATGTCCATTTTGAAGTGCTGCAAAACGGAAATCAGGTCGATCCCGTCAAGTATATTTACACCGCTAGAAAATAGTCTCTGACAACCCCTCTTTTTTTTGCTCTAATGTACTCCCATCTATAGGGCAGTTAATGGTTTTTATTCAATGATTGGTAAAATACTCAATAAGATATTCGGCAGTCGCAATGATCGCGTGCTGAAACAGATGACAAAAAATGTTGACCAGATAAATGCACTGGAAGCGACTGCCAGTCATTTAAGTGATGATGAATTAGGCAATAAAAGTGCCGAATTCAGGTCACGCCTGGAGCAGGGTGAAACGCTTGGTCAGCTGTTACCCGAAGCCTTCGCGGTTGTTCGTGAGTCGGGTAAGCGGGTATTTAATATGCGCCACTTCGATGTGCAGCTGATCGGTGGCATGGTATTGAATGATGGCAAGATCTCTGAAATGCGTACCGGGGAAGGTAAAACCCTGATGGCGACACTACCGATCTACCTCAACGCACTGTCAGGCAAGGGTGTTCATGTTGTCACCGTGAATGATTATCTGGCAAAGCGTGATGCCGAGTGGATGGGGCGTCTCTACACGTTTCTGGGTTTGAGTGCCGGAGTGATCTATTCCGGGCAGAGTGCTGAAGAGAAACGTGCGGCATATCAGGCGGATATTACCTACGGAACCAATAATGAATATGGCTTCGATTATCTGCGTGACAACATGGCGTTCTCTATCGAAAACAAGGTGCAGCGTGGTTTAAACTTTGCCGTGGTCGATGAGGTGGATTCAATACTGATTGATGAGGCGCGTACGCCGTTGATTATTTCCGGGCCGATTGAAGGCAGTTCGGAAATTTATAACAAGATTAATCAACTGATTCCCTCCTTGGTGAAGCAGGAGATGGAAGAGCCTGAAGATGAGGCGGACTTTAAAGATTTCACGGTTGATGAAAAGAGCCGCCAGATCTTTTTGACCGAGCAGGGGCACCAAAAAGCAGAAGAACTATTGGCTGAGGCGGGTGTCTTGCCTGAAGGTGAAAGCCTTTATGATGTGGGGAATATCAGTCTCGTTCATCAGTTGAATGCCTGCCTGCGAGCGCATTACCTTTACCAGTGCAATGTGCATTACATCGTGCGCGATGGTGAGGCGGTTATTGTCGATGAATTCACGGGCCGAACCATGTCTGGTCGACGCTGGTCTGAAGGCTTGCATCAAGCAATTGAGGTGAAAGAGGGCTTGTCGATTCAGGCTGAAAACCAGACGCTGGCATCCATTACCTTTCAAAATTACTTTCGACTGTATGGCAAACTGTCAGGTATGACCGGTACTGCGGATACCGAAGCGTTTGAGCTTCAGGATATTTATGGCCTGGAGGTGGTGGTGATTCCAACCAACCGTACCATACGGCGTACTGATCACGGTGATGTGGTTTTTCTCACCAAAGAGGAGAAGTATGCGGCCGCTGTCGAAGAGATAAAACAGTGCCAAGCGGCTGGTCAGCCGGTGTTGGTTGGCAGCTCATCAATTGAGGCATCTGAAATGCTTGATGAGTTGTTGGGTAAGGCGAACATCAAACATGAAGTGTTGAATGCCAAACAGCACGCCCGTGAAGCGCAGATTATTGCTGAAGCGGGCCGCCCGGGTGCGGTGACTATTGCGACGCACATGGCGGGGCGTGGTACCGATATTGTGCTGGGTGGCAACTTTGACGTTGAAATGCAGATGCTGGGAGATGAAATTACTGATGAACGGCGTGATGCCCTTTATCAGGATTGGCAACAGCGTCACGATGCGGTGATTGCCAGTGGTGGTCTGCACGTTATCGGCACCGAGCGAAATGAGTCGCGTCGTGTGGATAACCAACTGCGTGGTCGTTCAGGGCGTCAGGGTGATCCCGGTTCCAGCCGTTTTTATGTCTCCATGGAAGATGATTTGATGCGTATTTTTGCATCAGAGCGCATTGCCGGCATGATGCAAAAAATGGGAATGAAACCGGGTGAATCGATTGAACACCCCTGGGTTTCACGTGCTATTGAGAATTCGCAACGCAAGGTTGAGGGACATAATTTCGATATTCGCAAGCAGCTGCTTGAGTATGACGATGTGGCAAATGACCAGCGTAAGGTGGTTTACGAGCAGCGTGATGAACTGATGGCAGCTGATGATATTTCGGAGACGGTTGCCGAGATGCGGGTCTCGGTTATTAATGATGTCATCAGTCGCTTTATTCCACCACAAAGCCTTGAAGAACAGTGGGATGTTCCGGCTTTAGAAAAGGCGCTCAAAGAGGAGTTTTCAACTGAGCTGGCGGTTCAGGAGTGGCTGGCGAGTGATGATTCGTTACATGAAGAGACACTACGGCAAAAAATGGTGGATGAGATGGCTGCGATCTATGCTCACAAGGAGGAGATGGCGGGTAGTGATGTGATGCGTCGCTTTGAAAAGGAGGTGACATTGAATGTATTGGATCACCTCTGGAAAGAGCACCTGGCGGCAATGGATTATCTGCGCCAAGGAATTGGCCTGCGTAGTTATGCAGCAAAAAACCCAAAACAGGAGTATAAGCGCGAGGCTTTTGCACTGTTTAGTTCGCTACTGGAATCGATTCAGCTTGATGTCATCAAGGTACTCAGTCGGGTACAGTTTTTATCCGATGAAGATGTGAAACGGGTTGAAGAGGAGCGCAGGCAGAGTGATGCGGTGGAGTATCAGCATGACCAGGCGACCTCAATGCAGAGTCAGGCGAATTCAGCAGCTCCCGCTGATGCTGAGGGTGCTGAAGAGATTCCGGCTCAACCGTATGTGCGTGAAGGTCAAAAAGTGGGTCGTAACGACCCTTGCCCTTGTGGTTCAGGCAAGAAGTACAAGCGTTGTCATGGTGAATTGGGCTAAATATTGGAGGATGAATCAGGGTTCCCCCACTTCGCCAGGTGAATCAGACTGGGGGTGCCAGGTACGTGATATCAGCCCATCCTCTTTTGCTTTTTCTATTCGTCTCTCCTCCTCTGCATCTGCATAGGCAAATTGCTGTAGATATTTCAGCATACGTGCTTTGTCGGCTTGAGAGGGTGGCTTTAGTTCCGGGTGTTTGAGTTCTAACCCATCCTCTATGAGTATGAACAGCCGCTCCCACTGGTAGTCATAGTATTTTTCTGCAGCCACCGGTTCATGACAGCCACCACACTGTGCCTGATAAAATGAAAATTCATTTGAGGTTTGGGATGGCAGCAGTGGTCGACTGATGCACGCAGTGACTGTGGTGGTGATTATTATTATCAGTAACATGCTCTTTTTCATTAAAGACTCCTTTGGGGGGTTGTTGCCTACCCTGTTCATTTCATCTTGTATTTATCGAGGCGGTAATCAAGGGTGTGTCGACTGATACCCAGCAGTCGCGCGGCCTGGGTTTTGTTGCCCTGGGTTCGGGAGAGCGCCTGTTCGATTAATTGCTGCTCTAACTCGGCCAGATCGACCCCTTCAGGGGGTAGCTCCCAATGGTTCGATTGTGGATTACTGGCGAGGTCAACCTGTAAAATATCCGGGGTTAACTCTTTTTTAGCATAGAGCAGTGCCCAGCGTTCACAGAGGTTTTTCAGTTGACGCACATTACCAGGCCAACCAAAGTTTTCAATCAGTTTGGCTCCGGCGGGTGTGAAGGCGGCAGGCTCCCGGTTGTGGCTGGCGGCTGACTGTCCAAGAAACATATTCGCCAGCGGCATAATGTCTTCCCGGCGTTCGCGCAGGGCCGGCAGATGCAGGGTGATGACGCTCAGGCGGTAGTAAAGATCCTCCCGGAAGGTGCCTTCTTTCATCATACTGTGTAGATCTTTGTGGGTCGCGGCAATCACGCGCACATCCACATGACGGGGGGCATCGGCTCCGATCGCCTGGATCTCACCCTCCTGCAAAAAACGTAACAGTTTCACCTGGGCATTGAGTGGCAGGTCACCAATTTCATCAAGTAGCAGTGTGCCGTTGTCAGCAGAAGCAATACGCCCTTCCCGCGCTTGGCTTGCTCCGGTGAAAGCGCCCTTGGTGTGCCCAAAAAGCTCGGCTTCGACCAGTTGCTCGGGTAGTGCGCCGCAGTTAACCACGATCCACGCATTATCAACTCGGTGTGAGTGGCGGTGAATGCTCTGTGCCAGGTGTTCTTTGCCGGTACCGGTCTCACCGTTAATTAAAACATTGGCATCGGTATCGGCAATGCTGTGGGCCTGCTGGTAAAGGTGATGCATTTTATCTGAACGGCTCTGTAACTCACCATTTTGTGTCTCTTGCAACGCTTGGCGCAGCCGTTTGTTTTCTCCTTTCAATTGTGCGACCTGGATACCGCGCTCCAGGGTGGAGAGCACCTCCTCTTCCTTGAAGGGCTTGACCAAAAAATCAAAGGCTCCAGTTTTCATGATGTCGACCGCTGCTTCAACACTGGCGTAGGCGGTCATGACGATGACGGTGGCAAACGGATCAATTTTGAGTACCGATTGGAGCAGTGCATGTCCATCTTTGATTGGCATGCGCAGGTCGGTTAGTAGCAGGTCAGGTTGCTGTTGCTGGTAAATCTTGAGCGCCTCGGTGCCGTGGCAGGCTTGTAGTACACGGTAGCCTGCATCTTCCAGTTGAAAGGCCAGTACTTCACGAATGCCGGGGTCATCGTCTGCGATTAAAATGAGAGGTTCTGACATGTTATGCCCTTGCTATGGTCAGTGTGAAGCGGGTGACGCCGTCGGTGCTTTGACAGGTGAGTGTACCATCATGCGCCTCAATAATTCTTGCCCCAATTGCCAGACCAAGGCCGGTGCCTTCGGCATGGGTGGTAAAGAAAGGTTCGAATATATGTTGTTGATCTTTCTCGCTAATGGCTGGGCCATGGTTGCTGATGATCAGGTACCAGTTGTTTTCATCCAGTGATGAATTCATGCTGACAGTACTGTGAGGGTCTGCAAACTGCAACGCATTTAAAACAAGGTTGAGTATCACTTGCTGCAGTTGGTCACGGTCACCACGAATTTGCGTATTGGCTGAGTGTGCTTGAGTGAATTTTAGTGATATTCCCTGGCTTTGTGCCTGTGGCCTGGCGGTCTCCAGTACATCGTTGCAGAGATTGAGGGGGTTGATCGGGTTCAGCGAGGCTTTGGGTGGGCGAGCGTATTGCAAAACATGTTTGGTAATGTCATCCAGACGAGCAATCTCTTTTTCAAGTCGATTGAGCAGGGTGTCGGCTCTTTCCGGATTGCTGTTGATGCTGCGTTTAAGCAGGTCAACGGCCCCTTGCATGCTGGTGAGTGGGTTGCGCACCTCGTGGGCAATGCCAGCAGCCATCTGGCCGAGTGCAGCAAGCTGCTCGGAACGTTTGGCACGCTCGTAGCTGTGAGTCAGCTCTTGCAACGCCTGGTCTCGCTGTTTTGCGGTGCGGCGATGGCGCTCCAGCTCTTCTTTGATTCGATCACTCAACCAACCGGTAGTGAGACCCACAACAACCAGCAGTACCATGTCGCTGATGACTGGAATGCTGAACATATATTCACTGTGGAGATGCGGTACCAGATAATGGGGGTAGAGTGTGGCGGCAACGATGGCAACCATCGTTCCACCCAGCGCACCGGAGATAAAGCCCGCCAGAATCACCGGAATGAAAAACAGCTTTTGTGTGACCACCATCAGCAGTGACATATCAGGAATCTGCATGCTGTTATGGGCAATGGTGATACTGGTGAGTAGCAGGATGATAATTGCCCACTGCACTTTGGGTGAAAAATTGAAAAAGACATAAGTCAGTGAATAGAGATGTTTTTTCATGCCGACCATTTCTAGCGTGGGTAAAGTTGATCGACCAGTGTATCATTAGTACCCGTTTAGGAACGAGCACGGAATAACTTATGCGATTATGACGCAGAAGTTATTCCGTGCTCGTTCCTTAACTACATTTTCATAGAGACTTTTAAGGAGTTGCTGATGGCAATTGGTGCAACCGAATTACCCGATATGTTGCCTGTAGGCGGTGTGCGTTTAGCGACAGTGAGTGCGGGGATAAAAACGGCTGGTCGAGATGATCTAGTCCTGATCGAGCTATCGGAGCAGAGCCGTTGTGTGGGGGCTTTTACACGAAATGCCTTTTGTGCGGCACCGGTCACTATTGCCCGGCGACATCTGCGTGAGAGCCAGCCCCGTTATCTGTTGATCAATACCGGAAATGCCAACGCAGGCATGGGCGAATCGGGCATGCAGGCGGCACAGCGCAGTTGTGATGCACTTGCCGGTGTCGCTGGCTGTGAGGTAACTCAGGTTTTGCCTTTTTCAACCGGAGTGATTGGTGAAACTCTCCCGGTTGATAAGATTGAAGCGGTATTGCCCGAGGCGTTTGCCAATCTAGCACCCGCTGGTTGGGCCGATGCCGCCTGGGGTATTTTGACGACAGATACGGTGGCCAAAGGGGTCTCTTGTCATGTTGAGGTTGATGGGCATGGGGTGACGATTACCGGTATCTCTAAGGGGTCAGGGATGATTCGCCCCGATATGGCGACAATGCTGGCTTATATTGCCACCGATGCAGCGATTGCCCAACCGCTGTTAACGCAATGTTTGAAACAGTTGGTTAACCGCTCTTTCAATCGAATTACCGTGGACGGGGATACCTCGACCAATGATGCCTGCATGTTAATCGCCACCGGTGAGAGCACCTTGCCTGAACTGAGTAATGAGAATGATCCTCGTTATCGAGCACTGTTCTCTGCATTGACTGATGTTTTTGAGCAGCTGGCACAAAAAATTGTCCGCGATGGCGAAGGTGCAACAAAGTTGATCACCGTCGATGTTCAAGGCGCGAAAAATGATGCAGAGGCTCAAGCAGTTGCCTATACCGTCGCCCACTCGCCACTGGTCAAGACCGCTTTTTTTGCCAGCGATCCAAACTGGGGGCGCATTCTTGCTGCGGTGGGTCGAGCCGGTATTGATCAGCTGATTTTAGACAATATAGCGATCTACCTGGGAGACCTCTGTATTGTTGAAAAGGGTTCCCGATCTGAGAGCTATACCGAACAGTTGGGGCAACAGGTGATGGATGAAGATGAGATTACCATTACAATCAAACTGGCTCGTGGTGACAAACAGTGTACGGTCTGGAGCTGTGATTTTAGCTATGACTACGTCAGAATTAATGCGGAATACAGGAGTTAGCGTGTGAGTGAAAAACGAGTGGTACACGTTGCTGTGGGGGTTGTTCGCAACGAAAAAGGTGAGCTGTTAATTGCCCAGCGCCCTGATCATCTTCACCAAGGCGGCTGTTGGGAGTTTCCCGGTGGCAAGGTTGAGTCAAATGAGAGCACAGAGCAGGCACTTTACCGTGAATTGAAAGAGGAACTGGCAATTGAGGTAACGCAGGCGGAGCCGTTGATTGTGATCCCCTTTGAGTATTCGGAATATCATGTGGTATTGAATGTCTGGCAGGTGATGCAATTCACTGGTGACCCCCTTGGGCAAGAGGGGCAGCCGATCGCCTGGGTAAGCGAGGCGCAATTGGGTGAGTTCACTTTTCCTGAAGCGAACCGGGCGATTATCACCGCAATACGATTACCTTCGTGTTATATGATCACCGGTAAGCCAGTCGATGAGCCTGAACTGTTTCTGCAAAAACTTGAGAGTGCGCTGGTGCGGGGGATTAAGCTGGTTCAGCTACGAGCCAAGGGGCTGGATGATGAGGGGTTTTTACTACTGGCAAAGCGGGCTCTCTCACTGTGTCATCAATTTGGTGCCAAATTACTGTTGAATGGTGAACCATCACTGCTGGAGGCGCTGCCAGAGGCGGATGGTATTCAGCTCAGTAGTCGCCACAGTGCGGCATTCGACAATCGCCCAATTGTACTGGATAAGTTACTGGGGGTCTCTTGCCATACCTTGGAACAGCTTGATCACGCAGTACGGATTAAAGCGGATTTTGCTCTGCTTTCACCGGTACAGGCGACGACGACGCACCCCGGCGATCAACCGCTCGGTTGGCAGCAGTTTTCATCGCTAGTGGCCGATGTGCCGATACCGGTTTATGCGCTGGGCGGGATGGACGCCTCGATGGAAAACAAGGCACGCCAACAGGGTGGGCAGGGTATTGCGGCGATCAGCGCGCTGTGGAATTTTACACCACTTGATAGCTAAGGGATGTAGAATTTATTAAAATACCGCTCTTACTTGTCTTTTTGCCCACCCTATCTAGGCCGGTATTCGTTGCGTAGCTCACTATGCGCCCAATACCGGCCTAAATAGGGTGAACAAAAATTCGGCGTAATAACGGTACTTTAACTTCTTCTACATCCCTAATGCTCTTTGTCAAGGTGTGGGTTTTCAGGCGCAGGTTCACCCGCAATACGGTGGCCTTCACTGGCCCACTCACCTAAATCAATTAACTTGCAGCGCTCGCTGCAAAAAGGTCGCCAGTGTGATTGAGGCTCCCAGGCGACTTTTTTTTCACAGGTGGGACACTTTACTTCGCTGATGCTCATGATCCTGATCTACTCAAAGTTAGTTGAAAATTAACATCGTTATCGACCTGTTTGGGTCGTGAGGTGATTGATGCCGCCATGAAGCGAACAGTAAAGCGATGGCGTCCACCGCTTACCTCGGGAAAAGTGTTGTCATTCGAATCGACACCGATTCGAATCATTTGGTAGGAGCTACTGCTGTCCAGTGCCTGCTGAAAAAATCCGCTATGAGCTACCTCCAGCTGTGGTGATGCACCTTCACGAATCAGTTTGATCAACAGATCGTTGGCGTAGCGTACCGGACGCAGAAGCTGGTGCCATGTTTTAAGATCATACTGGCGGTTTTCAATTGAGCGTTCCAGCCAGTGATGCAGCATTGGCAAATCAAAGTCGCAGGTGCCGCCGGCAATGGTTGATCGTTGTTTGATCGCATTGATCAGTTCATTTTGACGCAACTCCTGCCCCAATACGCCGCTGATGCCAAGCAGTTGATCAGAGTAACGTTCCAATTGCTGAAGAATAGTATCAAGCTGTTTTTCATCAACCCCCGGCCGTTTTTTCAGTCGTGCCAAGGCGTTACTTTGGCGCTCCATCTCCTTGATATATTCGGTTTTCAGGTCAGCACGGTTGAGAATTTCAAGGATGTCGATCAAAGCACTCAGGGCACCACGACTGTCCCAGCAGGTACCGCCAGCAAGAAAGTGATCACTCTGTTGGAACAGCAGCTCCAGACGAAGCAGGGTACGTACCCTTTCATTCAGTGGTTGCTCGTAATAGACCATTTTTTGCACAAATATACCCGGTAATGATGTGGTGGTGCCTGTTATGGCACGATTGTCTAATACTTTGGGCTTGCTGACAAATGTTGTGTGCTTTTGTTCGGGAGGGGGTTAATGATGATGGCGCAACTGTTGGTATTTTTGATGTAGCTGCTGTACCTGCTGTTGTAACTCATCGATACGGCCTTCGTTGTCAATAATGTCATCTGCCGCCAATAGACGATCCTGGCGGTTAATTTGAGTATCGATGATCGTTTGTGCTGTTTTTTTATCGATATTGTCTCGCTGCATGGTACGTTGCAGTTGGCTCCGTTCGTTGACATCGATGACCAGAATACGATCCAGCAGATGTTGCCAGCCACTCTCCAGCAGTAGCGGAATGCTCAGGATAGCGTAAGCAGCACGGTGGCTTGCCATGGCTGCTTGCTCCAGCATACGTTGTTGAATGAGTGGGTGCAGAATGGCTTCGAGCTGCACTCTCTTTTGTTGGTTGGAAAAAATAATTTTACGCAGCTGTTTGCGTTTCAATTGACCGCTATCATCAACGATCTCTTCACCAAACAAGGCACATATCTCACGCAGTGCCGGTTGGCCGGGGGCGGTTACTTGCCGGGCAATGGTATCGGCATCAATGATGGGCGCGCCATAGGAAGAAAATAGCTTGGTTACGGTGCTCTTTCCGGAGCCAATACCACCGGTTAAACCAATGATTAACATGTGGTGTTTTGTTTAGGCAAGTCCGGAAAACTCCAGATAAGTCTGGTTGATTTCGGCTCCCCAGATGAGCGCCAACCAGCCTGCGGCTGCCAGATAGGGACCAAAGGGGATGGGGATGTTGCGATCACGGCCACGGGAGAGAATGAGAGTAATACCCACCACTGCCCCCACCACACTGGAGAGAAGAATAATAACCGGCAGCATCTGCCAGCCCATCCAGGCGCCAAGTACGGCGAGCAGTTTGAAGTCGCCATAACCCATCCCCTCTTTTCCCGTGAGTAGTTTAAATAACCAATAAACCGACCAGAGCGCAAGGTAACCCGCTGCAGCACCAATTAAACTGGTGTGACTGTCAACAAATAACCCACCAACGCTGAGTAGCAAACCAAGCCAGAGTAATGGCAGAGTGATGTTGTCGGGAAGCAGTTGATGATCAAAGTCGATCATGGTTAATGCAATCAAGGACCAACTGAAAACCATTGCCGCAAGAGCCTGCCAGCCAAAGCCAAAGTGCCAGGCAACCACCGCGGTTAGTAGGCCACAGACAAACTCAATGATCGGGTAGCGAATCGAAATGTGGCTTTTGCATGAGCTGCAACGGCCCCGCAGCAGCAGGTAGCTGAGCAGTGGAATGTTCTCCCACGGGCGAATCCGGTGGTCACAGTGTGGACAGCGTGAGCCTGGGGTTGCCAGATTCAAGGGGGTTACTGGGGCCTGCTCTTTTTTCGGCTCCAGTAATGAGAGACATTGGCTACGCCACTCGTTCTCCATCATCTTTGGCAGACGGTAAATGACAACATTTAAAAAACTACCAATCAACAGACCAATAAGTGTGCTCAGGAGAACAAACAGGCCGGGAGTTTGCTGTATTGCGTCAATCAAACTATCCATGTTTAAACAACGGCCCCCATTTTGAATATGGGCAGGTACATGGCGATAACGAGGCCACCGATGATGACGCCTAAGAAAGCCATGATGAGGGGTTCTAACAGGCTGGTGAGTCCATCCACCGCATCATCAACCTCCGCCTCATAAAAGTCGGCAATTTTTTCCAGCATACCATCCAGTGCGCCGGTCTCTTCACCAATGGAGACCATCTGTAATACCATATTGGGGAACAGCTCCGTTTGGCGCATGCTGACGGTGAGTTGTTGTCCAGTGGCGATCTCATCACGCATCACCGCAATGGCCTCGCCGTAAAGGCTGTTGCCCACCGTCCCTGATACAGTGTCCATCGCCTCAACCAGCGGCACACCCGCAGCAAACATGGTTGAGAGGGTGCGGGCAAAACGGGCAATAACCGATTTTTCCAGAATATTGCCAATGATCGGGAGTTTCAGAACCACGCGGTCGAGCAGACGATTAAACTGCTTGGAGTCCGCTTTCAGTTTTTTCACAATAAATGCCAGCACGACGATGCCACCAAAAACCAGATACCACGTCTCTTGAAAAAACTCGGATAGATCAACGACAAATTGGGTTAGTGCCGGAAGTTCTCCACCAAAGTTTTCAAACATTGACTGGAACTGCGGGACAACAAAAATTAGCAGGATCGCGGTCACGACAAAGGCAATGACCATGACTGCAATGGGGTAGAACATGGCGCTTTTCACTTTTGATTTAATCGCCTCACTTTTTTCCATGTAAGTGGACAGGCGATGCAGCAGTCCTTCAAGGATACCCGCCTGTTCGCCTGCAGCGACCAAATTGCAAAACAGGGTGTCAAACTGTTTTGGGTGTTTCGCCAGTGAGTCTCCAAGGGATAATCCGCCTTCTATATCCCCTTTAACTACCAACAGTAGTGCTTGCATTGAGGGGTTGTCATGTCCCTTGGCAACAATTTCAAAGGATTGCACTAACGGCACGCCAGCAGACATCATGGTGGCCAGCTGTCGGGCAAAAATGGTGATATCTTTGGTGGTGATTTTCCTTGTAGACGTACTACCGAAGAGTGGCTTTGGCTTCTTTTTTACTTTGGTCGGGTTGACACCCTGGCGACGCAGCTCCGCTTTAATCAAAGCAACACTCATGCCTTCCATTACTCCTTTAATCGGGTGGCCATTTTTGTTAAGCCCTTCCCAGTTAAAAGAGTCTAGTTTTTTTTTGGTATCTTTGGCCATGATGGTTAATCCTTGGTTACGCGATTGATTTCTTCAAGGCTGGTGACGCCTTGCAGGACTTTTTTCAGGCCAGATTTTCTGAGATCCGGGATGTTTTCTTGTCTTGCCTGATCAGCAATTTGTATGGCATTGCCCTCTGCCATGATAATGCGGCCGATGGCATCGGAGATCGGCATTACCTGATAGATGCCAACACGCCCCTTATAGCCATCACTGCATTGGTCACAGCCCACCTGCTTGTAGATGATAATATCCCGGTTTTTTACTTTGTTGACCTGCTCGGGTGTAAAGCCTTCGGCCAGTAAGCTTTCAGTGGGAATATCGGCTGGTTGTTTGCACTTTTCGCAAATACGACGGGCCAGGCGCTGGGCGATGATCAGTGAGACTGCTGAGGCGATATTAAATGGTGCGATGCCCATGTTAACCATGCGAGAGAGCGTTTGTGGAGCGTCATTGGTGTGCAGTGTAGAGAGCACCATGTGGCCTGTTTGTGCCGCTTTGATGGCGATTCCTGCGGTTTCAAGGTCGCGGATTTCTCCCACCATAATGACATCGGGATCCTGGCGCAAAAATGCTCTGAGGGCGACCGAAAAAGTGAGCCCGACTTTTTCATTAACATTAACCTGGTTTATGCCATACAGGTTAATTTCAGCGGGGTCTTCTGCGGTAGATATATTACGGTCTTCAGTATTTAAAATGTTGATGCCGGTATAGAGGGAGACGGTTTTGCCACTGCCGGTGGGGCCGGTGACTAGAATCATACCGTAGGGCTTGGCCAAGGCATCCAGGTAGAGCTGTTTCTGTTCGGGCTCATAACCGAGGGCGTCGATCCCCAGGCTGGCGCTGCTGGGGTCGAGGATCCGCATCACGATTTTTTCACCGAACAGTGTTGGGCAGGTATTAACACGAAAATCGATGGCGCGGTTTTTGGAGAGTCTCATTTTAATGCGCCCATCCTGGGGAACACGCCGTTCTGAAACATCCAGTGATGACATCACTTTTATCCGGGCCGATACCCGCCCGGCGAGAGCGATTGGTGGTTGTGCCAGCTCATGTAGCATGCCGTCAATGCGCAGGCGAACGCGGAACTGCTTTTCGTAAGGTTCAAAGTGGATATCAGAGGCATCTTTGTTGATTGCATCAAGCAGTACTTTATTAACAAAGCGAACCACGGGGGCATCATCAATGTCGACATCGGTGCTGTTGTCAGGCTCCTCACTTCCGGAGCTGATATCAAGTTCGTCAAGATCGCTGTCATTGAAATCAGCCAATGAGGTGTCAGAGGCTTCGAGCATCTCATCAATGCGTTGTTGCAGTTTGTCATCTTCAACCAGGATAGGCTCAATGGTCAGGCCGGTGTTGAATTTGATCTCATCAATAGCGGGAATGTTGGTGGGGTCGGAGAGGGCAATAAAGAGCTGATTGCCACGTTTGCTGATGGGCAAACCACGATGAAGGCTGATTAGTTTTGGATCAACGAGTTTAAATGTGTCGATGTCGATATCAACTGCGTTGATATCCAGCAGCGGCATTCCAAACTCATTTGATGCCAGTTGGGCCAAATCAAGGCTGGGGACAATTTTTTCAGTCACCAAATGGCTGACCAGAGTACGCTTGCTCTCGGTTGCTTCATTTTGTGCTTTTTGCGCGGTGGCCTCATCAATGAAACCATCCATTACTAACCGGCGAGCTAAGCCGCTGAGTCTTATTAATTCTGTCGCCATAATTTTGTTAGTAATCTTTATTAATTTAGGGGGTAGATAGAGCAGCGCACCATTATAGCTATGTGAGCACCTAAAAATGAAATCTTATGCCGCCTGCTGGGAGTAGTATCGGCCCAGTGGGTGAAAAAATAAGCACCTCCTTACCGGTTTGTTATCGGCGAAATGTTGAGTGAAGTCGCTGTGGCAGCAGTTGTCACTTTCCCCACTCAAGGGAGACCTTGAGCAAATTTCAGGAGGCTTTTATTGCTCTTTTTCTAAGAAAAAGAGCAAGGGAGCTACTTGAGAGGGCGATGAGCAGCGCCAGCCCGCGTGCACAGAGTGCAGCGGCAACACCGGCTTCAAAATTTCCATATAGAAGAGAGGTGAGGAAGCCGCTTAGTAGCTCAGAGACCCCCATCCCCCCTGGAACGATATTGAAAACAAGGGAAATGTACTTTAGTGATGTGTATAGCATAATCAACTCCACACTCACGGGGACATTAAATACACTAAATAAAATTGCAAACAGTGCGGCATTGCTGAAGAGAATAAGAAGGTTAATGGAGAGACTCAGGCCGAGCAAACGCTGATTGCGAGCCAATTGAAAAAAAGCACGGGCTAATGACTTTAACCAAGGGTGAGATAGCCGCTTAAGCAATAGGTGCTGGAAGTGCCAAACTAAGGCTGGCAGGATGGGAGCCAATATCAGTGTTATTAACAGCAGAGAGAGGGCATTAGAGTCTTGTTTATATAAATAGACTGCCAGTGCAATGATGGCGACTAAGGTGAAGCAGCAGAGGCGAATTATGAGCTGAAAGCTGGCAATGGCAACGGTATCGCTGTAGTTGATATTATGCTGTTTTTTAAGGTAGAGACTCCTGAGTGCGGTGCCGCCCTGTGCCGGTAGTAGCATGTTGGCGGTGCTGGTGAGGATGCCGACGGGGAGCCAGGTTTGCCAGGGTAGTTGAGCACCAAGGCAAGAGAGCATGAGTGGCAGTAGTACGGTCTGTAGCCCCAGTTGAATGACGGTTAGCAGTAGCAGGCAGCCCAGGGTTGTTAAGGAGAGCTCGGTAATGGGTTGGAATACTTCGCGAATACTCCATGCGTAGCTGAGGATTGCGATCCACAACAGTATGCTCAAGGCCTTCGCTACATTGGGTGGAAGAGTAAGCGTCATTTTTTGTAACGATTCAGCGTATTCATCTTTTGCCTCAACTCTTCGTTATTTTCGTACTCAATTAGTTACATATGCCCTATATGCTCCCTCTTTCCGTGCGAAAGCGCCTCGATTTGAGGCAAAATCTAAACACGCTGAGTCGTTACCATTTTTTATCAGCTAAACTGTTTTTTAGTGGCTGGATTTGTGTCAAATAGTGGTTGAAAGCACTCTGTTTGCTATCAAGAATTGCTTGGGATTTCACCTCTATATCCATGTTTTCAAGCCACTCCACGGCGCACTCCCCCCCCTCTCTATTATCAACTGGAAGCGAGTTCAGGGTTGACATTCGCAGGCCATGCCATAGCTGAAATGTGGGTATTCCCAAAGAGCAGGCGGCAACGCAGCCATGCAGTCGAGTGGAGAGTATGGCATCAAAACGGTGATATGTTGTCAGCAGCGATGTACCGTTACTAATAATGTTGATTTTGGTATTAGATGTCATCTTTTTTAAATATTCCGCATCTTTCTCTGAGTGACAAATAAGTTCGACGTTATTAAAGCGTGCTTGAACTTCGTGAAATGTTTTCATTGCATACTCAAAGCCGGATCTATTCATACGAATCAGATTGCTGTGGGGCGCTTGAAGTGTGATGCCAATTTTATTGAGGGTGCGACGTGGCACTGTTTGGTCGGAGCAAAAAAAAGCGGGGCAGGGTGCTTGCTGCGGTTGGTAAGGTTCAAAGCAGCTTGCGGTCTGCTGGTCTCTGACGATGAATAGGTCACTGAGCTCTCTCAGTATCCGGTCAATTTTATGGGTGGCAACAGGAGGCTTTGAACTGCCAACACCCAAAAATGAGCAGCGAGTGCGCTGCTTTAAAATATAACTGAGCAGTGGGTCATTGCTGCGGTCAGTCTGGCGCAGTCGTAATATTCGGGCAAAAAAGCGGGCGTTGTAAGGTCCCTTTAGTAGATCTTTCAGGTTGGGGAACTCAGAGCACCACTCGGGGGTGCCCGCAAAAATAACGTAGTCAATCGCCTGTTTCCCACCCCTGTTCAGGGCATCAAGTCGCTGCTGTTTGTGGGCGGGGTTACGGTCGTAAATATTTTTTTGATAGTGAACCCCCGCTGCAGCTAGTAGTTGCTCAATTCCCATCAGGATAATTTCATCCCCTGGGTTAAATCCTTGCGTGGTTGAAAAGAGAATTGTGGGCAGTTTTGGCATGGACAGTGGCTGTACTTGTTGAGTTAGGGTCGGTTTTTCTCGGCGGTGAAGTAGACATTAGCCCCCTCTCCGACATCTTGCGTGAAGTTGTTGCTGCACTTTTTTGTGCCATCACTTTCAATTACATGGTAATGGTAACCGAAATCTTTAAGTAAAACCCAAAGTTGTTCTGGCTGATAGTCAAAGCGGTTTGTCCAGAGCGGGTTTACCTCTAGTAGCAGTTTTGGCTGTTGCGATTTAAGCAGCTTTTCAGCTCCTTTTAGTACTAGCATTTCAGCGCCTTCCACATCACATTTGATCAGCTCAACCTGCTTGATTCTATTTTGTATCACATATTGATCCAGAGTGATGGCCGGGACCTCCTCTCCTTCTGTTGATGAGCGGATATCAGAGCGAATGATGTGGTTGAGTGGGTGGCCGAGTTGCTGGGTGCTGAATATTTCACGTCCACAGCGATCACTGACAACAAGCTGGTTTAGCTGAATCTGCTGTTTGAATTGGTTACGGGTGATGTTTTTATCTATATTTTTGTAGGCAAAGGCTCCGGGTTCAAAAGCATGAATGTGGATGCCCGAATGGCGGTGAGCGGCATGCAGTGAAAACCAGCCAATATTGGCACCAATATCGATAAAGGTGCTGTTATCGTGGAGCTGCCCGAGCAGTAGCCGGGTAATTTCGGGTTCATATTCGCCGCGATAGATGCAGGGTTCGATACCCGCCCCCGGGATTTCAGTGAGATAACGCAGCTCCAGACCATTGGGGAGCCTTACCCACGCCTCTCCTGCATCGAAGGAGACGCCCTGAAGTTTGTGTTTTTGGGTAATATCTCCGCCCCGCTTCATCCACTGTGTCAGTTCAAACTGCCGGCTTCTTTCATGATCAAACAGGGCGGCATAGAGCTTCCGAAGGGGGGTGAACTGCTTTAGTTTCCCTGCCAGCTTGTGCTGGAATAATTTCAGTTTCTGTTTCATGCGTTATTCATAGCTCCCTTGGGGGTTCCCGATGGCGGAAGGGCGTTGATCACCTGCTGCACCGTTATCTGTTTGAGACATACTCTCTCTGGGCAATTGATGGCGCTGTTTGCATTCATGCTGTTATCAAAGCAGGGGCGGCAGGAGAGTTTACACTCGAGTACTGTTGCCCCATTAAGTGCAGGCCCGGTGAGCATGGCGGAGGTCGGGCCGTAGAAGCAGAGTGTTGGAACCTTCATGATGGCAGATAAATTAGTGATGCCACTGTCATTGCCAACCACAGCCTCTGCCTGTGTCATCAATGCAAGCGCGTCACTCATGGATGTTTTATCAACTAAATTGATCATACGATCTTTGGCAGTGACTTGACTCTCAATTTCCCGAGCCTGCTGCTGGTCATCATCGCCACCGCCAAGCATGACCCATTGAAAGCGAGTGTCGGTATTGATGAGCTCGGCATAGTGGCTGGCTGGCCAAAATCGCCACTGAGCATCTCGCCCACCACCAATACCCAAAATGATGTAAGGGGAGGTAATGTTATGTTTGTGCAGCAGTTCAGAGCCGTTATGGGTTATGTTTGCAGGCATGAACGGGGGTGGTTGTGCTGGCTTATGTTGTGCTTCAGGGGCATAGAGTTGGTGCAGAGTGAGGCGGTTCTGTTCATCGCCGGTATCAACCGGCAGATTGATAGCTGACTTTTGCAGCCAGCCTGGCTGGGTGTGAATGCCGACTCGTTTGCGGCAGCCCGATAGCCGGGCAAGCAGCAACATATCGGGTTGGTTAGATAAAAAGCTGATGACAACGGCTTGGTATCTTGTTTGCCTGATCTCCCGAAGTAGCCGCAAACCACGAAACAGGTAGCTTATGGTGCCAAACCCTCTGTATTGGCGGTTTAAGTAGCGAATAGAGTTGATTAATGGGTTGTGCGGGAGCAACTGGTTGCCTGGGTTCTGGTAGGGGACAATCAGGTCAATTTTCTCGGCGCCATACTTGTTCAGCAGGGCTTTCAGCGATGGGTAGATAAAGCACCAATCACCAATACCCGAAGGGCCAAGGTAGAGTATTTTTTTCATGGGTTGTTGGCTAGCTGTTGTTGGCTGCCAAGTGCCCGCGCCATCCAGCCATTACACCAGCGCAATAGTGTAAAACGCTTGGTGTAGTGTTTGGTTTGTTGGTAATAAAAACGCCCCTCTGGGTGGTACATGTTATCCAGTGTCCAGCGGGTGATTTTCTCCGCCAGTCCGGGGTAGGCTTCCCCATGGCGCGAGAAGGTGAGTATGCCCTGTGCTGCACCGTGAATGTCGTGGGGGAAATCTACATCGTGCATCCAGCGGGGAGAGCCATCATCATTAAATAGTTTGTCAGCATAAAATTTAAGCCCATCATCATAGTTTTGTTGCCACTGATAATCCCCTGTTGCATCCATATAGCGTTGCAAGGCATCGAGAATAAAGCCGGTGTGGTAGTTGTCGTGGCTGATGCGTGAGTCCGTGGGTGGGTCGGTATACCACCAGGCGTGGTAGTCGGTCTGCTGGTTGATCACATAGCGCACCAGCCGCTCGGCAGTTTGTTGGTGCTCACTCACCCCGCTAAGGGCGTTGTATTGGGCAATCACGGTGCCGATCAAGATGCTGACATCCATCACTCGCATGCTCATTGGCATTGGCATGTAGCCTAAGCAGAGTTCATCATCCTGATCTTTGAGCGGGGTTAGGTCATTGAGCAAAAACTGGATGGTGCTGGCAACTGTTTCGAGGTAGTGGTTGTTTTGAGTCAGCCGGTAGCCGTCAAGAAGCGCCTCACAGACAAAGCAGCTCACTACCGCGTTGGGGGTGTTGGTGGGGGCGTAGAAGCCGGGGTCTTGCCATGGGTAGTGATAGCCCCAACAAGCTCCTGACCACTCACCCGGTGAGCGGTTCTGTTCAATCAGAGCCAGTAGTTGCTCGGCCTCTGCACGCTGTTGTGGGTCGTTTGAGACCCTGTAGCGGTCAAACAGCCCCATGGCAAACAGCGCCAGTCCTTTGGGGTTGTAGACTTTGGGGTTGAGCAGCAGTGGGCGCAGGTTAACAGGGGCCCGCATTACCCCCTGAATAGCGATCAGCCGTGGCCACTTGGACCAGCCAAGGGTGGCTCTCAGCAGAGGGCTGTTGAGGCCATCATGTTTGTTATGGCCGCGCCACTGCTGTTGGCGACTGTAGTGGTAGAGTTGGTTGAGTACCCGCTCTATTTCGCTGTTATCAACCGACATCTTCACCTTCAAAACGGATCATCCACATATGGGTCAATAACATAAGGTAAAGCATGAAGTAATGCCAGCGCAGTCCGGTGCGGGGGGGCTGTTTTTGTACCCACTCGATAAATTGGTAGTTAAACAGGCCATGTTGCTTGGTTATTTCACGATTTAGCCAGCACGCCGCCAGTGGCTTGAGCTGTTGCTGGAAGAAGTGAGGGGAATTCAGCTGGAAGCCGCTTTTGGGTCGGTTTAAAATTTCATTGGGTAGCAGTGGTTTGAGTATTTGGCGCAGATAACCTTTGGTCCCACCGGCCATAAGCTGCTCGGGGGAGAGCTGTTGCAGATGCGCGATTAACGGGCCATCCACAAACGGGGTGCGCACCTCCAGCCCCACCGCCATGCTGACACGGTCCTCCTGCCATAGCAGATCGTTGACCATCTTGTTGTGCAGCTCAAACTGCGCCATGGCCGCCATAGGAGATTCACTGTGCGGCCAGCGCTGTTCAAGCAGTTCAAAGCTGTTATCCAGTGGTTGGTCGAGCATTCTCGGGCCGTAAATTTTCTGGCGCATGTGGGGGTTGTCCCACACATTGCGTAACAGTCCATAGAGCTGAGGCCAGTTGCCGAGGTTTTGTAACATCTGCATCGCCCGCTGGGGTTCACTCCAGGGGGTGCGTTGCAGGGTGTTGATTACTCCTGCCCCCAGCTTGCCCAGCGGTTGGCTGGCCAGTTTCGGTAGCCAGCGTGAGAGTTTTTGGCACTGGGAAAAAATTTTATGAGCGTTATAACCGAGAAATAGCTCATCGCCCCCCAAGCCAGAGAGGGTCACTTTCACTTTGTGGCTGGCCAGTTGTGCCAGTTGACTCACTTGCAGGGCGTTGACCTTTGGCGTCTCCAGGTGCCACACCAGATCCAGTAACTGTTGTTCTAAATTTCCGGTAATTTCACCCTGCCGGTTCTCTATGCCGAGCAGTTGAGCCGTGATTGCGGCATTGATCGCTTCATTGGGGTCATCACCCACAGCGAGGGTAAAGCTGTGTAGTGGTTGTTGTTGAGCTACAACGGCGGCGATGGTGGCCGAGTCGATGCCACCAGAGAGATAGCAGCCCACCGTCACATCGGCAGTGAGGTGATGGTTAATGCTGTCGTGGAGTTGGGCGAGTGTGTCACCGCTGGTCGCTTTGGGTGGGGGGATTTTCTGTCGGGTCATCTCACCATTTGGCTGCCAACAGAGCACGCTACCGGCAGTAAGTTGGGTGACCCCCTCAAATAGGCTCATCTCACCGGGTAGGTAGCGGAAGTTCATCAACTGGTGCAGAGCATTGCCGTTTAGCGAAGGTTTTTGTTTGTTGCGAGCCAACAGTGCTTTTGCCTCGGATGCAAAGCAGAGTTGATGCCTCTGTTGCTGGATAAACAGAGGCTTGATCCCTTGTGGATCACGCACCAGTAGAGCCTGCTTCAGCTCGTTATCCCACAGCAGAAAGGCAAACATGCCGCGCAGCTGTGAAAACCCTTGCCACCCCTCAGCACGGTACAGTTCCATGATGACTTCAGTATCCGAATGGTGATGGAAGGTGTGGCCCTGTTCAATTAAGGTTTTGCGTAGAGCTGGGTAGTTGTAGATTTCACCGTTAAAGCTGATGCAGTAGCGCCGGTCATGGCTAAACATCGGCTGCTGGCCGCCATCGGGGTCGATAATGGCAAGGCGGCGGTGGCCGAGTGCGGCGTGGTCAAACAGCGCCACCCCCTCACCATCCGGCCCACGGTGGGCAATGCTGTTGATCATCCGCTTTAGTGACGGTAAAACATCTTCCGTCATCGGCGTGGTGGAGAGCCAGCCCGCAATGCCACACATGTTATGACCCCAGAGTGGCTTGGTAATGTTGCAGCGGGGCGGGGTGGTTGGTGATGCACTGTGTTACAAGTTGGGTAACGTCAATGGTCTCATCCAGCAATTGCTGGCGAGCCTGTTGCCAGTGGCTTGCCGGTTGCGCCAGTAGCTCATCAATTGCCGCTTCAAGCCGGCTCCACTCAATGGTATGCAGGTTTTTCACCAAGCCAAATTTTTGCTCTTGCTCGGTGGTATAGCCGCGCCCGGTTTCAGCGGCATAAATAGCCGGTACCCCGAGCACCGCACACTCGGAAGCCATGGTGGCACTTTCGCCAATAAATAGAGCGCTAAAGGCCATCACATGGTGGACTTGGTTAATGCTTCCTTGGTAACGGTATTGATCCATTTCTGGGCTAAGCGGCGCTTCGGATGAGATTAATACTCTGCCCAGTGGTTTGAGTTTATTGATCAGTTTTTTTAGTCGCACCTCACTCCAGCCGCTCTCCCCTACATCGTGATTGGCTTGCCAGGAGACCAGTCGCAGAAAAAATGTTCTCCCCTCCTCACTTAAACCATTATCAACGGCAATTTTACGATCAGGCGTGAAATAGTCGGGGTGTAGGTAGCTTAGCTCATGGTAGCCGAGGTAGCGAAGGTGGCGTTTTTTGGGCAGCCAGCCGTGGTAACAGTCGGGCACAATTACCGCCGAGGCTAGGGGGTAGGTGATGGCGTTTTGCAGGGTGGCGTTTTCGGTATCATAAAAAACCAGTGACGGTATTCCCGTCAATTTGCCCACGTGGGCAATGAAGACCCCGCCAATAGCCGCCATGACATCGGGCTTGGTTTTTCGAACTACGTTGAGTAGCGCCAAGTCACGGGTGACCAGCTCTTTAGCCAAGCCAAACAGGCCGCCTTTGCCCAGTGCGGAGAGCGAGTGGTGCTCCAGTCCCAGGCCGTCCAGCAGCTCCAGCGCAAACTCTTTATCACGACTGGTGATAATCACCTCATGCCCCTCAGCTTGAAGTTGCTGAATCGGCTGATGAAAAAAATGCACATGAGCCGGGTGGCCAATGTCGATCAATACCCTCATTTTCGGTTTTTATCCTGATAAAGCAGTGCCGTAATCTGTTCTGAAATTAGCCCGATCAAGAAAATAATCACCGCGCTGCTCAGCAGCATTGCACTCATATTGGTAAACCGCCCAACGGTGATAAAGGTATAGGCGTAGTAACTTAAGCCAATAGCACCGTGCAGCAGGCTAATGGGGATAAACAGTTTCAGTGGCGAGTAGAGGGTGCCCACTTTGAAAATAATCAATAGAAAGCGCACCCCATCCTTCCAAATATTAATATGGCTCTTCCCTTCTCTTTTGAGAACCTCAATGGGCAGATAGGCGACCGCATAACCGGCGCGAAAAAAGGCCATGGTGCTGGTGGTGGGGTAAGAGAACCCGTTGGGTAGCAGGTGTAGAAATTCACGGAATTTATCGGCACGTACCGCACGAAAACCGGAGGTCAGGTCTTCCACTTTATGCCCGGTCATCCAACTGGCCAGTTTATTATAGATAGTATTGGCAACCAGTCGCCCAATGCCCGCTTGCCCTTTTCGACTTCGGGCGCCCACCACCATGTCGTAACCTTCGTCCAGTTTATCCAATAGTGATTGAATCTCTTCCGGGCGGTGTTGGCCATCGGCATCCATAAAGACCAACACATCACCCGTGGCCGCACGGGTACCGGATTTAATTGCAGCCCCGTTGCCCATGGGGTAGGGGTGGGTGATCGTTGTAATGTTATATTTTTTACATATATCGAGGGTGTTGTCTGTTGAACCATCGTTGATGATAATGATTTCAGCCTCAGGTGCCAGTTGAAAAAGATCTGGTAGTAACCTAGCTAAGCTAATCGCTTCATTTTTGCAGGGGAGGATAATGCTTAAAGGTCTCATTGTTAGCCGTCTAAGTTTATTTTTATGCGTGCCTTTATCCACAGGTGGAAACACGTGTGCTGCATAAGCTCTTGATTCCACAGTAAAACAAAAAATAGCCGCGGAACCTGTGGGTGCGACTCCTATTTTTTATTTCGCTGTGAGCCCAATCTCTTACACATCATATCGCGCTCTTATCCGGGGATTAGGGGTGTAACCTTTAGAGGTTTGTTTGAACTAATGGTAACTTGCTTACATAAAAAATGCAGTAAGTTGAACAGGGTAAATAACCCGGCCCCTCAGCGCAGCATGGCGAGTGATGTGTGTCTGGTGGGAAATCGAAATAAATCGGTAACCCCTCTCTTCCGTGTTGTTGGCTCATGTGGACACGCAACGTTGGTGAAAGTGTGAGCTGCTGCCAGCATGATAGCTTCAGATTTATAAATGAGCAAAAAAAAGCCCCTCTTGCGAGGGGCTTTGGGTTGTCGAGCTTTATTCTAATTAGCCCGACTGCCGTTACTTTAATTTCCTTTGTGCTATAAGGCTTATATATTGTTCTTTGTGATGGCGGCCAATGCAGCTGAGTGGGTCACAGTCGTGGTATTTGTCCAAATAACATTGGAAGTGCCAATGACGGGGGTAAGTGTGATGGTCTCGCCGTCTACATCGGTACCAATGCCATTTGCTAATGTCAGTGTGACAACGCCAGCTACAACTGCTGCAGCTGAAACTTCCTTGGTTGGGGTGAAGACGGGGATGGGAGTGTAAATTAAGGCTGTCGTTGTATCACAGTCAGCAAGTAAGCCCCCAGCTTCTTGAGCGCAAGTGCTCACGCCTCCCTTCAGGCTATCCGCAGCACTCAGGGCATTACCGATTTTGGCTTTGACAGTGTAGTCAGAGTACGCAGGAATGGCTACTGCCGCTAAAATACCGATAATCGCCACAACGATCATGAGTTCGATGAGGGTGAAACCTTGTTGTTTTTGTATGATCATGATTTGTTCTCCAATTGTGATTAATTCGAAGTTTTTTGCTTGCCCTTAGAGGCTGCGTTCGCCTCTCGGGTGTGCAGCGGCTTCGGAATCGGCGTTTTGCCTTGCTGGGTTAGCTGCAGCTAGTGTGCCAATCTGCATATTGAAAAGCAAATATTTTGTTATTATTTAATAAATCATTGTTTTTCATCTTGTTATGTTTTTTCGAAGTGAATTTTAAATTGTGTATTGTTAGGATGATGTTAAAGAAGTGACGTTTTTTGTCAGTTTGTACGGCTTTAAGTGACGTTTTGTGTGATTGCATGCCTCAATAAGACCGCTGTTTAATTAAGGTGTTTACTCTATGTTCAGTTTTTTCAGGCGATAGCGCAGTGCACGGAAGGTGATGCCTAGCAGTTCGGCAGCTTTTGTTTTGTTGTGCCGAGTCTTTTCCAGCGCCTTTTGAATTAAATCCCGTTCAATTGATTCCAGGTGATCCTCTAATGGAATAGTGCTATTGACTGGGGTTGAGGGGGTTAGGGCAGATTGTGGGGCTGGTTCTGCGATGGCGGTGTCTGAGTTGGGGGTGGTTGCCATTGATGTCTCAGTCGGTGGTAGCTGAAGATCGGTGAGGGTTATTTCTTCTCCCTCACAGAGGGTGAGTGCCCGCTCTAGAATGTTTTCCAGTTCGCGCACATTGCCGGGAAATTGATACTGGCTCAGTCTGATTTGGGCCTCTTCGGTGATGTGTGGTGGGGTGATGCCCACCTGCTTGGCTAATTTTTTGGTGATGTGTTCTGCCAGTTGTGGAATATCCTGACTGCGGTCACGTAGCGGGGGTACCCGTAGTTCGATAACGTTGAGGCGATAGAATAGATCTTGACGGAATTTCCCTTCATCGACCAGTTTGGCGAGATTTTTGTGGGTGGCGCTGAGGATGCGTACATCGGTGGATTCTTCTTTATTGCCGCCCACCGGACGTACTGCTTTCTCCTGGATTGCCCGTAGCAGTTTTACCTGCATGTGCAGCGGCAGGTCGGCCACTTCATCTAAAAATAGGGTGCCGCCATTTGCGGAGAGAAACAGGCCGCTTTTATCTGCAATGGCACCGGTAAAGCTGCCTTTTTTATGGCCAAAGAATTCGCTCTCCATCAGCTCACTGGGTATTGCACCACAGTTAACCGGGATGAAGGGCCCTTCGTTGCGAGGTCCCTTGCTGTGGATGAGCCGGGCGACCAGCTCTTTGCCGGTGCCTGATTCGCCACTGACATAAACCGGTGCTTGACTACGGGAGAGCTTGGCAATCATTGAGCGGGTGGTGCGCATGACACTTGATTCACCCAATAAAGTATCTCGTGAGCGACGATCCTTTTCTGGGGTGTTGTTGAGTTTGAGTGCTGATTTGACCAGATTACGCAGTATGGGCAGCTCTATCGGCTTGGAGACAAAGTCGAAGGCCCCGTATTTGAGTGCTTGAACCGCTGATTCAACATTGCCGTGGGCGCTAATAACCGCAACCGGCATCTCCGGGGCTTTTACTTGTAAGTGTTCAACCAGGGTAAGCCCGTTACCATCGGGTAGTCGCATGTCAGTGAGGCAGATGTGGAATTTGTGTTGTAACAGCAGATCGTAGGCCTCTTTTAGTGAGGCGGCTGAAAATGACTCGATACCCATGCGTCCTAGGGTTAATGCCATTAACTCACGAATGTCGGGTTCATCATCAACAATTAAGGCCAGGTGGTTGCTCATAGTTTCTACTGTGTTGTGTCGGGGTTGCTGAAGGTGATGCGGAAACGGGCACCCGTATCACTCGCTATGTAGTCGAGTTTGGCATGATTGCATTCGCACAATTCTCTCGCAATGTACAGGCCGAGTCCAGTGCCACTGTTTTCGGTGGTGTAGAAAGGCTCGAAGATATGCTGTGCATCCGCTGCCGCAATGCCGGGGCCGTGGTCTTCTACATCAAGGTAGGGGTGGTCACTGAGGGGGGAAAGTCCGAAGTGCAGCTCTACTTTGGGGTTTTCGGAGTAGTCACGGCTATGGCGTATGGCGTTGTTGCAGAGGTTGGAAACCACTTGGTAGAGGTGTGTGGGATCCATAGTGATGTTGGTTTGGCTACTCTTTATGTGGATGGCAATATTACTGGGGTCGGCGTGGTTGCTGGTGGAAAATTCATCAATAAATGTGCTTAGCCATTCGTCGATTGCAATGGTGGCGGGGTTAAATTGCTCACGTCGGCTCAGTTGTAAAATGCTTTCAATAATGGTGTTCATGCGGCTTGAGTGGTTACTGATGATTTCGATCAGTCGTCTATCTTCTTGCTCCAGTGCGGGGGATTCATCAAGTAGCTGTGCCGCATGGCTGATTGCGCCCAGCGGGTTTCTGATTTCGTGAGCAATGCTGGCGGTGAGTCGGCCAAGCGAGGCCAGTTTTAGGTGTTGGACTTGCTGAGCCAGGTCGGAGCTATCTTCTAGAAATATAATACTGCCATGCTCTGGTTGGCTGCCCAGTTGTTTGAAATGGCTACTGATTTCGATGCCATTTTCGGCTATTTTGATGTTGCTGTCGGGCTGCTGTTTTTTCTCTATCCAGCGTTGGTAGTGTTGCTGAAGCTCGTGGGGTAACTGGTTCAGTTTTGTACTTTTTCCGGCATTGCCGAGTAGTTGCAGGGCAGTTTGGTTGGTGAGTCGAATACGACCACTGCTGTCGATCACCAATACCCCGGATTGCAGCAGTTGAATGACGTGCTGGTTTAGCTGAGCAAGATTGGCGAGGTCAATGCCTCGCTGTTCGGCCAGTTGTTCACTCTCTTTTAGTCGGCGGTTGAGAGTGGTGCTGAGCAGTGCGGTTGCAAAAAAAGTGGCACCTAATAGCCCGGCCTGGGTGTAGTTGACACTGGCCTGCTCAAGTAGCTGGCTGTAGCTTCGCTCCCCTAGTAGAGCTAAGCTGGCAATGGATGCAATGATGATTGCACCACGTTCGGGCAGTAGCAGTGCGGTGCCAATAATGGTGATAATGAGCAGTATTTCTAATGGCCCATCACCACCACTAAGGCTGTGGGTGAGTGCGGTGATGGCGATAATGTCGACAATGGCGTAGAGATAAACTTGGGTACTGAAGCCGGGCCACTGTTTGTGGATGGCGATTGCACTGAGCACCGAGAAAAGTAGAAAGAGCAGGCTGATGCTTTGAAATAGCTCGGAATAGATCGACTGTGCGGTTGCGCTGGTGAAGAGCGTTAGCCCGAAAAGTGTTGCCGCCAGAATGATGCGAAAGATGTTGAACAGACGCAGGGTGCGCCAGTTCCGCGTGAGCGATGATGCTGTCGCGGGGGATTGTTGCATTTCAAGCGCCCTGGGAGTGAGAAGGAGGGGAGTACTTTAGCATAGTGAAAGTGACTGGTCGGCTCTGCCTCGCGACGACTTTCATTCTCGGACAGCCTCCTAGTAGCGGCGCTCCACGCAAAAGTTCAAGGTCTCATTTAGTGCACTGCGAAACGGTGTGTCGGGCAGGTGTGATAACGCCTTTCTGGCGATTTCTGCCTGGTTGCGGGCAATTTCTGCGGTGTAATCAATTGAGCCAGTTGCGGTGATCGCTTCGCTGACGAGGTCAATCTGGTTGCGGTCACCCTTGATGATGGCGTTGCGGATGGTCTCTCGCTGTTGCTGGGTGCCGGTGCGCATCGCATATATTAGTGGCAGCGTGGGTTTGCCTTCAGCAAGATCGTCGCCGACATTTTTCCCCATCTCCTCTGCGGTGGCGCTGTAATCGAGTACGTCGTCGATCAGTTGGTAAGCGATGCCGAGGTGCAGGCCAAAGTCAGCCATGGCTCTCTCTTGCTGCTGGCTGCTGTTACTGATGACCGCTCCCAGCTGGGTGGCTGATTCAAACAGTTTGGCAGTTTTGCAGCGGTTGGCTGCCATGTAACTCGCTTCGCTGGTATCCGGGTTGCGGCTGTTGAGCAGTTGCATCACCTCACCTTCTGCGATGGTGTTGGTGGTGTGAGACATCATCTCCATGACGCGCATGTTGTCCAGAGAAACCATCATTTCAAAGGCGCGGGAGTAGAGGAAGTCACCCACTAATACACTGGCCTGGTCACCCCAGATCGCATTGGCAGTCTCTGCGCCACGACGAAGAAGTGAGTTATCCACAACATCGTCGTGCAGCAGCGTTGCGGTGTGAATAAATTCGATGATAGTGGCTAGGCTGATGTGGTGATCGCCCTGGTAGTTAAATGCTCGTGCGGTTAGCAGTAGCAGCATGGGGCGCAGGCGTTTGCCGCCACTATCGACAATGTAGTGGCCAAGCTGGTTGATGAGCTCAACCTCAGAGTGCAAGCTTTGGGTGATGAGCTGGTCAACTGACCGGCGCTCATCTGTGATCAATGCTTGTATCTCTGTTAACTTGTTGTCGTTTAGACTGTTTTTAGGTCGCGCGTTGTGCATTGATATATTCGGAGCATAGCTGTTGTTTGAGGCGATAAACTTACCCTGCCCAACTTCAGGATGCAATCGCTATCTCACATATTGTGTAGTTTGAGTAAGGTTATTCGTTTCAGTGAAAAATTAATCGCCTAAACTATTTGACGCTGGCGGTGGATGTGGTTAAAATCCGTCGCCTCGAAACCTAAGGTTTTAAGTTTTTTACGCATCTCGCAACCAGTAGGGTGTGCGGAATGCAGAGTTGGAGAATTCGACATGTACGCTGTAATCAAGACCGGCGGGAAGCAATACAAGGTATCTGAAGGCGAAACTCTGAAGATCGAAAAGCTGGCGGCTGAAGTAGGTGGCGCAGTGGCATTTGATGATGTTTTGCTGGTTGCTGATGGTGACGATATTAAAGTCGGCACTCCCCTTGTAGAGGGTGGAAAAGTTAACGCTACTGTGGTTTCACACGGTCGTGGCAAGAAAGTGATGATCATCAAGTTCAAGCGTCGTAAGCACTATCGTAAGCAGGCGGGTCACCGTCAGGCATACACTGAAGTCCAGATTACTGGTATTTCAGCTTAATTAATCTGTAAGGGGTTTAGCAATGGCACATAAGAAAGCCGGTGGTAGTACTCGTAACGGTCGTGATTCCGTATCCAAGCGCTTGGGTGTTAAGCGTTTTGGTAGTGAAGAGGTAGTTGCAGGTAATATTCTTGTTCGTCAGCGTGGTACTCATTTTCACCCGGGTGTCAATGTTGGTATTGGTAAAGATGATACACTGTTTGCCAAGACAGACGGTCGTGTTGTATTTGAGGTGAAAGGTCCTAAGAGTCGTAAATTTGTCAGCGTTCACGCGGCTTAAATTACGCGGGCCTGGCCCGATGAAAAAGCCCTGCCTTTGTGGTGGGGCTTTTTTTGTTATGGCGAAATGATTTGTTAAATCCACTGGGGCGTTAGCTCTTTGGCGGTGCTGGTTATGAAATTTGTTGATGAAGTAGTGATTATGGTGGAGGCGGGCAAAGGCGGTAACGGTTGTGCCAGCTTTCGTCGTGAAAAGTACATTCCTAAGGGCGGCCCTAATGGTGGTGATGGTGGGCATGGTGGCAGTGTCTATCTGGTAACCGATGAGGGCTTGAATACGTTAGTGGACTTTCGCCATGTGCGTCGCTACCGCGCCAAGAGTGGTCAGACGGGTATGGGGCGAGACATGTATGGTAAGGGCGGAGATGATCTCTATGTCCGGGTGCCAGTGGGTACGGTTGTTACCGATGTAGATACGGAAGAGCTGGTGGGTGACTTAACCGAGCCGGGCCAGGTGTTGTGTGTAGCGATGGGCGGTCGGGGTGGTCTGGGTAATACCCACTTTAAGAGCAGTACCAACCGTGCGCCGCGTCAGTTTACCTCAGGGAAAGAGGGGGAGCAGCGTGAGCTGCGCATGGAGTTGAAGCTGCTGGCGGATGTGGGGTTGCTGGGTTTGCCTAATGCCGGTAAGTCGACTTTTGTGCGCTCGGTCTCTGCGGCTCGTCCCAAGGTGGCGGACTACCCCTTTACCACCTTGCATCCCAATCTCGGGGTGGTCAGTATTGAGTCGCACCGCAGTTTTGTGATTGCTGATATTCCAGGGCTGATTGAGGGTGCAGCAGATGGGGCCGGGCTAGGGGTTCGTTTTCTAAAGCATCTGGCCCGTACTCGCCTGCTGCTGCATCTGGTTGATGTTTCACCGTTTGGTGATGGCCGTGACCCGGTGGCGGATGCGCAGTCAATTATTACCGAATTGGAGAAGTTTAGCCCGGAGCTGGTGGCTAAAGAGCGTTGGTTGGTGCTGAACAAGCTTGACCTTGTGCCCGAGGATGAGCGAGAGGCGTGTTGTCAGAAGATTATCGATGGTTTGCAGTGGGAAGGCCCTGTTTATAAAGTGGTCGCTTTGAGTGGAGAGGGCACGCGTGATTTGATGTACCACATCATGGAGCAGGTGGAGCAGGCCAAGCAGAATGAACTAGAGCAACGGGAAGATGGAAAAAACTAAACGACAACAAATTGGAACGTACCGTCGCTGGGTGGTGAAGATTGGCAGCGCGCTACTGACCAATGATGGTGAGGGGCTTGATCACCGGGCGATCGATATCTGGGTTGCTCAACTGGCTGCCTTGCGGCATCTGGGAGTTGAGGTAATCTTGGTCTCTTCCGGTTCCGTTGCTGAGGGTGTGTTGCGCCTGGGCTGGGAGGCCAGGCCCGATACATTGCACGAGCTACAAGCGGCGGCGGCGGTCGGACAGGTGGGTCTGGTGCACGCCTACGAAAAGGCATTTCGGAAATATGGCCTCTGTTGCGCACAAGTTTTATTGACCCATGACGATCTCTCAAATCGTACCCGCTATCTTAACTCCCGCAGTACGCTGAATACGCTGGTGGCATCCGGTGTGATTCCCATTATTAATGAAAATGATACGGTTGCAACGGATGAAATCTGCTTTGGTGATAACGACACTCTGGCGGCACTGGTGGTTAACCTGCTTGAGGCGGAGCTGTTGGTGATTTTGACTGACCAGCAGGGTATGTACGATAAAGACCCGCGTCACCATGCGGATGCGGTGTTGTTAAGTGAAGTTTCAGCAGATGATGACTCTCTGGTGGCGATGGCTGGCGCAGGAGGAGTACTGGGGCGGGGCGGTATGCTGACCAAGGTCAGTGCCGCTAAACTGGCGGCGCGCTCGGGTGCTACAACGGTGATCGCCTCTGGTCGCCAACAGGATATTTTGCAGAACCTCTTTGCTGGAGATGTACTAGGGACTTTGCTCTATCCAGATAGTGAGCCGGTCAGTGCGCGCAAACAGTGGCTGGCCGGGCATCTTCAAAGCCGGGGTTCGCTGTTGTTGGATGAGGGCGCAGTGAAAATCTTGAAAGGGAAAGGAGGCTCGCTGTTGCCGATCGGTGTGAAGGCGATAACGGGTGATTTTCGCCGAGGTGAGCTGGTGGTTTGTCTTGACGCGCATGGCGTTGAGGTTGCCCGGGGATTGGTTAATTACTCGGCAGATGAGGCACTTAAAATTATTGACCACCCCAGCGGTGATATTGTAGGGCTGTTGGGCTACCTGGATGATGTGGAGTTGATTCACCGGGATAATTTAGTGTTAATTTGATTAGGAGCGTGCATAAAAAAACCCGCATTGCGGGTTTTTTAGCATCAGGGGAAATGTTACTCCCCTGTGGCTTTTAAACGGTTAAGCCGCTGCCTTGATGCGTGCATTCAGGCGGCTTTTAATGCGGGCTGCTTTGTTTGCATGAATCAGTCCCTTGCGTGCGGCTTTATCAAGTGCAGGTTCAGCAGCCTTGTAAGTCGTTTCAGCAAGTGCTTTATCGCCATTTTCCAAAGCGTTTAATACTTTTTTGACTGTGGTGCGCATCTCACTGCGCTGAGAAGCGTTCAATTGACGACTCTTCTCTGCCTGGCGGGCACGTTTCTTAGCTTGTGCTGAATTTGCCAAAGGTCTACTCCTAAATTTCCGTTAAATGTTGATCGATCTACATCGAAGGTCGGCTAATATGCGTTTTTTTCACTCTTTTGTCAATGCCATCGCCGATTTTTATTGTAAATATCAGCGATTTTTTAGCAGGGCTGCTTTTTGTGTGGCTACTCGTTAATGCGGATGTATTGCATTAGTTGTTATAGAATGATGCATTCTGCAATCTAATCATCAATCAAAGGCTGTTGTGTGAGTTCAAAGCTGCTGCGTTCTGCTGCCATGTTCAGTGCGATGACTATGATCTCCCGCGTACTTGGTTTTGTGCGGGATATTCTGATCGCACGCCTTTTTGGCGCAGATGCCGGTACCGATGCTTTTTTGGTTGCGTTTAAAATCCCCAATTTTTTACGTCGGCTATTTGCCGAAGGTGCTTTCTCTCAAGCCTTTATTCCGGTGCTATCGGAATATAAAGAGGCACGTGGCAAAGAGGCGGTGCGTGAACTGGTGCAGCGTACCGCAGGAACACTGGGCGGTGTACTCTTTATAGTCAGTATTATGGGTGTGATTGCCGCTCCGCTGCTGATTTTACTCTTTGCACCGGGGTTCGCCGGGGATGACTACAAGCATGCACTCGCTTCTGACATGTTGATGTTAACCTTCCCCTACATCTTTTTTATCTCACTGGTGGCGCTGGCGGGGGGGGTGTTAAATACCTTTGGCCGTTTTGGGGTGCCTGCCTTTACCCCGGTATTCCTCAATTTAAGTTTGATTGGCTGTGCAGTCTGGCTGGCACCCCATATGCACGAGCCGATCACCGCGCTCGCTTGGGGGGTGTTGATTGCCGGTGTTGCCCAGCTACTGTTTCAGATCCCTTTTTTGATGCGCCTCGGGGTGCTTGGCCTGCCAAAGTGGGGCTGGCAGGATGAGGGGGTGAAACGGATCATGACGCTGATGATTCCGGCAATTATCGGTGTTTCGGTGGTTCAGCTCAATCTACTGTTTGATACCATCATCGCCTCCTTTTTAGAGACCGGCAGTGTCTCTTGGCTCTACTACTCTGACCGGCTGGTGGAGTTCCCATTGGGTGTATTTGGTATCGCGCTGGCCACAGTGGTGCTACCAACACTCTCAAAACAGGTGGCTCGTGATGATCAAGATGGTTTTTCAGCGACCATGGATTGGTCACTACGCTGGGTATTTCTAATTGCAGTACCGGCAACGCTAGGGTTAGTGATGATGGCGGGGCCGATGCTGGCAACACTCTTCTATTACGGTGCATTCACGGCAAAAGATCTTGAAATGGCGAGCCTGAGTATGATGGCCTACGGAACAGGATTATTGGGTTTTATTCTGGTTAAAGTACTGGCACCGGGTTTCTACTCCCGACAAGATATCAAAACACCGGTCAAAATTGCGATTAAAGCGATAATGATTGGCATGGTGCTCAATGTGGTGTTTGTGGCACCGATGGTGTGGTTTGATATTGCCGGTGCCCATGCAGGTTTGGCATTGGCAACGGCGCTTGCAGCCTTTATTAATGCAGGGCTGCTCTACTATGTGTTACGCAAAGAACAGATCTTTGTATTACAGGCGGGATGGCGGAACTTCCTGTTGAAGGTGGCGCTGGCGGCTGTGGTAATGTTGGCGCTGCTCTACTTTTGCTCGCCTCCCCTTGAACAGTGGATGGAGTGGAGTGGCTGGAATCGCGCTTTGTGGTTACTGGTTTGGGTGATGGCGGGTATGGCAAGTTACTTTGCCACGCTGCTGTTATTAGGGGTTCGGGTCAAAGACCTTCTAGGTAAGCCAAAAAATAGTACCGTTGATGAGGATACAGGGGTTAAGAAATAGCTGCTGCTGCTGTTATACTCGCCCCCTTACTTAATTAACGGTACACCTGTCACTATGGAGCTGATTCGCGGACTGCATAATTTACGAGAGCAACACCGTGGCTGCGTGCTGACCATTGGTAATTTTGATGGGGTGCACCTCGGCCATCAGGCGGTGTTGGGGCGCTTGGCAGAGAAAGCGGCTGAATTGGACTTGCCCTCGGTAGTGATGATTTTTGAACCGCAACCGCAAGAGTTTTTTTCACCCCACGAGGCACCTGCCCGTCTGAATCGGCTGCGTGAAAAGTTGATGTCACTGACACGCTATGCGGTGGACCGTGTTATCTGCATCAATTTTGACAAACCCTTTTCAGCGATCTCTGCCGGGCAGTTTATTGATCTGCTGGTGAAACAATTGGGTGTGCGCTATCTGGTGGTGGGTGATGATTTCCGCTTTGGTTATCAGCGCCAGGGGGATTTTTCCATGCTGCAACAAGCGGGTGGTGAACACGGCTTTGAGGTGGTTAATATGCACACCTTTAATGTTGAGCATGGGCGGGTGAGTAGCACCCGTTTGCGGGAGTGTTTGCAGCAGGGTGATCTGTTGCAGGCAGAGACATTATTGGGTCGTCCCTACCGAATCTGTGGGCGCATTGCCCATGGTGATAAGCGGGGGCGGCAGTTGGGTTTTCCCACGGCTAATGTACATCTGCATCGGATTTCAGTGCCACTACAGGGGGTGTTTGCGGTGGAGGTGTTTGGTCTTGAAGGAGAGCCTCTGGCCGGAGTTGCCAATATCGGTACTCGCCCAACCGTCAATGGCAGCCACTCTATTTTAGAGATACATCTGCTGGATTTTTCCCAGCAGATTTACGGGCAATACGTGCAAGTAGATTTTTTGCACAAGATCCGCCAAGAGCAGCGTTTTGCATCACTGGATGCGCTGGTGGTACAAATTAACTGTGATGTGACAACGGCAAAAACATTTTTTAGCAACCATTATCAGCCGCTTGGGCTGGGTGCATAACGCGTTAAAGAGAGACAGACGTGAGCGACTATAAAGCAACTTTGAATTTACCAAAAACCGATTTTCCGATGCGCGGCAATCTGGCGAACCGTGAGCCTTTATTTCTTAAACGCTGGGAAGAGCAGGATCTGTATGGCAAACAGCGTGCTGCATCGGCTGGTCGTCCCCCCTTTATTCTGCATGACGGCCCCCCCTACGCCAATGGCAATATTCATATTGGCCATGCGGTGAATAAGGTGCTGAAAGATATTATTGTTAAATCGAAGGTGATGAGCGGTTTTGATGCCCCCTACGTGCCAGGGTGGGACTGCCACGGTCTGCCGATTGAGCTAATGGTCGAGAAGAAGGTGGGCAAAGCGGGTCAGAAGGTGGATGCCAAAACCTTCCGCCACAAGTGCCGTGAATATGCCGCTAAACAGGTGAATGGCCAGCGGGAAGATTTTAAACGTCTGGGTATATTTGCTGAGTGGGATAACCCCTACTTGACCATGGATTTTCAGTTTGAAGCGGATATCATCCGCAGTCTGGGCAAAATTATTGAGAACGGTCACCTGCATAAAGGCTCCAAGCCAGTGCACTGGTGTGTCGATTGTGGCTCGGCACTGGCAGAGGCCGAGGTGGAGTATGAAAATAAAACCTCCCCGGCGATTGATGTGCGCTTCACCGTGGTTGATGACGCCGATTTTTTAAGCCGTTGCAGTCATGTGGCGGGTCACGACGGGCATGGGCCGATCTCGGCACCCATCTGGACCACCACCCCGTGGACACTGCCCGCTAATCAGGCGGTCAGCCTGAACCCTGAGTTTGACTACGCCGTTGTGCAGACCCCCAATGAGCGTCTGCTATTGGCAGAGGCGCTACTGAAAGATGCAATGGGGCGTTACGAGATAGATGAATACCGGGTGATTGCCTACTGTAAAGGCGCTGATCTGGAAGGCGTGAAGCTGCAACACCCCTTTAGCGACCGTGAAGTGCCGATCATTTTGGGTGACCATGTGACCGCCGAGGCGGGTACCGGTGCGGTGCATACCGCCCCGGGTCATGGGCAGGACGATTATGTGGTTGGTTCACGATATGGCCTAGAGGTGGTTAACCCAGTGGGTGGTGATGGTAAGTTTCTACCTGATACCGAATACTTTGCCGGTCAACATGTCTTTAAGGCAAATGATAGTGTGGTCGAGTTGCTCAAGGCGAAGGGTACGCTGCTGCGTGTTGCAGCACTGCACCACAGCTACCCCCACTGCTGGCGGCACAAAACACCGATTATTTTCCGCGCCACCCCGCAGTGGTTTATCAGCATGCAGCAAAATGGCCTGCGGGATACCGCTCAGGGTGAAATAGAGAAAACCCAGTGGCTGCCCGAATGGGGTAAAGCGCGGATTGAAGGGATGGTCAATAACCGTCCAGATTGGTGTGTCTCCCGTCAGCGCACCTGGGGAGTGCCGATGGCGCTGTTTGTACATAAAGAGAGTCAGGAGCTGCACCCGCAAACTGCTGAGTTGATTGAGCAGGTGGCACAGCGGGTTGAAAAGCAGGGCATTGACGGCTGGTTTGAGATGGATGCCGCTGAGCTGCTGGGTGACGATGCCGCCCATTATGACAAAGTAACCGATACGCTGGATGTCTGGTTTGACTCCGGGGTGACTCACCATGCGGTGTTGGCGCGTCGAGAGGGGTTGGCCTATCCGGCTGATCTCTATCTGGAGGGTTCTGACCAGCACCGGGGTTGGTTCCAGTCTTCACTGTTGACCTCGGTGGCTATCAACGGCCAAGCGCCTTATAAATCGGTATTGACCCATGGTTTTACCGTGGATGCCAATGGGCAGAAGATGTCCAAATCCCGGGGTAATGTGGTAGCACCACAAAAAGTAGTTAATAATCTGGGTGCCGATGTATTGCGTTTATGGGTGGCGGCGACCGACTACCGGGGTGAGATGACCGTCTCTGATGAGATTCTTAAACGCACTTCAGACACCTATCGCCGTATTCGTAATACGGCCCGTTTTCTGTTGGCGAATCTGCACGGCTTTGATCCCGCAACCGATATGCTGGCTCCCTCGGAGATGATCGCACTGGATCGCTGGGTGATTGAGCGTACTGCCCAGCTACAGCTTGAGCTGCAGGATGCTTATGATAAGTATGAGTTTCACCACATTTACCAGAAGGTACAAAACTTTTGCTCCATTGAGATGGGTTCATTCTATCTGGATGTGGTGAAAGATCGCCAATACACCACCAAAGCAGACTCAGTCGCCCGCCGCAGCTGCCAAACTGCGCTCTATCATGTGATTGAGGCGCTATCTCGCTGGCTGGCACCGATCCTGAGCTTTACCGCAGAGGAGATTTATCAGCATATTCCCGGTGAGCGGGGTGAGAGTATTTTTCTGGAGCAGTGGTATCAACTGCCGGCGTGTGGCGAGCAGGTGATGGACAGCGCCTTCTGGCGTCAGGTGATTGAGGTGCGTGAGGCGGTGACCAAAGCACTGGAGCCGTTGCGTGAATCGAAAACAATTGGCTCATCACTGGATGCTGAGGTTGACCTCTACTGTGGCCGTGAAATTTATGACCGCCTTGCCCAGTTGGATGATGAGTTGCGCTTCGCGCTGATCACCTCTTATGCGCGAATCCACACCACCGAGACCATACCCAGCAATACAACCCATATCACATTGGAAGGTGGTGATGAGGTGTGGATCGCCACCAAAGCCTCTACCCATACCAAGTGCGAGCGTTGTTGGCACCACCGCGAAGATGTGGGCCACAATACTGAATATCCAACGCTGTGTAGTCGCTGTGTTGAGAATGTGCATGGTGCGGGGGAGCAGCGTCACCATGCTTAAGTGGTTGTGGTTGACGGCGGTAATTTTTGTGCTGGATGTTGGCACTAAAGTGTGGGCATCCAGTACCCTTTCACTTTACGAAACAGTGCCTATAACCCCCTTCTTTAATATCGTATTGGCACATAACAGCGGTGCCGCCTTCAGCTTTTTGGCTGATGCGGGTGGCTGGCAGCGCTGGTTCTTTACCGTTATTGCGCTGGTGGTGAGCGTGGTGATTACCGTGTGGTTAAAACGTCTTCCGGATAATGAAAAACTTCAGGCTGTGGCACTCGCTTCGGTGCTGGGTGGTGCGTTGGGTAATGTGCTTGACCGGGTGATGCACGGCTATGTGGTGGATTTTCTCGACTTCTACTATCAGGAGTACCACTGGCCAGCATTTAATGTGGCGGATATGGCGATTGTGCTAGGTGCTGTTTTGCTGATCTGGCACAGCCTATTTTGTCAGCCCAAAAAGAGTTCCTCATCGTCTTAAAGGTAACCGACCATGAACGTCATTCTTGCTAACCCCCGCGGCTTTTGTGCCGGTGTTGACCGTGCGATTGAGATTGTTGAAAAAGCACTGGAAATTTATGGTGCACCCACCTACGTGCGCCATGAAGTGGTGCACAACCGTTTTGTGGTTGAGAGCCTGAAGGTAAAAGGGGCCGTGTTTGTTAAAGAAGTGGATCAGGTGCCGGATGACAATCTGGTGATCTTCTCCGCCCACGGGGTTTCGCAACAGGTGCGTGAAGAGGCGAAACGGCGTGGTTTACAGGTTCTGGATGCTACCTGCCCGCTGGTAACCAAAGTCCATTTAGAGGTGATGCGTTACGCCAAAGATAAGCGCGATGTAGTGCTGATTGGCCATGCTGGACACCCGGAAGTTGAAGGAACCATGGGTCAATATAAAGGCTCCGGGCATATGTATCTGGTTGAAACCCCCGAAGATGTTGCCAAGTTGGAGGTTGCCGATGTTGATAACCTTGCCTTTGTGACTCAAACAACACTTTCCATGGATG
Source organism: Gammaproteobacteria bacterium (assembly GCA_022712945.1). Classification (GTDB taxonomy): domain Bacteria; phylum Pseudomonadota; class Gammaproteobacteria; order RBG-16-57-12; family RBG-16-57-12; genus JAFLJP01. The sequence continues at coordinate 2,240 of JAFLJP010000075.1, read as the reverse complement.
ATGCCGGTGCGGTGATTGAGGCGCTGCATCACTACTTTCCGACGATTATTGGCCCGAAAAAAGATGATATCTGCTACGCCACCCAAAATCGACAGGATGCGGTCAAGCGTTTGGCACAAAATTGTGACCTGGTGCTGGTGGTAGGTTCGCCCAACAGCTCTAACTCAAATCGCCTGCGAGAGGTGGCAGAGCGCAACAATACCCCCGCCTATTTGATCGATAATGCCAGCGAAATTGATGTTCAGTGGCTAGAGGGAAAGCAGTGCATTGGTGTTACCGCGGGTGCTTCAGCGCCAGAAGTATTGGTCACTGCCGTTATCGATAAGCTGAAAACATTGGGTGCAACATCCGTTGAAAATGATGGTGGTGAACCAGAGACAATTGAATTCCCTATTCCTAGAGAATTAGTAACTACTCAGCGTGTTTAGATTTTGCCTCAAATCGAGGCATTTTCGCACGGAAAGAGGGAGCATATAGGACATATGTGACCGATTGAGTACGAAAATAACGAAGAGTTGAGGTGAAAGATGAATACGCTGAGTAGTTACGAGAATTACACGTAAAAAATTGAATCAAGGGTCAATCAGACGCCCACTCTCTGTGGCTGATGATGAACTGATATTGCTGACCAGCCGTATGTTGGTATGGCGGCTTACCTCACCCTTGGCGGTGTAATCCCCCCACTCGACTGTTACCTCAATAGCTGCATTTCCACCATTGCTGAAAACCGTCCAGACGCGGTCGTAGCGCTCACTTATATTTTGCTGAATGCTGGCGTCGATAATATCGGATCCACCGCTCAAAAGTACAAAATCAGTACTCCTCAAGGTCTCTATCTTATCCTGAGCCAGGTTGATGGCAATGGTTCGGTTTTTTGCCAGTGTACTGTTCTGTAATAGGGTGCCTTGAAATTTAGCCATTGTCACCAAACCGACAGAGAGTATCGCCATGGTGATCAACGCCTCCAGCATTGAAAACCCTAAGTTTTTTCGATGATTATGGATGGGCAAATGTTTCGGCATGATTTAAAAGTCGCGCCAGCCGCCAGCGACTTTAGCGATGGGGCCAACGGCTTTGCCGACGTTGTTCAAAATATCTGGATCATAGTTGATGCAGAGAGTTCCCTTGGTTGAAAAGTCCTCTTCGACTAGCACCGCGCCGTTGACGCGGGAGATTCCCCCTTCTATCTCGTGGTCACCCGTGGCATAGATCAGCCCATTGTAAGTGTTGTTGCCGGCCATGGTGAGGTTACCATTGACGATGATGAGTATCGGTTTGTCGGCGGTGCCGATGGTACCATTCCCCGTTATTCTTACATTGCCTTCAATCCAGGTAATTCCTCCCTCCATGCCGTTAAAGTTGCTGGCACTGCAGTTGGTGCAGTTAATGATGCTTGCTATGTTTTTAAGCGTGGCTTTGTTGGTGTTGAAGCTCTTTTCGAAGAGAGTATCTGGATCTGTTGACCGATCGTTGAGTCCTTGATTGATCTGAATACCATCATATTCAGGTAAACCCACAGAATCGCTGTCGCAAACTTCCGGGGTAACATTGCGGAAGTTGATCGTATCAACCTCATTACCACCAACAAGCAGACCGCTACGGGGTACGTTGATCGGCAGCGGTAGCAGCTGTATTGTTTGAGTGATGGTTCGCATCCCCCTGTTGTCATCTGAGTAGCCGGTCACCGTGATGACAATCAGGCTGGTATCATTCTGGATTGGGTTTGCATAGCTAAGATGGTAACGGGCACCGTTAGCGAGTGTGATACTGGGTTGAACTATGTCAGCACTGTCAATAAAGCCATCAGCACCTTTAACTCCAGCGTTATCACGAAAAAAGGTTCTATTTTCAGCTGATTGCAGAGCGGCGAGAGCGGCCTCTAAGCCACCCTGAGCCGCTTCATAGGCTATTTTGCTTCGGTAGTCGTTAGCCGCTATTTGAGTTTCGACTACATTAACCCGGGCAGAAAAAAGGGTCATCATGGTGATGGAAAATAGCAAGATAAGGGAGGTCATCAGTGTGGCGATTCCCTGTTGTTTTTTCTGTGTTGTTCGGTACATTTGCCTATCCATGGCAGTTTCCTTATTGATATGTTTTATGGGCACCTCTAATAATTGATCTTTTCCTCTGTGAGGGTGTTGGAAATGGCTTCAAAATGCTCATTTATACCTATAAATTCCGCTTTTTCAGTCATTTCCGCCTACTCACAAAATAAAACCTCTAATTATTAGAGGCGCCCT
>JAFLJP010000015.1 GCA_022712945.1 Gammaproteobacteria bacterium | reverse complement strand
TCAGAGCACCTGATCTCTACGCATGACATTTTTGCTCGATGCCTCTAAAATCAGGGGTAGATTCCCCCTCCTCGTCCATCGTCAGGAAAACGGGATAATACCAATTTCTGAATTTAGCCCCAAGGGATCTCGGCCCTAAAGTATCCCAGACGATGGCAAAATAGTTGAAATCCGAGCCGATTTCCGTCACCTTCATCAGCATGCCACAACTGCAATTGCCTATCTTTTACGACGGAGTCAATCTCATTTCCAATGATGTCGGCTATGAGAAACGCGACGGAAAAATCGTGTATTTCTGTGCTTCAATGCCTGTCTTTTCTCATGACGAAAACGATCTCGCGTCCTTTCGAACCATCACCAGCCAACTCTATGTCAACGGAAACGCTGGACAGGCTCAAATCGCCCGAGCTTTCGGGATCAGAACTCAGGCTCTCAAAAGATGGGTCAAAAGCTACCGCGAAGACCCAGGAACTTTCTATCGCCCCCGCAAAACCAGAAGCGGGGGAACCGTGCTCACGCCCGTGATTCTGGGAAAAGCCCAGATCCGACTCGATGAAGGAAAGAGCATTTCCGAGGTAGCCAAAGAACTCACCGTCGCTTTCGACACTGTCCGGAAAGCACTCGCCGATGGGCGGCTCTCTTCGCTAAAAAAAACGACTCGCAGCCGGCTCGATCTCCCTCTGAAGAGGGAGCCGAGACTAACTCCCAAAGTATCCCTACCCCCACTAGCGGCACGAGCAAAAGCGAGCGCAGCACCGAAGACGCGCACGCCCTGATGGGCGTGGCCACGACCAACGTGGTCGGGCGAGTCATGGCCAGCATCGGCGAGTTGCCGGGAGGGGCCCCGATCCATTTCGAATCCTGCGAGGACCTCAATGGCGGCGGCGTTCTCACCGCGTTGCCCGCCCTCATGGCTTGCGGCTTACTGCGCCACAGTGGCAAATATTTCAGCCTACCCTCGGGGTATTACACCCTGTCCAACATCTTTCTGCTGCTCGGATTCATGGCATTAAACCGAGTCAATACCATCGAGGCCTTGCGCCGACATTCGCCCGGAGAATGGGGCAAACTCCTCGGACTCGATCGCTGTCCAGTCGTGGAAACGCTGCGCAAAAAACTCAAACTCATCACCAAAAGCGGCGACGCGGTCGAGCAATGGGCCACCCAGCTTTCCAAAGACTGGATCACCGCTGAGAGTCTTGAGGAAAGCATCGGCGGACTGCTCTATCTCGTCGATGGACACGTCAGAGTCTATCACGGCAGCCAGACAAAACTCCCCAAACACCACGTTTCCCGTCAGCGATTATGCCTCCGAGCAACCACCGATTATTGGGTGAATCACCCCGATGGAACCCCGATTTTTAAAATCAACCAGACCGTCGACCCCGGCATGATCGAAGTGTTGCGCGAAGAAATCGTGCCTCGGTTATTGAGAGATATCCCCAACTCACCCAACGAGGAACAACTCAAAGCAGACCCGCTTTTGGCTAATTTTACAATGGTCTTTGATCGCGAAGGTTACAGCCCGAAACTCTTCAAAGACCTCTGGGAGGAAAAACGAATAGCCTGTCAAACCTATCGAAAAGGTAACTATGAAGCGTGGCCCGAGGATCAATTCCAGCCCTGCGAGGTGAGTTTAAAAAACGGGCAAAAAGTCACCTGGCGTCTTGCGGAAAGAGGCGTCCTACTCGGCTCAAAAAAGAAGGAAAGAATCTGGCTACGTGAGATCCGGAAACTAACCGACCGAGGGCATCAAACCGCCGTTCTGAGCACCGCTTTCAAGCCCGAAATGCCCGAGGTCGCCCGCAGCCAATTCGGGAGATGGACGCAGGAAAACTTCTTTCGCTATGCCTCCCAGAGCTTTGATTTGGATCGGATGGTTGACTATGAACTAGGAGAGATTCCTGAGACTGTAGAGGTCGTCAATCCACGTTGGCGCGAGCTTGATGGGCAGGTTAGAAAAAGGATTGCGAAGTTGACCCGCAAAAAGGCAGAGTTCGGAGATCTGACCCTTCGGGGCGAGATCGATCCCGAAAAAGTAGAGGGATTTATGGGGCAGAAAGTCGGTTTGAAGTCTGAAATTGAGGCCGATGAAAAAGAGGTCGCCGAGCTAAAAAGCCAGCGCCGAGACCTGTCAAGAAAAGTGAAATTAAGCGAGTTACCCGCAGCCGACCAATTCAAGTCACTCAACCAACACGGCAAGCACTTCGTGGACATGATCAAGATCGTGGCCTATCGAGCAGAGACGGCGATTTCACAGGTTCTCGCCGAGAAGATCAACCTGCATCATCGCGATGAAGCGCGGGGGTTGGCGCGTCAGGTTTTTCAAAGTGACGTCAATCTGCGCCCCGATCACGAGGCAGGAACGTTGACCGTAGAGCTGCACGGGATGAGCACTCCACGAGACAATGCGGCGGTGGAGCATCTGTGCCGACAATTGAACGAAACTCAGACGCAATATCCGGGCACGAATTTGCGGCTGATCTACAAAACGGTATTATCAGATCTTCCGTAGAGGTCTGGTGCTCTGACAGTTGGATCGGGGTCCCTTTGAAGCACAGCTCAACCACATCGTAACACCCTCCATCATCCTGGGTGAATGCAAATTTAGCCGTAAGATCATCCATAAAAGCGCTGCTCCGAAAGGTTTCCATACCTTTGGTATCCTAGCAGTAGGG
>JAFLJP010000102.1 GCA_022712945.1 Gammaproteobacteria bacterium | reverse complement strand
CGTCAAATTGCAGATCGATTAGGGTTGAAACGAACGGGAAGCATACCGACGACTATTGGGAAGCTACGCCATAGATTGGCTGCGGATAAACAGTTGAGACGGTGCTTGGATAAGATAAAAGGTCAATATTGTATTTGACCCGTTTTTACGCGTTTTTATCGTTTTTTTATGAGAACCAATATGTTGTATTTTTGAGAAACTTAGTCGTTGTACCGAGTGCTGATGTTATCTTGGAGTTTATGGTTAGCCTTTGCTCTGCTTGGGTAGCTTAAATGGGCATGGCATGTTTTGTGAGCGATGGATTTTGTCAGTCACTGCCGAATGACAAAAAGGATAACAATTCAGAAATGATGAGAGATGAAGATCCATGGGTGAACGAAAAACCGGTGCAGGAGGATCAAAAATATAAGAGGGAATGAAGTGGGTTTGGTAGAGGTTAAAGGTGTTTTTTTTAATTAATCAGTCATAGGGATACTCGATCATGATGAAAAATAAATTAATGTTGCAAAGGATGAATTGTTTCGGCTTATTGATGGCGTTATTCGTTTTTTTATTGGCTTATTCACAGGCCGTTATCGCACAGAATGCGCCATCGGGCTATCCCGTTGTTGGCGTAGTGGATCACCCTGAGTTTGGTTACTCATCACCACCCAAATACCAAATATCTGTTTGGCCCCTCCATGGTACGGTCATTTTATTGGATGCGGTTGCGGGTATTTACCAATATCAGAGTTTTCCAGGTTATGTAGGCGAGGACTATTTTGGTGTATTTGATGCATCATCGGGGGGGGGGTATTCAACGGGTGCTTATATCGTTGTGACAGAAGGTGTTCAGTATCAAGTAACTAAGACAGAAGATACGCAAGATGGTGTATGTGATGTTGACTGCTCACTGAGTGAGGCGGTAGAGGCGGCCAATGCTGCTCCAGGTATGGATGTTATTATTATTCCTGCTGGGGAATATCCCATTTATCCACAAAATATCACTGATCATGTGGTTATCGATGGTGGAAACATTGATCAGACAATTTTATTGGGTAATGGATTTGTGATAAGTGGCGTGGACGTTCAATTGTCTAATTTAAGTTATAACGGTGTTGGGTTCGACCCTGATTCCCTCGGTGTTGATCCCCTCATTAACGCAAACTTTTGGTCTTCGATTAATTTATATCGGGTACGTATTACTGACACGATTGGTTTTAACTCTGCCACGCCCACCAATGATGCCATTGATAGAATGCTAGCCTTTGAAAGTGAATTTTTAAGATATCTCTGCGGTGCCGTTTTAACGGGTAATGAGATCATTGCGAGTCGCATTGCGATTGTTGAGGGTGGTATCGCGGGCTCTTCCTGTTCTTCGGGGTTTGCAGCCATTGCGACGCAGCATTACACGATGCCAGGAGTAGTGAATCTTTTTTCAAGTAGCTTACACAGCAATTACGCTATGCCTATGGGTTTGATGACATTGTGGCCTGGGAATTATGCTACATCCTTTAATATGTTTAATACCTCGATCCACAATAATCTAGGTAACCCTTTTGATGCATTGATTCAGTTGTGGGGGAATACAGAGGCGAATGTGATTAACTCCTCTATCGTTGGAAATAACCAAGCGCCAACTCTCTATGTTGGACCACATAGCACGGCATGGTTAACCAATAACATATTGGCTTACAATGATAGTAATGTAGAGTGCATAACTTCATCATTAAATTCAAATATCATCTCTAGGGGGAGTAATTTTTTCACCAATCCCAATGCCAATGGCTGTAGTCTTCACTCGAGTGATATTGTCGATGGCTTCTTTTCCTACGATATAGACTTTGAACCATATTTACCTTTAATGCGTTTTGAGTACATTATGCCTTGGTATGATCAGGTCGGTGTTATCGATGGTGCAAACAGTGATTATTGTCCTCATGTTGATGTACAGGGATTTCAAAGACCTGCGGATGGTGATGCAGATGGCATTGCCCAATGTGATATGGGTGCGTATGAAATACGATCGAAAAAATTAAGCATCCTTGCTAATGATACTGAGGATTATTTGCGCCTCAATATCTCAGATTTACTCACTATCAGCATAGCGCTTAGTACCAAAGACTTATCTGGGAATGCTGAGTGGTGGGTCTATGCCAATACACCTATGGGCCCCTATTACTTCGATTCAGTTAGTGGTAGCTGGCAGCCAGGACAAGGTGTTTCATACCAAGGAGGCATATTTGAGGTCATCTCTCATCAAGTACTCTCAATGAGCGGTCTTCCTGATGGGGATTATAGATTTTATTTTAATATTGATATGACGATTGATGGTGTGAATAACGATATTGATAGTGCCGTTGACGTAGAGGTTATTTTGGAACCTTAACTTGCTTGGTTCAAGATTCTGGGCTTGCACGAAAGATCAGAAGGCGGGGGCAGAGAGTTGATGCTTTATTGCATGGGAAGGCTTCTGCCCCGAATGGCACTAAGTTAAGGGTGTTTAGCACGGCTCTTTTCCTTCTTTATTATTTCGTTCATTTCATGCCTAGGGGCGGTTAATAATCGGTAGGGTTTTGGTCTTCGTTTTACCGCTCTAGGTTCACTTTTTCCCGGTTGTTCAGGAATATACTTTCCTGCTATCGAATCATAAAGCAGCCCGATTAATCGTTGCCGCTCTTCAGCACAAACCTTTGCTTGATTCAGATGTGGCTCCCACTGCCGCAGTGCCTGTAGGCTCGCTTTAAAGCTGATTCGACGTACGACTATGTTCTTTCTTACTGCCGTCTCGAGCATGAGGCAGCGGATGCAGTTGTAAGCAATCAAGTGCATCAGAATTTCTTTGCGCATCATGTCCGGTGATTTGCAACGCAGGACATCCATGCCCATGCTATTTTTGATGTCAAGAAAAAACAACTCAACATCCCAGCGCTGAAAATAAAGATCTGCAATCTCATGAGTAGGGTGCAGTTCAGCATCTAACAGAGGAAAGGGGGTCAAGTACAATATTGACTCTTTGTAGTTTCTAATCTATCGTTACTGTTATGCCAAGACCACTCCGAATTGAATATGAAAATGCCTATTACCACGTCATGAATCGAGGGGCGGGGAGGCGGCCTGTTTTCCACGGAGATGAATATTACGAGGCTTTTTTAAAGACCTTAGAA
>JAFLJP010000105.1 GCA_022712945.1 Gammaproteobacteria bacterium | reverse complement strand
GGGCACCTCTATTGATTCTGGGCGTGACAGATTGTGAGCCCAAATTCATCGCATCAAGGCACAAATCGCAGGTAATAGTCACTTTATTGTCCAGGTTTGTAACGCAGAGGCGGTGGATTTGGGATTCAAGATGTGCGCTCGTGAATTAATAGAGGTGCCCTTCATAGAGTCGATTCATCTTCACGCATCCCTGCGGGCCTGTTTGTGGATTGTTCGGATTAGAGATCGGTAATGCGCTGGCCTTTTTTTATCTTGTAAGGCTTTAGGTTTTCAGCTAACTTTCGCGCCCGGTTAAACTCAATACGTTCGGGCCTAAAATAGGCACCGCGAAACTCACCATCGATAAATTTGGCACGAATAAAGTTGGTTTGCCCTGCGGCAAAGTTGAAGGTCTCCTCACCGGCCAGTTCGCGGGGCTCAAGGATTGGGCCATAAATATCCAGGGACAAAAAGCGAATAGTGCCCTCAGTGGGTTTGATGTGCAGCATGATGTACTCACCATACGAAAGTTCACCCATGTCATAACCATTAATGTCGATTTTCATCGGTTGATCGGGGAAGCCGGTAGTGTATTCAGGCTTCTCACGCAGAATATAGATGGTTGAATACTCTTGATCCAGATTGGGTTGCAGCGCCTGACTGTCATTAATAACATAGGTACCGGTGCAGCCGTTGAGGCTCGCCACAAAAAAAACGCCAAGTAGAGTGATAAGTGCTGGTTTAAACATGCGGTACTCCTAAGCTTGTGGGCAGGGGTTCAGAGATCCTGCCGAAGTTTCTGGCCTCATTGTGCCATGGTTGACGCTTCAATGGTATTCGAGCAGGTCGATGGTTGTTGATTAGGGAAACTCTGAAAAGTTGAGTTAGTATGAGACCTTTGCACGAAAGATAGTTTTCGTTCCAGCAAGGCAAAAATGATCGAAAAACCGGATCCCGACACGGATGTCGGTTATGAAGGCATTGCAGGAGCACCTTGCCAGTTGGCAGGTGTAAATGAGGATTTTGAGATCTTTTTTAACGCAGCTGGAGCGGGAAATATGAATCGTGCAAAGGTCTCAATATCAATCTACGTCGCTTTTATTGGTTCATGATTGGTTCATGCCTGCGCGCAGAGTATCAGGCATTCAAGAGATTTGAGGTGAAATATGGGAAAACAATTTAACAGCATATCGGATGATTTGATGGAATTCATCTCAAGCCAAAAAATGTATTTTGTTGGTACAGCAGGAGATAGCGGGAAAGTGAATATCTCCCCAAAAGGGATGGATTCGCTAAATGTTATCGATAGCAATCGAGTTATCTGGTTAAACGTCACCGGGAGTGGCAACGAAACATCAGCCCATGTTCAAGAAAACCCCAGAATGACCTTAATGTTTTGCTCATTTGAGGGGAAGCCGATGATTCTTCGTTTGTACGGTAATGCCGCCGTCATCCACAGAAATGACCGTGAGTGGGAAGAGTTAAGCCAGCTTCTGCCGGACATTCCGGGGGCAAGGCAGATATTCGATCTTGACGTTGAGCTGGTTCAAATATCTTGTGGCATGTCTGTTCCCTTCTACGATTACCTTGGTGAAAGAGAACAGCTAAAAGAGTGGGCACTAAAAAAGGGCGCGCAGGGAGTTCAAAAGTACTGGGAGAAAAATAATCAGGTAAGCTTGGATGGTAAACCCACAAACATTATGGAAAAAAATACCTGATCAATTTACTCCACAACCCGCTTCCCCAATGCCTGTAAATCGGCATGATAAGAAGACCTGACCATGGGGCCACTGGCGACATTGCTAAAGCCGAGCTGTTTGGCATATTTGGCTAATTGATCAAACTCCTCTGGTGTGACGTAGCGTTCAACCGGCAGATGGTGTGGGCTGGGTTGCAGGTATTGGCCGAGGGTGAGCATATCCACTTGGTGGGATCTGAGATCCTGTAGCAGCTGTTTGACTTCCTCTATCTCCTCTCCCAATCCAAGCATGATGCCCGATTTGGTGACGGTGACGGTGTTCTGCTGTTTGAACTGTTTTAACAGCGTGAGTGACCACTGATAGTCAGCGCCGGGGCGGGTTTTTTTGTAGAGGCGGGGGATGGTCTCCAGGTTATGGTTGAAGATATCCGGTGGGGTCTCGGTGAGGTGTTTCAGGGCAATTTCCATGCGCCCTCGAAAATCGGGAACCAGAGTTTCGATTTGGGTATTGGGTGATGTGGCTCGAATCGCGCTGATGCATTGGCTGAAGTGCTCGGCACCGCCATCACGCAGGTCGTCACGGTCAACCGAGGTGACAACGACGTACTTCAGCCCCATGGCGGCGACCGCATCGGCAAGGTGTTGTGGTTCGTCGTTGTCGAGAGGCTCAGGCTTGCCGTGGGCAACATCACAAAATGGGCAGCGGCGGGTGCAGATTCCGCCCATCACCATAAAGGTTGCGGTGCCGTGGTGGAAACATTCGCCCAAATTGGGACAGGCCGCCTCTTCACAAACCGAGAACAGTTTGTGTTGTCGCAAGATGGTTTTAATCCGTTTGACTTCGGGAGAGGTGGGGGCGACCGCTCTGATCCAACGGGGTTTTTTTAGCGGATTTTCTGCGGGAATGACCTTGATCGGGATGCGCGATACTTTTGATTCACCTTTTAGTTCACGCAGCGAACGGCGGGCTCTCTCTTGCTCATCAATAGGTTTCATGGGGTCTGTTCCAGTATCGGGAGTTCAGTTTCAAGCTGAATTTCATCATCCAGCTGTAGTGTTTGATAGAGTTTATTGAGCAATTTATCGGCCACACTCTCTAGGTTTTCACCGACTCCCTGCTCGCTGAGCTGGGTAACGGGCATGCCGACGTGACCACAAGGATTGATGTCGTTAAAGGGGGTCAGATCCATATTAACATTCAGGCTGAGGCCGTGGTAGCTGCAGTGGCGGCGTATGCGCAGCCCCAGTGCGGCAATCTTGGCCTGGTTAACATAAACACCCGGCGCATCGGCGCGGGCGCGGGCAGTGATGCCGTAGTCGGTCAGCAGTTCGATAATCGAGCTTTCAATGGCGGTAACCAGATGGCGCACGCCCCAGCCGTGGCGTTTCAGGTCGAACAATAGGTAGATGATCAGTTGCCCGGGGCCGTGGTAGGTGATCTGCCCGCCCCGGTCAATCGCTAGCAGTGGGATGTTGTTGTCACTGAGCAGGTGCTCGGCTTTTCCGTTCAGTCCCTGGGTGTAGAGTGCCGGGTGCTCCACTACCCAGAACTCATCCGCACTCTCTGGAGTGCGCTGTTCAGTATAGTATTGCATCGCTCGCCAAACTGGTTGGTAGGGTTGTTGGCCCAGTTTGCGAATAATCATTGGCAGGATTTGTGCAAAATATTCAGAGCACCATTTTAATGCGGCTACAGGCGGTCAGCGCCATGTAGATGGCGTCCAGTTGCTCTTTGCTGGTGGCGGTAAAGGTGACGGTGACCGATTGGAACTTTCCACCACGACTGGTGCGGCTGGTTACCGCGCCTTCTGGAATATCAGCCACATGCTGGCGAATGATGCTGACCACGTGGCGGTCAAAGTCATCTGCGGTTTCACCCATCACTTTGATGGGGAACTCGCAGGGGAATTCAAACAGGGTCTCTTGATCAGACATCATATTTCACCGTGCTGTATGTTGGCGTAGCTGTTTTTTAAAGACTTGGTAGTCCGAATAGATGCGGGACCAGTGTGGACCGGGTTTGCCATCACCTATCGGGAGGCCATCGAGCTGTGTGACCGCTAAAATTTCGCGGGTAGAGCTGGTGAGCCAAATTTCGCTGGCCTCCCGTAGCTGCTGCTCACTGATTTGAACTTCACGATGGGCCACCCCTTGTTGTTGTGCCAGCTCCAGCACCACATCACGGGTGATGCCGGGGAGCAACTCTGGGCTTTTAGGTGGGGTCAGAATCTCATTATTCAAGACCACAAACACATTGCTGGCAGCCCCTTCGGTGAGATAACCCTCTTTTAGCAAAATCGCCTCCGTTGCTCCGGCATCCACCGCCTGCTGGCGTAACAGAATATTGGGTAGCAGTGTAATCGCTTTGATATGGCACTGTTTCCAGCGGGTATCTTCCAGTGTGATGGCTGAAACGCCTTGGGCGTAGGTCTCATCCGATGGTTTGATAATCGGGGTTGCAGAGGCAAATACCGTGGGGTGGGTATCTTGCGGGAAGGCGTGGTCGCGGCGCGGTGTACTCCCCCGGGTGATCTGTAGGTAGATTGAGTAGTCTGCTTGCGAATTTGGATTGGCATCCAGCAGTTGTTGTAGCCGCTGACGCCATTGTGCGGCGCTGTAGGGGTTGCGGATGCGTACCCCGTCTAGGCTGTTTTGTAAGCGATTGAGGTGTTCGTCAAGACGAAAAAGTGTCCCGCCATAGGCCGGAATTACTTCATAAACGCCATCACCAAACAGAAAACCCCGGTCAGTGACCGGGATTTTTGCCTGCTCTTCGGGCAGTAGTTGATCATTCAGGTAGACGATGCCCATCTATTCAAACATCAATTTAACTTGATCGATCAGCGACTTTACCAGCCCCCCTTCGGCCACATTTTCAAGTGCCAGCAAAGGACGTTCGGCCACCACGCTATCCTGTAGTTTGACCACGACTCGGCCCACCGGGGCATTTTGTTGTTGTGGTGCCATGATTTTGCCGTTGATCTGCATGGTTGCTTGCAGGTTGTTGTATTGACCACGGGGGATGGTGATGTAGAGGTCATCGGCGAGACCGACCGGGAGCTGGTCACTTTCACCTTTCCAGATCCGCACCTGTTGCAGGCTCTGTTGGGCGGCGTAGAGCTTGTGGGTCTCAAAGAAGCGGAAGCCGTAGGTGAGCAGTTTCTGGCTCTCATCGGCACGGGCATTTTCACTTTTGGTGCCCATTACCACTGAGATCAAGCGCATGCCATTCTGCTCGCCAGAGGTGACCAGACAGTAACCCGCCGATTCGGTATGACCGGTTTTAATGCCATCAACGTATTTGCTGCGCCACAACAGTTTGTTGCGGTTGTATTGTGAAATGCCGTTGTATTCATACGATTTTTCGGCGTACCAGCTGTAGAACTCCTGACCATCACGAATCAGAGCCTGACCTAAAACAGCCATGTCGTGGGCGGTGGTGTAGTGGTTGGGGGCTGGCATGCCGGTACTGTTGACAAAGTGGGTGTTACTCATGCCAAGGCGTTGTGCGTGGGCATTCATCAGTTCGGCAAAGGCGGATTCGCTGCCGGCAATATGCTCAGCCAGTGCCACGGTGGCATCGTTGCCCGATTGGATGATGACCCCTTTCAGCAGGGCTTCGACCGTGACAAATTTACCCACCTCCACAAACATGCGTGAACCTTCCATGCGCCACGCCTTTTCACTGATGCGAACCTGGTCGTTCAGGTCCAGGCGTCCCTGAAGAATCTCCTGCTCGACAATATAGGCGCTCATCATTTTGGTGAGGCTGGCGGGTTCGACTCTCTCATCGGCATTAAATTCGGCAATCACGTGGCCACTGTGGAAGTCCATGAGGTAGTAGGAGCTGGCGTTTACTTTGGGTGCACTAGGAATCAGCGCGGGTGCCGCAGAGAGCGGGGTGATAATCAGGAGCAGTATCAGGGTCAATAAAATGTGCATGGTATCGTGTGTGCCAGGTTTAAAAAGCGAGAGTTGGGGCAAAACCCACCACACCTGTTCAGAGTGCTCTTAAGGGTGGTGGTGGCCGGTAATACAAATGTGGCTATAGCATAACCACTTTCAGCTCAATCAACAATGACGATGTAGGGCTTCCCAAAGCCCATTTGCTGAAGTTGTGAGGTGAGTCGTTCGGCATCTTGTCGCTCGGCCAGTGGGCCTATTCTCAGGCGATAGAGTGGTTGATGGTCACTGGGCTGATGAATAACTACGTTATCGATATTTGAGTTGAGCAGTCGATCCAGCATTCGCCGCATATTGTCACGTTCACCAAAGGAGCCCACTTGTAGGTAAATCTGCGATGTGGCAGCGGTAGGGCGTTGCGATGGGGGCAGTTTTTCGATTTGACCTGCAGCCAGGGGTGCTGCCAGCGGGATGGCTTTGGCGACCAGCTCTGGCTCATCGGTCGCTACGGTGATAGCGCGCACCTCAACGTTGCCGGTTCCCTTCTGGTCAATGCCCAGTTTGATGGCGGCGGTGTAGGAGAGATCGATAATTCGACCCGTTTTAAACGGGCCTCGGTCATTAATCTTAACGATGATTTTACGGCCATTATCCAGGTTGGTCACCTCAGCGTAGGTGGGCAGTGGCAGGCTTTTGTGGGCGGCAGTCATTTTGTACATGTCGTAGGTTTCACCGCTGGAGGTGCGTTTACCGTGAAACTTGGTGCCATACCAAGAGGCGATACCCCTCTCCACGTGCCCCTCGGCACTCTCTTGCACAGAGTAGCGTTTGCCGAACACCTCGTATGAGTCGGGGTTGCCGTATCGGCTGTCGGGTTCATATTTGGGCACCGCGTCAGGAATTTTGGAAACATCCACATAACCCTTTGGTGCCGCGTCCTGCTCCTCAATCGGTGCGTGACCCGCACAGCCACTGAGCAGTGAGATGAATATTAGCCGTATGAGTTTCTGTCGCACCGTATGATTTCCTATGCCGGAAGCAGTTTTCGATGGGTGTGAATCGACATTAGAATACCAAAGCCTGCCATAATCGTCACCATGGAGGTGCCGCCGTAACTGACCAGAGGCAGTGGTATGCCCACCACCGGCAGTAGCCCGGAGACCATGCCGATGTTGACGAAAATGTAGATAAAAAAGGTGAAGACCAGGCTGCCGACGACTAGTCGACCATAAGTGTCTTGAGCCTGAGCCGCAATCTGCAGACCGCGTATGATAATAAACATATAGATCGCCAGCAGCACCAGTATGCCGGCAAAACCAAACTCTTCGGCAAACACTGCAAAAATAAAGTCAGTGTGGCGTTCCGGTAGAAAATCGAGTTGTGACTGTGTGCCATTAAACCACCCCTTGCCGTAGAGGCCACCGGAACCGATGGCAATTTTTGACTGAATAATATGATAACCCGCACCCAGTGGATCACTCTCCGGGTTGAAGAGAGTGAATACTCGCTGTCGCTGGTAGTCATGCATGCCAAAGAACCACATGGCCGGTGCCAGTGCCGAGAGCATGGCCACAGAGACAACAATGAGTTTGCTTGAAATGCCGCTGAGTAGTAGTACAAAAATACCGGCGCTGGCGATCAGCAGCGATGTGCCCAGGTCGGGTTGCTGAATAATCAGAAACACCGGTAACGCGATAAACAGCAGCGCCACCCCCAGTTGACGTTTGCCGCAGGGGAGGGGCTTTTGATGTAGATACCAGGCGACCATCATCGGTACCACCAGCTTCATCATCTCAGAGGGCTGGAATTTGAAGAAGCCCAAATCAAGCCAGCGCTGTGCTCCTTTGCCGGTGTGACCAAACAGCAGCACGCCGATGAGCAGCAGCACGCCGATACCAAACAGCCAGGGGGTCCAGCGTAATAGGTTGATCGGTGGAATTTGCGCCAGAATAACCATAATCGCAAACCCTAGCCCTAGGCGAACCGCTTGCCGTTGCAACATATCGATATCTTCACCGCTGGCGCTATAGAGAATCATCAAACCAGTGAGGGAGAGGGTTAGCAGGCCCAGTAACATCGGGATGTCGAGGTGGAAAAACTGCCCACCACGGGTATTGCTCTCTTGGGTATGTCCAAGGTTTGGTAGGTTCATGGTTTTTTTCCGAAATAGACATCCATCACCGCACGAGCCACCGGGGCGGCAACTGAGCCACCACTACCGCCATTTTCGACAATCACCGCTATCGCAATTTCCGGGTTATCAACGGGTGCAAAGCCAATAAAGAGTGCGTGGTCACGCAGCTTTTTGGCAATTTTATCGGCATCGTACTCGGCATCTTGGGCGATGCCAAATACCTGCGCAGTACCGGTTTTCCCCGCAATGGTGAAGGTTTTACTGCGGATTTTGTGTGCAGTACCCCGTGGGCTGCTGACCACCTTGAGCATTGACTCAACCATATATGCCCAGTTCTCCGGGTTGTTGACCGTGACTTGATGGGATTGCTTGATGGTTTGTGGTTGCAGTGCACCGCTCAGGGTATCTTCCGTTTGCAGTAACAGCTGTGGGTACATACGTTTACCACCCATTGCCAGGGTGCCGGTTGCCACTGCCAGTTGCAGTGGCGTGGTGAGGTTGAACCCCTGGCCAATGCTGGAGATCAAGGTCTCACCCAGGTACCAGCGTTCACCCTTGATTCGTTTTTTCCACTCTGATGAGGGGGTTAAGCCGCTGGATTCACCACCGAGATCGACGCCGGTACGTTGATTGAAGCCAAACTGAACCAGAAAATCGTACATTTGGTCGATCGACATTTTCATCGCCAACTCATAGAAATAGACATCGCAGGACTCGACAATCGCCTTCTCCATATTGGTGCGACCATGGCCCTGTTTTTTCCAGTCACGGTAGCGACGCTCACCACCGGGCAGTGTCATCCAGCCATGGCAGTTGCTGTGGTCATGTTCATCCAGCAGCCCAAGCTCCATCGCCCCAAGCCCGGTAAAGGGTTTCAGGGTGGAGCCGGGAGGGTATTTGCCTTGCAGGAAGCGGTTGAACAGTGGCTGCTCCTGTGACTGTGACAGCTTGTTGTAGCGGGCGGTATCGATGCCATTAACAAACCAGTTGGGGTTATATTCAGGGGTGCTGATCATGGTCAACACCTGACCATTGCGTGGATCAAGAGCGACCACGGCACCATTCTCTCCATTCATCGCCACTTTGGCAGCCCGCTGCATATCCATATCGAGCGTGAGGTGGATGCTGTCGCCGGGCACCGGTGGCACATACTCCAGCATCCGCAGTATACGGCCACGGGAGTTCGTTTCGACCTGCTTATAACCCACTTCACCATGCAGCAGTTTCTCATACGCTTTTTCGATGCCTGCTTTGCCAATATAGTCGGTACCGGCATATTGTGCTTGGTCGAGATGGGCCAGCTCGCGTTCATTAATGCGCCCCACATAACCGAGGGCGTGCACGGAGAGCTCATCGTAAGGGTAGTGACGCATTAAACGGGCTTCGACATCAACACCTGGAAATCGATAGCGGTCGACGGCGAGACGGGCAACCTCTCCATCACTGAGCCGATAACGTAGCGGGATTGAGTGAAAGCGGCGGCCACGTTTGCGCAGTTTTTTAAAACGGGTGATGTCATATTCGCTGATCTCAATAATTTCGGCGAGGCTGGCGATGGTATTTTCAATATCCTCGACCAGCTCAGGAATGATCACCAGAGTGTAGGTTGGCATGTTTTCAGCCAGAATACGCCCTTCACGGTCGAAGATAAGTCCACGAATCGGCGGCTCGGGCAGCAGCCGAACCCGGTTTTTTTCCGAGAGGGTGGTGAAATGGTCGTGATTATCGAGTTGCAGGTGCGCCATGCGGCCGATCAGCAGCGAGAGCAGAATGACGACACAGATCAAACCCAGCAGAACACGGCTGTTAAACAGCCGGGCCTCTTTGTTATGATCTTTAATCGCCTGGCGCATAATTACCGAATACGGTAGAAGCGTCGTATACGACGCAACAACATGAACAGTGGCGGCCACAACAGCAGGGTGGTGATAGCGGGCAACCAACCCACCAGCCCGCCGGTCGGTCGGTCGATAGCACCGTTGATCCACACCGTGAGCAGGTGGGTGAATAGTACCAGTAACATGACGGTGATCGCCTGCTGCCACACCGGAAAGAGGCGGATACGCTTATGAAATTGAATCACCATAAATGCGACCAGGGTTAGCTCCAGTGCGTTTTGCCCCAGCAGAGAGCCGGTGGCCACATCTAAAATAATACCGGCACTCCAGCCGACGATGACACCGACCCGCTCAGGAATTGCCAGACACCAGTAGACCAGGACGATGGTCATCCACTCCGGGCGTAGCAGCTCAAGCCAGCCGAATAGCGGCATCAGTGTCAGTATCAGTGCGGCGATGAAGGTGGCAATGATTACCCAGCTATTGTGTGGTGCCATTGAATTCACGGCGCTGGCTCCTCCGTCGCAATATCGGGCTCACTCTTCCATACGATCAGAATCTCCCGAATCTGTTCAAGTGCTGCCGCAGGCTGGGCTTTAACCACGGCGTAGGATTGGTGTGGATTCCGCGTGATCTCCGTGATGTGAGCCACCGGGTAACCGGCAGGAAAACGACCACCCAGACCGGAGGTGACCAGTAGGTCACCCTTCTGAAGGTTAGCATTATTGGGGATGTGGGTAAGCTCCAGGCCATTGCTAACATCCCCGGTGCCGACGGCAATTGCACGCATGCCGGTACGATTAACCTGTACCGGAATCGCGTGAGAGGGGTCGGTAATCATCATCGCACGGCTGGAGAAACGTCCCACTTCAATCACCTGCCCAACCACACCTTTGGCATCCAGCAGCGGCTGCCCGGTAAACAGATTGTCACTACCGCCCTTGTTAATCACAATCTGGCGACTAAAGGGGGCCAGATCGACCGCGATGATCTCACTGATCATCACCCGTTCACCAATATTTTGGGTGGAGCCCATTAGCCCGCGTAGGCGAATGTTCTCTCTCTCCAGTGCGTAGAGTTTCTGTAGCTGTGCCTTGAGCAGCAGGTGCTCGGTTTTCAGGTTGCTGTTCTCTTTGAGCAGATTCTCTCGGCTCACAAAGGTGTCGGAGAGCCACTGGGTAGTTGCAGAGGGAATATTGGTAATGTATTGAATCGGATAGAGTGCGGTGGCAATACCGGAGCGAATATCGTCAAGGTGATTATAGCGATGATCAAAAACCATAAACAATAGCGAGAGCAGCACAAAAAACACCGCATGTAGTGTTAAAGAAGGCCCTTGTTTAAATATGGTTTTTATATTGTTACCTCAGTACAGGAAGCTCTGAATAAGTCTGGTTAGAATTAGGCTGAGCAGAAATTGTTCAGAGCTTCCCTAGCAGACTGTCGGACTTAGGAAGAATCGACTGCGAAAAATCCATTTTGGCCCATTTTTCTGATCCTTTTCGTTGAATATGCTCAATATTCGCCCCAAATGATCAAATAAATGGACTCAAAATGGCTTTCTCTCGCTACGACTCCCCA
>JAFLJP010000122.1 GCA_022712945.1 Gammaproteobacteria bacterium | reverse complement strand
ATGAACGCACACCTTAAACCCCAAATCCGCCGCATCGGCGTTGCGAATTTTAGCAATAGTCCCGCTATTGCTTGCAATTCGCGCCTGGCTGCAACGAATTTGGGATTCAATCTGCTACGCCCAGAATTAATAGAGGTGCCCATGTATTAAACTCACCGATCACCGCTTTCAATATCTCAAATAGCCACTCAACTGGAAGAGTCTCATTGACCCGTTTCATCTGCCGCTCTAGTATTAGGGTCTTACAGAGGAAAGCTAAATCGATGTCTGAACAAGAGGTCAAAAAACTCGAGTATCTGGTAAACGATCTACTCAAGGCCTGCGAACACCTGAAGCAAGAGAACCTGCTGCTGCGTGATCGCCAGGAGGCGCTGTTCAATGAACGCTCCAAGCTGATCGAAAAAAACCAGCTCGCCTACACCCGAATAGAGTCGATGATCGTGCGTCTGAAAGCACTGGAGCAAGTATAAATGGCCAATAAATCGGTACCGGTCACGGTCGAAATTCAAGACAAAGAGTACCGCATCGGCTGCCCAAGGGGTGAAGAAGAAGCGCTGATCTCCACTGCGCGCTACGTCGACCAGAAGATGCAAGAAGTACGCGCTGCCGGCAAGGTGATCGGCAACGACCGCATTGCGGTAATGGCCGCACTGAACATCGCCCACGAATTAATCCAGCAACAATCGAAAGAATCTGAGTATAATGATGGATCGATTCTAAAAGTGAAGGCGATGCAGGAGCGAATTCAAAACGCCCTGAACAGCCTGAAACAGATGGAACTTTAGCAACACCCTGTTTTCAGGAGACCTCTAACTTTTATAGGTCTCCTTCAATTTTGGCGCTCCTGTCGTGTTTGTATGCGCTCTGGGTACTCTTGAGCCTAATATACAACCCGCGGGATCTGCTCGGGTAATGTGTGCATGTCCGCTCGCCGGAAAGCCTAATTTGCCCGTAATTATCCCCACTTGAGCCTTTGGTTCAAGGTCGACGACTGCTACGGCACTGGTGGGAGCGCCTCTTAATTCCTCACCTCATGGATCATCACCATGAACTCACGCAACAACCTTCGCAAAACTCTTCGCCAACAACGCCGTGCCCTGACCACCGCACAACAGCACCGTTATTCAAACAACATCGCCCGCCACATCAGCCACAGCCACCTGTTCCGACCGGCACAACACATTGCTTGCTACCTACCCAACGACGGCGAGGTTGATCTCTCACCGGTGATAAAACGCATCTGGCGAATGGGGAAAGCGTGCTACCTGCCCCTGCTGAGTGACGGCCGAGAGAAGCCGATGTGGTTTGCACCCTACACCCCCGATACGGCATTAAAAACAAACCGCTACGGCATTCCCGAACCCGACTGCCACCCCAACCAATGGCTGGCACCACAACAACTTGATCTAGTACTGATGCCACTGGTCGGCTTCGATCAACAAGGCAACCGCCTCGGCATGGGCGGTGGTTACTACGACCGCAGCTTCGCCTTTCTTAACCGCCGTTTCGGGATTAAAAAACCCCGTTTAGTGGGTGTCGCCTATCAGCTGCAACGCTGCGACTCATTGCCATTTGAAGCCTGGGATGTACCAATTGATGCGGTGGTGACAGAAGCGGGGTTGCAGCGTTTTTTCCGCCAAAAAAATAATGGCGGGATCTGTTAGTGGCAATCACTTTAATGCATGAATGTGCCGCTGAAATCGAATGCCTTGTACCAATAGCTGGCCGTAAAAGAAGACAAACGGCACTGAATGTAGAAGAAGTTAAAGTACCGTTATTACGCCGAACTTTTGTTCACCCTCCTAGAGAGGGTGGGCGAAAAGAGAAGTAAGAGTGGTATTTTAATAAATCCTACATCCCTAAGTCTGTATACCACGACTCCTTTTGGCTGCATGTAAATACAATTTGCGCGGCTACACAGCAGATTGAGCAACAAGCCCAATCTGCTCAGTGTCATATGCTATTTCGCAAAATAATCAGCCAGCGCTTCCGAGTCTCCAATCAGCTCACCATTAATAAAGACCTGCGGCACGGTCTCTTTGCCAGTCATGGCCCTCAGGGTGCGCAGCTTGGCGTGGGAGCCGAGCAGAATTTCTTCGTAGCGGTGACCGTTTTCTTCCAGTAGTGCCTTGGCTTTGGCGCAAAATGGGCAGCCGGGTCGGCTGAACAGAGCGACATCTTGCGGCTTTACCGCATTCGGGTTGATGTAGTCCAGCAGGGTATCTGCATCGGAGACTTCAAACGGGTCGCCGGGCACTTCGGGTTCAATGAACTGCTTCTCTATGACTCCATCCTTGACCAGCATCGAGTAGCGCCATGAGCGCATACCAAAACCGAGGTCAGACTTATCAACCAACATGCCCATCTTTTCGGTGAATTCGCCATTACCATCAGGAATTAGGGTAATGTTTTCTGCTTCTTGATGTTCTTTCCAGGCATCCATGACAAAGGCGTCGTTGACTGAGAGACAGACAATCTCGTCGACACCGTTGGCTTTCAATGTTTCAGCAAGTTCGTTGAAGCGTGGCAGATGCGTTGCGGAACAGGTGGGGGTGTAGGCACCTGGCAGTGAAAAAACCACCACAGTTTTTCCGGCAAACAGCTGTTCACTGCTGAGATCCGCAAACTCATCATTTTGGCGTGTTTTGAAGATAACGTTGGGGATTTTTTGACCTTCTTTATTGGCTAACATTTCTTGCTCCTTTGGATTAATGACTGATGACGTGGATAAGCATAGTTGAAGAATATAGATTGTTGAAATTGTTTATTTCTACTAAGTTAATAGTCAATGGCTATTAATTAAGGCGAATATTATGAATCTTCGTGAGCTGGAGTATCTGGTGGCGCTGGATGAAGAGCGCCACTTTAATCGTGCCGCCCAACGCTGTTTTGTGAGCCAGCCAACCTTGAGTGGCCAGCTTAAAAAGCTGGAGCAATCACTGGGCATTCAACTAGTGGAGCGCAATACCCGGCGGGTATTAATGACGGATGCCGGTTTGGCGGTGGTGAAACAGGCACGAAAGGTGTTGATGGCGGCAAAGGAGATACGCGCTATTGCAGAGAGCTTTCACGACATCATGGCGGGTGAGCTGCAAATGGGGTTGATTCCGACCATTGCACCTTATTTACTACCACAAATGATGTCCGATTTAGGCCAACACTTCCCGCATTTGAAATTGTGGTTGCATGAGTACCAAACGCCACAACTCCTCGACATGCTTAAACGCGGTGAGTTGGATCTGATTATTCAGGCGCTGCCGATTGATCATCACGACTTCTGCGAGGTGACACTGTTCAGCGAGCCGTTCTATCTGGCCCTGCACCGGGATCACCCCCTGGCACAGCAAGCCCAGGTTAGCCTGGATCAACTGCAAGGTCAGGATCTGCTGCTGTTACAGGCGGGGCACTGTCTTCGGGAGCATGTGTTGGATGTTTGTCTGTTGGCGGGTGCATTGGAGAATCAACACTTTCACGCCACCAGTCTGGAGACGTTGCGACACATGGTGGGTGAGGGCATGGGCATGACATTAATGCCAGAGATGGCCATTCCGCTTCAATCGGAGAGGCGTGATAACATTCTCTATCTGCCGTTTGTTGAACCAAAGCCGATGCGACGTATCGGCATGCTTTACCGCAAGGAGAGTTACCGACAGCCAGCATTTGAACAGCTGGCTGAAGTGATTCGACCGCAGGGGGGGAAGTTATTACATGAGCAGAGAAGATAAGCTGTTGCAGTCCATTGCAGAGCAATTGGCTAACCAGGGTTACGCGATCATCAACCATGCGCTACCGGATGAATTGACCCAACAGCTTTATCAGCGGGTAACGACCCTTGTACCAGAGGTATTTAAACCAGCAGGCATTGGTCGTTATCAGGCGCATCATCTAGATGAGGACTATCGCCGCGACCGAATCCACTGGCTTGATGCAAACGACCCGGCCCAGGCTGACTATCTGGTATGGATGGAGGCGCTACGCCAGGGAATTAACCAGCAGCTCTTTATGGGATTGTTCGATTATGAGTCACATTTTGCCCATTATGCACCGGGCACTTTTTACAAGCGCCATCTTGACGCGTTTAAGGGGGAGAGCAATCGGGTTGTCACCACGGTATTTTATCTTAACCCGGCGTGGTGTGAGGCCGATGGCGGCGAGATTGCGCTGTATGCTGATGAACAACAAGAGCAACCGTTTAAAACACTCTATCCACAAGCGGGAACGCTGTTGGTCTTTTTGAGTGACCAGTTTCCCCACGAAGTGAGGTGTGCTAAGCGTGACCGTTACAGCATTGCCGGGTGGTTCCGGGTTAAGGCACTGGGCGCAGTTGATCCACCCCGCTGACCCGGAACATATTTTGAGATTAGCTCAGGCCTGGCGCTGACGACAGATAGGTTCAGCGCCATCGGTTGCCGTTTGATAGTGAATGCTGAAATCATCAAAAGCGCGCAGCGCTTCCTGTAGATCCTCACCATCACACAACATAAAGCTGTTGATACCACAACGCGCCATGTAGGCCAGTTGATCGTGCAACACATCACCCACCGCACGTATCTCACCGGTGTAGTGGTAACGTTGACGCAGCAGGTGGGCGTAGCTATAGCCACGACCATCGGAGAACTTGTCAAACGCCAGGGCGATAATCTCAAAGTGGGTCAGCGATTCAACCACCTCAGAGAGGTCTTGACCTGCACTGATTTTCACACCTACCGAGCCGTTATGTGCGAGCAGTTGTTCACGGGCAGCCTGCCAGCGTTCGAACGGCACGATAATATCACCCTCGGTCAACGGGTCATCCATACCCAATAGCTGCCAGCTATCCTCAACAATGGTGCGATTCTTAATGATTTGCATAAAGCTTATCCTTGAATGCCTGTTTGCCGATACGGCGGTAAGTCTCGAGAAAGGGTTCATTTTCGAGACGCTGCTCAACATAGACGGTTAAAATCTTCTCCAGCGCATCAGCAACCTCATCAATGGGAACTGATCGGCCGATCACCTGGCCGATACTCGCATCATCCTCTGCGGACCCCCCCAGGGTAATTTGGTACCACTGCTCACCCTTTTTAT
Organism: Gammaproteobacteria bacterium; assembly: GCA_022712945.1. Lineage (GTDB taxonomy): Bacteria > Pseudomonadota > Gammaproteobacteria > RBG-16-57-12 > RBG-16-57-12 > JAFLJP01. The sequence continues at coordinate 68,594 of JAFLJP010000122.1, read as the reverse complement.
CCACACCCAACAGGCCGATATGCCCCACATGGTGGTGTCCACAGGCGTTCATACAGCCTGAGAGTTTAAGGCGCAGCTCACCCAGATCATAAAGATAATCCAGCTTATCGAAACGGTCACTAATCTGTTTAGCCACACTGAGAGATTGTGCATTTGCCAGACTACAAAAATCCAGACCCGGACAGCAGATCATATCGGTCAGGGTGCCGATATTCGCAGTAGCGAGGTTCTGTTCATCCAACGCCTGCCACAGGGCAAAAAGATCACCCTGTTTGACATCTGCCAATACCAGATTTTGGTCGTGGGTGGTGCGCAGTTCGCCCTGGCTGTAGCGCTCGGCAAGATCAGCCGTTTGCAGCATCTGCTGGGTGGTGATGTCACCTGGGGCGCAGCTGGGTGCTTTCAGTGAAACAAAAACAGCACGGTAACCGGCCTGTTTGTGGCGCTGCGTATTTTGTCTGACCCAGCGGCTGAAGTTGTTATTGCCCTGGCACTGCTCATCCAAATTGAAGGCGGCGGCATCTGCCTCATATTGCTTGTTATCAAAGAAGGCCTTTACTCGCTCGATTTCACGCTCATCCAGCGTGAGATCAGTTGACGCACATGCTTTGATGGCGAGCCACTCGGCTTCAACCTTCTCCCGGAAAGCCTCTATACCCAAGCTCTGTACTAAAATTTTAATGCGCGCTTTGTAGGCATTATCACGGCGACCTTCTAGATTGTAGACCCGCAAAATGGCCTCTAAATAGGAGAGAAGCTGGGGCTTGGGCAGAAATTCATTGAGCACTTTAGCCAGAATCGGCGTACGCCCCAAGCCGCCACCCACCAGAATTTTAAAGCCAACCTCACCGGCGTCATTGCGTACCAACTGGATACCAATGTCGTGAATTTGCGTGGCGGCACGGTCATGCTGGGCACCACTGACGGCAAATTTGAATTTACGGGGCAGGTAGGCAAACTCAGGGTGAAGAGTTGACCATTGGCGGATAATCTCACAGTAGGGGCGAGGATCTTCAATTTCATCCGGCGAGATGCCCGCCAAAGGGTCGGAGGTGACATTACGCATGCAGTTGCCACTGGTTTGAATGGCATGCATCTGTACCGTTGCCAGTTCAGCAAGAATATCAGGCACCTTCTCCAGTGCCGGCCAGTTGAACTGCATATTCTGGCGGGTGGTGATGTGACCATAACCCTTATCGTAAGTGTGGGCCACATGGGCCAGCATGCGCAGCTGTTTAGATGAAATCAGCCCATAGGGGATGGCAACCCGCAGCATCGGGGCGTGAATCTGCACGTAGACACCGTTTTGCAAGCGCAGTATGCGGTACTCATCCTCGCCAATTTTACCGGCCAGGTAGCGCTTGGTTTGATCACGAAACTGATCTACCCGCTGGTCGATAATTTTTTGGTCGTACTGGTCATAAATATACATCGTTACCCGCCTGTTGTTTTCACCACCTGTAGAGGCGGGCTAAGTCTAACTAAGGTAATTCTAGCAAGCCCGCTTCTTATGGTAAAAGCAGGCTTTTATATGCCGCTATACAATTTATCTATGTGATGCGCAATCGGTGTGCTCTGCCCATAGACGGTGGATGAAATTCGACCTGAATCCAAGACTTTTCCCCAAATAGCGTATAATCTGCGCCCAACGCGTCATTTTTCACCATAGCACGGACTCAATGAGGTTAACCATTTTGTTATTTATTGCCACCACCGGAGAGGAAGATGAATAACACACTGTCGCTGTTAATCGCAGCTTCTCTGGCAGCCGCTACGGGAACAGCCCACGCACTTAGCTCACCGGTAATCGATACGGAAGCATTGGCAATGGGCGGAGCCGGGGTATCAAATGCGATGGATAATTTGGGCAGCATCAACCCGGCACTGGTTGGGGCAGCCAGCCGAGTAGATAGTGAGTTTTACATGACTCCGACACTCCACTACATCGATTACAATATCAATGATTTTTCCGGGGAATTGCAGCGTTTTCAAGATGCTCCAAGTGCCCAAGCGCTTAGTTCATTAGACGATAGTGGGATTTTTTATAATTGGGGTGCCACGTTTGGCATCATACTGCACAGCCACCTGGCAACGTCTACCATCTTCCTCAGCTCATACAGCCAAAGCTACAGCAAACTACGCTTGGTCAATAGTGACCTGGGCCTCTCCGGTAGCGCCAGTGAATATGACTCAGTGATCGAAACAGCTGGCCTCTCCATTGTCGAGGCCGGGGTGAGCTACACCAGCTCAACCTCCTGGCGCTTTGCCAATTTGGGGGATGTAAAGTGGGGCCTAACCGGTAAAATGTTAACGGGCGTCGCACACCAATCTGAACAACCGGTAGCCAGCGCATCGGTAAATGGATTTAGTAGTGATGGCAAAACCTCCCAGGGAATTACATTCGATGTAGGGCTTTTGAAGGAGTGGGGACGAGACTGGGCTGCGGGCGTAGTATTCAAAAACATTTACCCAGTGAGTTTTTCACTGGACGATGGTGATAGCTATCGCTACGGCCCCCATGCCCGGGTCGGTATCACTCGCATCGGCTACCGACACCGCATTGCACTCGATCTGGATCTGCTTAAAAGCAGGCCACTGGGCATTTATGATTCGACACAGATGTTGGCACTGGGAATTGATTACGACATTGGTGGCTACCTGAAGCTAAGGGCCGGATTCAGTTACGACATTCAAGGCACCCTGCCTGATACCTACTCCGCCGGCGTGAGCATCAATAGTCAATACTTTCAAATCTCACTCGCACTGATTGCACGTGACAGTGCCATTAACGGGCTTGGAATACAGACCACCATTGGATTCTAAGGGATGTAGAAGAAATCAAAATACCGTTATTACGCCGGATTTTTGTTCACTCTATCTAGACTGGTATTGGGCGCATAGTGGGCTACGCAACGAATACCAGTCTAGATAGAGTGGGCAAAAAGACAAGTACGAGCGGTATTTTTAATGAATTCTACATCCCTAACCAACATAGCCCCAGGATTTCTGCGTGAACTTTTTAACCAACATGGTCAGTTTTATTGACCGATTCAGTGAATGGAGTGGCCGGGCAATCGCCTGGCTGGTTCTGGCATTGGTGCTTTTAGTCTGTTACGACGTGGCAATGCGCTATTTATGGCAGAGTGGTTCGATTGCCTTGCAGGAGCTTGAGTGGCACCTATTTGCACTGATCTTTTTGTTAGGCGCCGCCTACACTTTAAAACATGACGAACATGTGCGGGTCGACCTGCTCTATAGCAGTCGCCGCTTTAGTGATAAACACCGCGCCATGGTCAACCTGAGTGGCAGTGTGTTGCTGTTAATTCCCTTCTGTATTTTGATTATTTACGCCTCATGGCCCTTTGCCGCAACAGCCTATGCAATCAATGAAGTATCCTCTGACCCAGGCGGCCTGCCCTATCGTTTTCTGATTAAAGCCGCCATTCCACTCGGCTTTACCCTGTTACTGATTCAGGGAATTTCTGAGATTGGCCGGAATATCATCACCTTAAAACAGCATAAAGAGAGTAAGGAATAACCATGGAGTTTTGGGCCCTTGTGATGCTTGGGGTGGTAATTTTGTTACTGCTGTTTGGATATCCGGTTGCCTTTACCTTGGGCGCTGTTTCAGCTGCTTTTGGTCTGATCTGGCTGGGGCTGGATTTTTTCTCGCTGCTTCCCATGCGTATCTGGGGGGTGATGACCAACTTCACCTTGTTGGCGGTACCGCTGTTTGTCTTCATGGGAGTGATGCTGGAAAAATCAGGCATCGCTGAAGAGTTGCTGGAGACCATGGCAATGTTGTTTGGTCGCATTCGTGGCGGGCTGGCGATCTCGATTGTATTAGTGGGTGCACTGCTAGCGGCCACAACCGGCGTAGTGGGTGCCACTGTGGTGACCATGGCGATCATTGCACTGCCTGCGATGCTCAAACACGGCTATAACCCGGCACTGGCAAGTGGCACTATTGCTGCTTCTGGCACACTGGGACAGATCATTCCACCCAGCATCGTATTGATTTTATTGGGCGACGTGATGGGAGTGCCGGTGGGCGAGCTGTTTATGGGTGCAGTGATACCCGGGTTACTGCTGATCTTAATGTTCATCGCCTATATCGCAATCGTCGCCTGGCGCAGGCCAGATGACGCACCGGCCATTAACCGAGAGGCGCTCGCCGTCAATGATGGCAAGGCACTATTTTTAAAAGTCTTAAAAAGCTTGATTCCCCCGCTGGCTCTCGTTTTCTCTGTATTGGGGTCCATATTCTTTGGTATTGCTACCCCCACAGAGTCAGCTGCTGTGGGAGCCCTGGGTGCCATGATACTGGCTTTGATTCACCGACGCCTGAACCGTGAAAACCTACAGAATGCAATGCGCCAGACAACCAAACTGACCAGCATGGTGTTTCTGATTTTAATCGGTGCAACCACCTTTGGCCTGGTTTTCAAAGGTATGGGAGGGGATGATTTAGTACACGATATAATGACTGGCCTGCCCGGCGGAGTGTGGGGCTTCATTATCGTCAGCATGTTGCTGTTATTTGTATTGGGCTTCTTTCTCGACTTTCTTGAAATATGTTTTATTGCGGTGCCTATTTTAACGCCTATTGCGATCTATTACGGTATTGACCCCTTGTGGTTTGCGATTCTAATCGCGGTGAACCTTCAAACCTCGTTCCTGACACCACCCTTTGGGTTTTCACTGTTTTACCTTAAAGCCGCCGCTCCCAGCTCCATCCAAATGGCGCAGATATACCGGGGCATCATTCCCTTTGTTTTTATTCAGCTCATTGTTTTGGGGTTATTGATGAGCTTTCCGGGGCTAACAACTTGGCTACCCGGGATTATGGAATAATGGGAGCCTCTAACACTACTTGAGCACCAAACCACAAAAAGGCGGGTGGTTTTGCAAAAAATATGCTAGGCTGGCGGTAGCCTATCTACATAGCTATTTATGCAACAGATTGATATTGAACACTTCGTTAAACCGCTACATATGTAACGCCGTTGTCCTGAAGGTTTTCACTCTCTTTGTCACCATAAGTAATCTAACCGGCTAAGAGGCGCAATAGCGCACTTTTAATTATTAAAATTTCAATTTCAGGAGACTTCCATGTCTAAAGCAACTGGTACCGTTAAGTGGTTCAACGAAGAGAAAGGTTTTGGTTTCATCACTCAGGATAATGGCGGTGCAGACGTATTTGTTCATTTCCGCGCTATCGTCAGTGACGGCTTCAAAACATTGAGCGAAGGCCAAAAGGTTGAGTTCGATACAGAGCAAGGCCAAAAGGGTCTGCAAGCTGCTAATGTGATGCCACTGTAATATTTGGCTAATCACAAGCTTGTAATATTAAAAAGGGGCGCTGATGCGCCCCTTTTTTTATGCCCTGGTTTTTACCGACTTACGCCGTGACGCTTTAGCAGCCTGTGTGTTAGCTTTTTAATTTCACAGGTATTCAGGGCGATCAAACATCTTAGCTTTACACCTTGGACAATACATATAAATTATTTTATCCGTACCGAAATCAAGGCTGCCTCCTCTGTACTGATGAATGCCCCACTCCCCTACATCACCGTTATTTAAAAATACCTTTCCTCTGACATAACACGGCGACCAGTCAAGCATGTGCCTATAGTCATTTTTACTCACTCTTTTCGCTACGTTGAAATATTCCTCAATATTTTTTTGAGTTAATGTGAATTGTTCACAGGAAATATTTAAATCTTTACCTGCCACAGATTTAACCCCAACCTCTGTTATCGCTATTTTTTCTATGCCCTTTAAATCCAACAAATACAATTTTGGCCCGGTACCCTCGTCAACTGTTGAACAGGCAACCATAAAAAATACTATTAATAGTAAAAATACGCTCCGCATCACCATGTTGCAGTTGCCGCTTCTGTTGGGTTTTTTCTTGAAATTACTTTCCCATGACTATCCACTACCAACACTCTGATTATCTTTATTTGTAACTACTCAGCGTGTTTAGATTTCGCCTCAAATCGAGGCATTTTCGCACGGAAAGAGGGAGCATATAGGACATATGTGACCGATTGAGTACGAAAATAACGAAGAGTTGAGGTAAAAGATGAATACGCTGAGTCGTTACCTTTGCTTTAAAACAAACGCTAACTTAAACAGTAGCAACAATAACGGTGAAGCATGGAACAGCAGATCAAAAATATCGACCACGCTAACCAGATTTCCCGCCACTAGCATTTTCAGTTTTTCCCACAAGTGGGGTTCAGGCTGAAAAGGCGCCAACGCCAGCACGAGTGCGACGATGGCTAATGGAATGACCGGCACTCTTTCAAGCCACTTCATTTTCAGATAGCAGTTGAAAGATTAAAAAGAGTAAACAATGGTGGCAATTCGCTCACTATCTAATTTTTCTACCCCATTAGGCACATCCGAAGTGTGTTTAAGCGTGTAGGTCAGCTTCATTGCGAGACTGCTGTTAATATTAACTTTCAGGCCCGTTACCGACTTGCTGATGGTGCTGTTGTCACCAATTTCCACAGCGACATCCTGGCTGAACAGCGTGGTTTCACTAACGGTCCATTCCAGATTACCCTGTACTTTAACCACCCCTTCACTCTCACTGTCACCACCACCTACCAACTTACTTTGGCGTGCACCCACCGAGAGTTCCGCACGGGTTTTCAAGGTCTCATTGTCGTGGAACTGGTGACCATAACCCACCAATTCGCTGGTGCGTCGATCATAACCACTAAAGCGATCATCTTCGTAGTTGAGGCTTAAAAATGCGTAGCCTTTATCGGTCAGTGCGTAGTCTGCCTTGTAGCCTAGCAGGTAGCGCTCAGCAGTATCTGTTTTCTCACCCGCGGTATTGGTATTTGAGCTTTTCAGTACCTCTGCCGTCATATGGTGCTTGATCTTGCCATAGCTCTTTTCACCTTTGGCTTTGATGGTGAGGCTGTCGGTTTCTGAGTTGCCACTGGTGCTGATCCAGCCCAACTCAGCCTCACCGGTAAAGGGGCTTGCGTGGACACTGGCACTGAAGAGTAGTGCGGCAATGCTGCTTGGGATGATCGACGGTTTCATGAGTTGCTCCATAATATTTTTATTAATGTCTAAGTTTAAATGTGTGTGTGACTACTTGAGGCCTTTGCACGAAAAATAATTTTCGTGCAAAGGCCCCTACTTATCATTGGTCGACTATTTTATATTTTAGTCAACGTTTTCGCAATTGATCGACCGGGAAGTGAAAGACCCCATCTGCACCATTTTCTGCTTTCTCTTTATTTTCAGGTGCCCAGGCATGTCCATAAACCACTTCGTAGGTGGCAGGGAGAACACCTTTGGCTCGGTAGCGTTCATAAGCGTCACTCAAGGCAAGAATTTTTGCTTTTCCTGTCAGGCCCCGGGAGCGGCCCTGGGTCATGTTGTGGGCACCGAGTATCTGGAGATCCCGCATCAGTGGCATCACCTCGCTGTAGGTCATGGTGATATTTTCAACATCCATCACTGGGTCAGAAAGGCGGCTGCGAATCATCGCATCGCCAATATCATGCATATCAATGAAGGCGTTGACGTGGTTATTGTCATCCACACGCTTCCAGCTATGGCGCAACTCATGCAGCGTGTCTGGCCCCAGGGTGGAGAACATCAGCAACCCACCCGGTTTGAGCACCCGAAAACACTCTTTGAATACGCTATCAAGGTCACAGCACCACTGAAGGGTTAAGCTTGAAAATATGAGTTCTATGCTGTTATCCGCCAGTGGCAGTGCTTCTGCATCACCACAGATAAAGCGCTGTTTGTTGAACCATGATTTATGTTTGCGTGCCTTGTTGAGCATGCCCTCGGCGAGATCAAGTGAGAGCACCTGAGCTTTTTTATAACGTTTGTCCAGTGCTTGGCTATTGAGCCCGGTGCCACAACCCAGGTCAAGGATACGTTGCGGCTTTAGCTTGATAAGCTCCAAGCGATCCAGTAGACGACCAGCAACCTCCCGTTGCAGTACTGCTACCTCATCATAACGACTGGCGGCTTTGTCAAAGGAGTGGCGAATGTCTGTTTTTATAATAGTGTAACGATCGTCAAACATGGCGTTTAGTAAACTCTTTCAATACGGCTAAAAACTGATCCGGGTGAGAGATAAAGGGGGCGTGGGCGGCCCCTTGAATAATCGTGCTCTCCAGATGAGGGTACTTCAAGTGGTGAGCGACGCGGGCTGGCGCAAGGGTATCTCGACTGCCCAATACAAGTTTTATCGGGCAGTGGCACTCGGCAAGTGCCTGGCGCAGATCACTCTGTTGCAAGAGGCGCAGGCCGCCCTGTAGCGCTTTGTGGTGTGGTTCTCCATGACGCAGCATGCGTTCACGCAGTGTACGCACTTCAGCCTTGGCATTGTGGCTCCCCAAAGCTTGAATGGCCACAAAGCGTTTGAGGGTGGCCCGATAATCTTCCGCCAGCCCCTTGGCAAACTTGTCAAAAACCGTCGGCTCAACCCCATAGGGCCACCCCGGTACTTTAACAAATCGAGGGGAGCTGGCAACCATCAGCAGGGCTTTCACTTTTCCTGGGTATTGCGCGGCTATCTGCAGGGCAATTAACCCACCAAGCGACCAGCCGACCCAGATAGCGGCTTCTGGTATCACCTCTGCTAACTGTTCCGCCAGCACTTCAATACCATAATCCGGCTGAGATAGCTGGCTGCGGCCATGACCGGGCAGGTCGATCAGCGTGACGGTGTGGTGCTGAGTCAGTCGAGGTACAATATCTTCCCAGATGTCGCTGTTCATTCCCCAGCCATGCAGGAATACCAACGGTGGCCCTGAGCCTTCTCTATGAATATAGAGGCTCACAACAGCCCATCCAGGCAATCAAGCAGCCGTGTCACCTGTTGTTCGGTGTGATTGGCCGAGAGAGTGATGCGCAACCGGGCACTCCCCTCAGGCACCGTGGGCGGGCGGATTGCTGTCACCAAAATGCCCTGCGCCAATAACTGCTGGCTGATCAAGGTGGCTTTGGCGCTCTCTCCTATCAACAGCGGCTGAATCGGTGTATCAGAAGGCATCAGCGGCAAGCCTAGCTGGGCGGCTCCCGCTTTAAACTCACGGATCAACTGCTGTAGCTTTTCCCGCCGCCACGACTCACACTGCATGATAGACAGACTGGTACGAGTAGCTTCCGCGATAGCGGCAGGCATCGCAGTGGTGTAGATATAGCTGCGCGCCTGTTGAATCAATGTTTCGATCAGCCGTTCATCACCGGCGACAAACGCACCAAAGGTACCGAAGCCTTTGCCCAGCGTGCCCATTAAAATGGGAACCTGCTGAGCATCAAGCCCAAAATGCTCAAGAGTACCACCACCATGGTCACCAAGAACCCCAAGGCCATGAGCATCATCGACCATTAACCAGGCATCGTGTTGTTCAGCTATCCTGGAGAGTTCCAGCAGTGGTGCAATATCGCCATCCATACTGAAAACACCGTCCGTCACAATCATCTTAGGCTGGTTTACCACGCACTTTTCCGCAAGCTTTTGCTCGTTGAGATGGGCGTATCGTTGCTGTTTTGCCCCCGAGAGTAAACCGGCATCCAGCAGGGAGGCGTGGTTGAGCCGATCCTGGTAGAGATAGTCCCCCCGCCCACAAAGCGTGCTGATGAGACCCAGATTGGCCATGTAGCCAGTGGAAAATAGTAGCACCCGTTGGCGGCCCGTGAACTCGGCCAGCTCCTCCTCCAGGGCGTGATGCGCCTGACTGTGGCCATTGATCAGGTGAGCACCACCGGAACCGACACCGTAGTGATCTGCCGCTTGTTTAAATGCACTGACCACTGCTGGATGATTTGCCAGACCGAGATAATCGTTACTACAGAAACAGAGGCAGGGCTGGCCCGAGATCACCATTTCAGGTGAGCTGGGTGAGCTAGTGATGTGACGTTGGCGATAGAGAGAGGCACGGCGGCGCTCATCAAGCGCCGCCGCAAGTGAATGCCACTTATCCATCGGCCCTGTTACGCCGCACTAATTGGAATAACTTTACGGGTTTTCTGGGTATCACCACGAATAGTGAGTTTCAGGTCGGCCAGCATCCGCAAGTCATCATCCACACTGCGCCCTGAAGTGGTCAGGTAATCACCCACCATAATGCCCGAGGCCCCGGCAAAAAAGATCATCGACTGCATATCGCGCAGATGTTGGCGACCACCGGCAATACGAATTTCAGCTTTGGGCAACATATAACGATAGGTGGCGATGCTCAGTAAAATTTCATAGGGCTGCAGTGCCGGAATATCCTGCATGGGTGTCCCTTCAGCCGGGCTGAGAAAGTTCATCGGTACCGATTCCACGCCAATTTTTCGCAGCGTATCGGCCAGCTCAATGCGTTGATTCAGACTCTCACCCATACCCAGAATACCCCCGGCACAGACCCGAAGGCCGGCATCGGCAGCGTGTTTAATGGTATCGATATTCTCCTGGTAACTGTGAGTGCTACAGACATTATCGAAAAAACTCTCCGCCGCTTCTAAATTATGGTGATAGTTCTCCAGACCCGCCTCTTTCAGTTTTACCGCACTCTCCCGGGTCAATACACCCAGGCTGGCACAACGACCAATATCACTCTCCTCCGAAAGCGTCTCGAAATACTCAGTCAACTGCTGCTGCTCCTTCTCACTGCGTACCCCCCATCCTTTGGAGACGATGCCAAAATCACTCACCCCCCACTTCCGGGCACGCAATGCCTGTGCTTTCAGCTCATCACTGGAGATGTAGTCATAAACCGGGGCTTCCGTCTTGTGGTGAGCACTTTGTGAACAGAAGCTGCAATCTTCGGAACAGTTACCCGAACGCACATTAGAGATGGCACAGGATTCAATCTCATCGCCACGGAAGGTGCGGCGTAGGCGGTCGGCACCTGCCATTACCCAAGGAAGGTAATCATGATCGAGGGCGATCATCCAGCGCCCTTCATCAGCACTCATTTCACCACCACTCACAATACGCTGAGTGATTTCATCAATACGGTTATAGGTTTCGTTCTGTACCATGGCTTATCCTCGGTCGAGTTGACATCTGTCGACATTACAATGCACTGTTGTGCGCCATTATAAGGGATTTCTGTCAACCACAAAGGATTGTTATGGTTAACAACTGGCTAAGTAACGCACAATCAATCTGCTTTCCATCACACTGCGTCCTATGTGGTAGCGCAGGAGAGGCGAAGCTTGACCTCTGCAGCGGCTGCCAAAATGATCTCATGGGCATCACTAACCCGTGTTATCAGTGTGGTCTGCCGCTAACGGGAAACGAAAAAATGCATTGTGGTGAATGCTTAAAAGCACCGCCCTGTTTTGACCATGTTATGTGTGGTTATATTTACCAGCACCCCTTCTCTTCTTTAGTGCAAGGGCTCAAGTTTAATGCCCGCTTACAATATGCTCGATTGATCTCTCAACTCATGGCCAGACAAATTGAGCGGTGTTCAGAACCACTTCCTGAACTACTGATCCCGATTCCACAGCATGTTGTTCGCACCCGTGAGCGAGGTTTCAACCAGGCGCTGGAGCTGGCTCGAATCCTCTCCAAACAGTTCACAATCAATATCGATTTCAGATCCTGCCAACGAGTGCGATTAACTCACGCACAAAGCAGCCTGGATGCAACACGCCGCCGCGCCAATGTAAAACAGGCGTTCAGCCTGGCAAAGCCACTCACCGCACACCATGTTGCCATTGTTGATGATGTAATGACCACCGGCAATACCGTCAATGCACTTGCTCGAATCCTGAAAAAGTCGGGCGTTAAGGTGGTTAATGTGTGGGTAGCGGCGCGTACCCTGTAAATGAGTTGGATCATTTGTGGCGATTGCCATATTATTGAAAGCTAACAGCAATCAGGTGGTGGGAAAATTATGGAACGGGGCATTCACAATCCAGAGGTGATCGACGAGGTCGCTTTTGATCACGATAGCGATGAAATGGCACTCATCATGTACGCCACTGAAAAGTGGAGTGATATTGATGCCCGCATTGCTGAGCTGCAAGACAAGATGAGCAAATATGTCGAATTTGCTGCAGGTGGACAATTGGCGGAAGAGTTTCCTGATCGCAATGACTGCAAGGTGCGCTTTCAGCTCAATTGTGCCTATCTGCCCAATGAGAAGATGATGCTGTTTCTTGAGCGGATAAATGACGTTCTAACCAAAGGCGGAATGCGCCTGCTGGTGAATTGCACTGAAGCAGAGGATGAAAACCCCAAGAAAGGTCAATAGTTACTGGGAGTGCTCTAAATAAAAAAGCCCCTTTCGGGGCTTATTTTGTTGCGTTACGAGACCTATATCAAGAGGGATAGAAGTCAATTGGCACCGTGACAATCATCACTTCCGCATCCTTAGCACCAAATTTAAACATCTTGATCCGGGTTGCCAGCTTTTTCTCCAGACTCTCATTTTTGAGGTCACTCGATAGCACGTTGACGATGGTGACTTTACCCGATGGCTCAATGGTCATCTCAAATACCACCTGTCCACGCAGGGTGGGATCTTCACGTAGAGCCCGCTGGTAGATGGCCAGCAGACGACTCTTGTAGCGGTCAATAACCAGTGCAATCTCTTCATGGCTACGCACAGAGGCCTTCTTGTCATCCTCCATCGGGGCCACATCGTCAACCGGGCTGTCAACTTTGGTGACATCACGTCCCGCTAGTCGGGTAGCACCGCCGGTGCTGCGGCTGAGACTCGCGGTGTTGATGCCACCACTCCCCCTCATCGCATTAGAGGTAATCAGTGAACGTTCTTTCGACATCGCACTCTCTACCGGGGTGTTGAGCAAGGCATTGTCGGTATCCAGCCCCTCAAAGAGTGACTCATCACGCAGGTCGGCAAGATCATCCATCATCGCCAGAATACCGGTATTTTGGACTTTTTCGCGTATCTCTTCTTCGCTACGCTTTTTAGGCTCCTCTTTTTTCGGTTCTGGCTTCTTTTCTTCTTTCTTTGGCTCTTCTTTCGGTTTTTCCTCTTCCTTTGGCTTCTCTTCTTCCTTCTTCTCTTCTTTAGGTGGCGGTGGTGGCGGTGTGCGCTTTTCCAACATCATTTTAGTAAGGCGCGGTGGCAACTCACTGGCCGCCTTACGATCAATTTCAGGAACTGCCATGAAGTTAAAGGTGATATTGGCTGCCAGAAAAGAGAGCATCATGATGACCGCAATCACCCGAAGGCGTTGGTCGCTGTAATCATAAAAAATCTTGGGGTTCAGGGGCTGTTTATTCATTTCGTGCTACCCCTCGCCTTCAGTTTTTTTCAACACGGCAAGTGAGATGTTGCTGTAATTACTCTTGGAGCTGGTGAACATGATTTTTTTCAGCAACTGATAGGGGATTTCTTTATTCCCCATAATGGTTATCGGGCGGCCCATCTCTCGCAGCTCACTCTCTGAAAGTTGTCTCAGGCTGTTATCGGACTGAATCTTCAACTCCTCTTTGAGCGCAGGAATAATGTTGCCTTTGATTGCCATGATCTCATCAACGGTGGCAATAAGGCGCCCCTGCACCAACACCTGATCATTGCTGATCATGATCACCAGTGTCGCTGCGGGTACCTGGTTCGCTTTCGATTCAGGTAGCTGAACCTTTTCGTTTTGTGTCAACTGTACATCAGATGAGTTAACAAGTAGGAAGAAGACAAGGATGGTAAATATGTCCATCAATGAGACCATATTCAGCGAAGCACCTTTGCTCCGCTTATGGCTCTTTTCCATACGTTTTGCTCGACGTGACATCTTCATTAAGTACGCCTTTACTTACCTTTGCCAAGTATGGGTGCGTCACCGATTGACATGTCGGGGAACAGTTCAGCCTGTATTAGGCCACCATCCTCTTCAAATTCAAACAGGCGCACAGTGTCCATCACTTGCACGAGGGTATCGTAGTTAATTTCGGGCTCTACCAGAATCATAGAGGTGGTCTCTTGTGCATAACGGCGCTTGATCTCTTGCAGGTAAGTGGATATTTCTGCGTAGTCAAATTGACCCTCGTTCATCTTGTAGCGCTTCAACAGACCCGTTTTGCCACCATGTATTTCGATGGTTGCTGCGCGAATCACAATCTCCAGATCAAGCTTCTCTTTTTTATCCTTCTCCTGCTGAGCTTCATCAGAAGGAGGCGGCATATTGAGCTCGATCACGGTGATCTGGGTAAAGACAGCACTGACCAGTAGAAACGGTATCAATACCACCATCAAGTTGAGGAAGGCGGTTACATCGAGTTCCGGAACTTCTTGTTTATGACGGCGGTTGCGAATGCTCATTGCTATGCATTTCCATTCTTGCTGTTTTCACCACTAATCAGGTTAACGATTTTGACAGATGCCATCTCAAGGCTATCAACAACCTCGGTGGTTTTGGTCTGTAGTAGCGCGAACATCAGCAGCAAGGGAATTGCGGCAATCAAACCATAGGCGGTGGTATTCATGGCGACCGAAATCGAGGCGGAGAGCAGGTTTGCCTTCTCAGCCGGGTCTGCATTAGCAACGGCGGTAAAGGCCTGAATCAGACCGATGATGGTTCCCAGCAGCCCCATCAACGTGGCGATGTTGGCGTAAGTGGCAACATAGTGTGTGCGTTTTTCAAGCTTGGGGAGAACCTCCATCAAACCCTCTTCCATCGCCGTCTCAATATCTTCACGGTGTTTCGATGTTTTGCGTTGATTGAGGCCGTAAGCAACCACATGGCCGATATGTGATTTGGTCTTTTCCACCACTTTGGCCGCCGCTACGATATCACCTTGGTTGATCAGGGGTATCAGCTGGTTCCAGGTTTTATTATTTTTCGATTTGGCGCTGCTCAGAAAGAGGTAGCGCTCCAAGGCAATCGCCATGCCCAGTGCCAAGATAAGGGTGATTGGGTACATAAAAACCCCCCCTTCCTGGAAAAAACGAATAATAGTATCCATAACAAGCTCCTCACTCAAATAACATTAATTTCTAATTTTTGAAAAACGGGAATTATTTTTTACTCTTATCAACACCAAACAGCAGGTCGTGATAGCTAATTTGGCGCTGAAATACATCACGGTCCAACGGAACCATTTTATTATCATGGTTAATATCAAGCGATTGTTCGAGAATGTCGCCCTCGGGCGCATCACGCCAGGCGATCAGGTAGACAATCCTTGGCAGTTCACGATTGCCTATAATCGATGTTGCATCAAGATCCAACCGCACTTCAGCCTGACTGGCCGTGGCGGTCAGCAGTCCGAGGCTCAACAACAATGGGGCGATCATTTTTAACATAGTGCTATCTTACGGGATTTGTTCGATTTGTTAAATCAATGATCCACTTATGTATGGGGTCTTTTTCGGCGGGGTTCGCCAGTTCTTTATATTTCACGTAATGCTGAAGCGCATTTGTGAGATCCATCAAATAGAGGTCATAAAGAATGCCCAGATTACGGTGTGCATCGGCATATTCAGGGTCGAGTTCAATCGCTTTTTTGTAGACCACTTCTGCCTCTTTAAAGCGACCATGCTGGCGATGAAGCAAACCGAGCTGATTATAAACCTGGGGGAAGTTTTCTTTGTGCTCCAAGGCTGCTTGAAATGACTTTTGCGCCTCTTCGTCTTCATTTAAGTTCATCTGTGCAATACCAAGATTGGCATAAATACCCGCATATTCAGGGTATTGACGTGCCAGGCTGGTGAGAATGTCTCGCGCCTTTTCAAACTCTTTTTCGTTAAGCTCTTTGAGTGCCTGGGAGAATGCTTTACCCGCAGTATCCAGCCGCAGCTGCTCTTCTTTACTGCTATCCTCCGACTGAATAATCACTGCTTTTGGTGCGGGCTTGCTGGCACAACCAGAGAGCAGAATAAGAGCAAGCAGGATTGCCAGGCCTTTACTAGTTGAATATTTCAATGTAGCCCACCTCATTTTCTGACTTGTCGTAACGCCCTGGATTAATGGTGCCAAGTACATTCAAGCTGTTTTTCACCCACAGATCAAAGACGCCATCGTTGATGCGGTGATAATTTTTCTCGTGCAGATCAATCGCTTTCTCTTCAAACGGGAAAGCTTGCTCCTCAAGCATGATGTCGTACATCTCAAGCTCATCCGTGTCGAGCCCTTTTGGTCGATCGGATTCCATCAGTGCCTGTGAAAAATCACGATAAATTTCAGCAATCTTGAAGGTTGCATTGGTGATTAGCTCGGCAATCGCATATTCAGATACACTGCCATAATCCTTTATCACCTTCTGCATCTGATCTTTTTTGCGTTTCAGGTTTTTCTTGATCGGCTCAACCAATTTAATGCTTTTGTACTCGTCATTGGCAAGGTCTGCCAATGTTAACGCTGAAATGCCGGCGAGGTACTTTGTTCGCGAAGTACGCTGCTCAAGTGCTTTGGCGTCGACGCTGATAACATCTTTCAAGCGTGCGATCTGCAGGCGTTGATTATTCTGCCCTTGGTATAGCTGCGACAATTTATAGCGCGCTTCAACATTTGCATCAACGGGGCTTGGGTAACGTTTTACATAATCTTCAAACGCCTTGATTGTCGCCAGAATATTGCCCTCTTTTTCATAGAGTTCCGCTGCACGCCAAACCGCTTCCCGTTGAATATCATAATCAGGTGCCAGAAGTGCCAATGTTTCAAGCTCTGCGGCAGCATTCTGATTCTGATCCGTTTCTAGATAGGCAACCGTCAGTTTTTGGGTGATATCCATGGCGTGTTTTTTGCCAAAAATGGTTCTACGCATTTTCACCAGAATATCGATTGCACCCTGCCACTGCTTCAACTGTAACAGTGCGGTTGCCGTATCGAACTCGGTAGTATCACGGATTTTGCTAAGCGGGGCCACCACAATCAAACGCTGGTATTCACGTACTGCCGCTTGCAGGTTGCCACTTTTCTGCTGGTGCTCAGCCTGTTTGTAGATGGCGGCTGCAATGCGCTCGTAGGTACCATTGTAATCACTGTCCCTTTTTTCCATAAGACGCAGGGCAGATTGATAGGCACTTTCAGCTCGGGGGTAGTCTTCCTTTTCAAAATAGGAGTGGCCGATCACCAGGTAGGCACTACGCTGTTTCTTCGGCGTTAACCCTCTTAAGGTCAGGATGATGCTGGCAGCTTTAATGGCCGTGTCATAAGCACCGACTTCAAACAGGTCTTGCGCCGTTTTGGTGATCACACTGGGCACACGCTCGTCATCACTAAAAACTTTGGCAAAATGCAGTGCATTTTCCAGCGACTGCCGACGCCATGTATCCAGCTCTTCTCCGGCTAGCCCCTTCCTCTGCTTATCAAAAGCAAGAATAGCGGCGTAACCCGACTCCTGAGACTCAGGATGGCGACCGTAGTCATAAGCTGTTCGGTTGTATTCAATAGCGGCGGCTTTGTAATCACCGACTTCAAATAGTAACTCAGCTAACAGGAAGTTTATGTGTGCCGCTTCACTATCTTTTGAAAAGGAGTCGAGATAGGCACGGTACCAGTGAAGCGCCTGTTGTTTATTTATTTCAGTCCCCTTTTTCTGCAGCGCTGCGTGGTGCTTAAGGGCCAGGCGTGAGAGATGCTGGCGAAGGTAGGGCTCAAGTTGCTGTTTTAGTTTTGTCGGCTGTGCGACTCCCCAAAAAGCGGCCTGGTAACCAAAGCTGCTGGAAAAGTGTCGAATCGCTTTATCTTGAAGTTCGCTAAAACGCCCTTTGCGGTAGGTCTCAATCGCCATGATTTGGAAGAAAGGGGCTTGGGGGTGCAGTGACTGCTGCTGGGCAAATGCGGCATAGACCCCGGCAGCATCCTGGTAGAGCTCTTGGTAGTGGTACATATCGCCCAGCGCCTGATAGACCATAAATTCATAGGCGCGTAGTTCCGTCAAACCCGCCAGATAACTCTCCATATAACCCAGGGGCTCTTCCTGATGAGTGATCGCGATACTCATGACTCGTAACGTATCTTTGATCATCTCCCGCTCACCGATGGTGTATTGGGGAAGCTCGGCCAGCATATCTTCCAGAGTGACATCAAGCATCATGTGGTCAAGCAGCTCAATAAACTGATCAAGGGACTCTTTGTAATCCTTATTTTTAAACAGTGACCAGCCGGATTTATACAGGGCAACGCGGTAATACTGGTTCTCGGCACCCTGCTTGATCAATTCATTGTAGTGCGCAGTTGCCTGGGGGAATTTTTGTGTCAGGAAGCTCAGTTCTGCAACACGGAAGTGGGTCTCATCAATATAGTCCGTATCACTGTGATCTTTAATCAGCCGCTTCAGTGCCCAGATCGCCTGTTTGGGCTCACCATTGGCTTCATAGGCACGCGCCAGTTGGTAATAGATATGTTCATTACCAGGAAAGTCGGGGTAGTTATCAACCGCCTCGTTGTAATGTTGAATCGCTTTCTCATAACTGGCATCTTTGAGAAAAAATCTCTCTTCTTCAAGCTCGGTACCAGAGACCATTCGCTCCTCCTCTTCTTCCAGTTGCTGCTGCATTCGGTCAGCGATACGGCGCAAAGATTCCCGGCGCATGGCACCGCCAAGAGGGGAGTCTAAAAAGAGTTGATAACCCTGAGTGGAGCGCTTAAGCGCCTGCTCAGGCCGGGCATCCTCTTCTATTGTGTAGCTGCGATCACGCAACTCCTTCAGCGTCATTTCGCTAGCATCTGGTTTTGCAGAAACGGTTGATATATTGAGCAACAGTAGCCCGGTGAGCACCCATCGTAAAACCATGACTATTGCCCCCCGTCGTAAGAGGCACCAACGGAGAATGACACTTGTGCAATAAAGGCTTTTAACTGGGTTCGGCGCTCTTCCAGAGCAACCACGGCGATATTGATCAGATGAGCTTCGGTCTCTTTAATTGCGTGTGAAATCTGCGGCTGTAAGCCATTAATTTTGCCGTTAGTCTGGCTGATCCTGCCATCAAAGGTACGGGCATGGGCGACTGCTTGGGCAACCACACCACCCAGCGCTTGGTTACGTTTTGAGGATTGTTCAATACTGCTAACCACCTCATCGAGACCCTGCTTTGCTTTTCGTAAACGCGAGCTGAAACGACTGTGAATACCCCAGAGTATCTGTCGCTCCATCAAACTGAGTTGGCGACGTTGCTGCTTTGCGTTTGGGTTGCGGCTGGCACCGAGCTCTAGTGACGCCTTCAACTCGACCACTTTGGCCAACTGACGCTGCTCTTTGCCGCTGGCAAGGGCCATCGCATCCTGACTGGCCTCTATTTCGGCTAACTGAGACATCAATTGTACACGGGTGTTTTTTAGTTGTGAGGCCGTCTGCTCAAACGATTGTTGAGCAAAGTTTTTGGCTCGGTTTAGAAGATTGTCTATCCAGTAGTGGTTGGTGTCATCAAAGGTCTCCAGATCATGACGCCAGTCATTGAGTTTACTTTGCAGGTAGCGAAGGTCACGGTAGTTTTTCAGCGCCTCCTGATAATCATGGCGAGCCAGCATTTGGGTGAAATAGTAACTCTCTCTACTTTTGGGCAGTGAGTAGACATCACCATTCCAACCTTTTTCACCCTCACTGATATCCGTCAACAGCTTATCGAAAAAAGCCCCCTTCTTTACCGAGATAATGGTGTTATCAATATTTTTAACTTCAGCATGAAAGGTATCCAGAGCACGGTTATAAAGATCGGCAGAGCTTGCGTAGCTTTTGTTCTTTGCCAGTGTAAACGGGACTGCGACCATCGCCTCTTGCACATTGGGGTCTGAGGCGTTACGGGTGGACAACTCCGCCCAGGAGACCAATGCTTGTTCGTATTGCTCAAGTGCATAGTGAGCCCAACCCAAGCCAAGCAGTGCCTCGTTAGACTCTACGCCATAGAGGTGTACTTTTTCAAAATAGGCGATCGATTTTTCCGGGTTTTTCTCTTCGAGAAGCTGATAATAGCCGAGGTAGATATTGGCTCTGTCACGCAGGTATTTCTCTTGCTCGGTAGTGAACTTGATATCAGAAACGCGCTGCAAGGTTGCCAGCGCCTTCTCCACCTCCTCATTTTGCACCAAGCTAACGGCACTGTTGAAGCGAGCAAATGGTACGGCACCGGTATTACCTTTTATCTGGTCGAGCACTTTACTGGCAGGTAAAAACTCGCCTCTATCCATCAGCAACAGCGCCATGAAAAGCTGTAAATCCTGCTCCAGCTCCCAGGGAAGTGCCCCGCTGATCTGCGAGAGAGCGCTCTCAGCCATAGCAAAATAGCCACGCTGATAGCGGATTTTTGCGATATAGAACCAAATATGATTGCTGATATCTTTATTGATGTTACCGCGCTTTTGGATTGTCACTAGGTTGCTGGCAGCTTCCCGGTGCAATCCATAAGCGAGATTAAGCATGGTAAGCGCTAACTCCGCCTCCTCTTTCTGAAGCTTTACCCGGCCAAGTTGTCGGTCAGCAGAGAGCTGAATGATGCCACTTAAGTTTTTATCTTGATAGAGGTGGAAGAGTGCATCACCCAGAATAGGGTCTTTAACATTTTTCCACTTCACCTCGGTGCCCGCGACAAGGATACCGCAGCACCAGAGACTGATGAGAGAGAGGCTGAAAAATCGGCTAACAATGGTCATAGCTGAAAAAACTAACTTAGCTCCACTGCTTCACGTTAATGGTCGGCTCTTTCGCTTTGCCAAATTTCCCTAGCTCTTTACCGCTGAGGTTCAGTTCAATAAAGACCGGCTTATTACCTTTTTCAAACTCGTGGGTATTGGTTAGCCGTGTCATACGTGAACCGACCTTGCCCATATAGGTGATGCTGAGGGTGTGTTTACCGGTTTTTAAATTGCCCTTATGCAACTGGTGAACCGCCCCATTAGAGAGAGCATTCAACTCGCTAACGTCATACATGTAATTATTGACCACGTTACCATCCAGTTTGACGATAACCGTAATCAATTTATAAGTCTCATCCGTATCCATGGAGAGGTAGAGACCATATTGCGTATTGGCAGGAAACAGTAGCTCCTCTTCCAATATCGCAATCTCTTTGCCCAGCTCCACTGCCGAGCGTTTTAGATTCTGAATTCGATTATCCAGGCTTTTAAATTGCTCCTGGGTATTGAGCTCTTCCGCCCAGCAGGTGCTGCTAGCCAGGGAAAGAATTAGGATTAAAATGAGGTAGTTATATTTCACATTCAATATCCCTAATGGCATTAGAAAGTTATGCGCAGCCCGATGTGGCCACTGTCATCCATCTCAAGTGTCAGGCCCTGATCATCGACTTCAATTTTGCGATAGCCAATGTAGATGTCCGCTTGGGGTAGTAGGGAATATTCAATGGAAACTCCATACTCACTCAGTCGCTCGCTATCCATATAGCTGGTAATGCTTGGCGCATGGTGACCATGAATAACAAAGTTAACACGTTGCAGTTGCGGTGCGCGGTAACTGATAACACCACCCAGTGCGAGCGCGATACCATCATGATCAGTCAGGTGAGAGTAGTAGGCCTGAAAACCAACACCAACCTGCAAACCCGGTGTTTTACTACCCACAACATCAATCATATGCAGGCCTGCACTCACAACACCGTCGTTTTCGGTATTATAAAACAGGCTGCTGCTCATGATGGTACGTCCCTCAGAAAAGCCACCAACAAAGGAGCTGAGTGCAAAGCGGGCACTCTCATCACTCAGGGCAACATCAACAGTCGCCGCATGGGCATGACCCGTGACAGCAAAAACAATTGCAGTGGTTAGGGTGCGCAGTTTCATAGCTATACCTTAAGTAGAATAATTTCTAATCAACGCGACAGCTTAGTAGCGTTAAAAAAACGTTATCTTGAATGCAGATGCAGAATAAATCAAGTGCGGGGGGAGCAGAATGTTAAAAGCCCAGCATTTAGCTGGGCTTTTTGAAGGTTAATTACTTAATCTTCGCTTCCTTGTACATCACATGTTGACGGATGGTAGGATCATATTTGTTGCATTCCATTTTTTCTGGGTTGTTGCGCTTGTTTTTGGTCGTTGTGTAGAAGTGACCGGTACCCGCGCTTGAAACCAAGCGAATTTTTTCGCGTACAGACTTAGCCATGGTTTAACTCCTTATACTTTCTCACCGCGTGAGCGCATATCTTTCAGTACTGAATCAATACCATTCTTGTCGATGATACGCATCCCCTTGGTCGAGGTACGTAACCGAACCCAGCGGTTTTCACTAGCAACCCAGAAACGATGCGCTTGCAGATTAGGCAAAAAACGACGGCGGGTTCTGTTGTTAGCGTGAGAAACATTGTTCCCCGCCATTGGGCGTTTGC
Organism: Gammaproteobacteria bacterium; assembly: GCA_022712945.1. Classification (GTDB taxonomy): domain Bacteria; phylum Pseudomonadota; class Gammaproteobacteria; order RBG-16-57-12; family RBG-16-57-12; genus JAFLJP01. Next base: position 46,359 of record JAFLJP010000122.1, on the reverse strand, counting down.
CTGTTACCTGGCATACACGTGACATTATTGAGCCTCCAAAAATCTTAAAATCTAAACACTGTTCGCCCAGACTACGGGGTCGAGGCGCGAATTTATACCATAGGACCATGGCAATGTACAGCTTATGATCAAGATAAATTCTTTCCCTACCACCACCAGATATCGCTATAATTCCCGCCATCAATCAAGTGCCTATTTACAGGTACCTATACATATATTTACAGAGTGAGGTTTCCTATGCGTCCCAGTGGCCGTCATCCCGATCAAATGCGTGAAGTTCGTCTAACCCGCCACTATACCAAACATGCTGAAGGCTCGGTATTAGTCGAATTTGGTGATACCAAGGTTATCTGCACCGCCTCGATTGAAGAGCGAGTACCCCGCTGGTTAAAAGGCAAGGGTAAAGGCTGGGTCACTGCTGAATACGGGATGCTGCCCCGCTCTACCGGTTCGCGCATGCAACGTGAAGCGGCCCGTGGTGGTCAAGGTGGTCGCACCATGGAGATTCAACGATTGATTGCCCGCTCACTGCGTGCGGTGGTTGATCTGGAAGCATTGGGTGAGCGCATCATTACCGTGGACTGTGATGTTATTCAGGCCGATGGCGGCACCCGCACCGCCTCAATCACCGGCGCTTATGTTGCCATGGTTGATGCGGTCAATCACTTAATAAAAAGCGGCAAGATAAAAAAATCTCCTCTTCACGGTCACGTCGCATCCGTGTCAGTCGGCATTTTTGAAGGCACCCCGGTGCTGGACCTCGATTACGATGAGGATTCAAACGCAGAGACCGACATGAATGTGGTGATGAATGATGCCGGTGCCTACATCGAAGTGCAGGGCACCGCTGAGGGGCACGCCTTTCGTAAAGAGGAGTTGAACGCCATGCTTGAACTGGCAGCCAGTGGCATCAAACATTTGATTGCCAAGCAAACGGAAGCACTGGGTGCCTGACATGAAACAGCGTATTGTTTTAGCCACCGGCAACCATGGAAAAGTGGCTGAGCTAAGTCAGATGCTGGCTGGTTTGGATATTGACGTGGTACCGCAAACTGTATTTTCGGTGCCCGAAATAGAAGAGACCGGCCTTACCTTTGTGGAGAATGCGATACTCAAAGCGCGCAACGCCGCCAAATACAGTGGCCTGCCCGCTATCGCGGATGACTCAGGCCTGGAGGTCGATGCATTGAACGGTGCACCGGGCATCTATTCCGCACGCTTTGCCGGGCCAGATGCCCGTGATACAGATAACAATACAAAGCTGCTGACTGAGCTTACAGATGTGACTGACGCAGAGCGCACTGCTCGCTTTCAGTGCGTTCTGGTCTATCTGCGCCATGAAAACGACCCGGTACCACTCATCTGCCAAGGCAGTTGGGAGGGAACTATTTTGCACACCCCCCAAGGTGAAAATGGCTTTGGTTATGATCCACTGTTCTATATCGCATCAGAGAACGGTAGTTCTGCCGAACTCCCACCGGAACAGAAAAACCAGCTCAGCCATCGTGCTCAAGCGCTTCGGCAACTGATCACTAAGCTGCAAAAATAACCCTCTGAGCCCCAAACACGATGTTTAACTTCACCACTCTGCCACCACTCTCCCTCTACATACATATCCCCTGGTGTGTACAGAAGTGCCCTTATTGTGATTTCAACTCCCATGAGATGGGCGCGGGTCTATTACAACGAGATTATATCGCCGCCCTGCTGGCAGACCTGGAGCAGGACTTACCACGCATCTGGGGGCGCAAGGTGATCTCAGTCTTTATTGGTGGTGGCACCCCGAGCCTCTTTTCACCAGAGTCATTAGATTTTCTGCTCTCGGGAATCAGGGCTCGACTCAACTTAGTGGCAAATTGTGAAATTACCATGGAGGCAAACCCCGGCACGGTGGAGGCGGGAAAGTTTGCTGAATTTCGCAGCACCGGCATTAATCGCCTCTCCATTGGCATTCAGAGTTTTAATGATGATGCACTGCATCGCCTGGGCCGTATCCATGGTCGCAAGGAGGCGATCTTCGCCGCAGAACAGGCGCATGATGCTGGGTTTGAAAGCTTTAACTTGGATTTAATGTTTGGTCTGCCTGGGCAAAGTTTGAAGATGGCAGCCGAGGATGTGGCAACCGCCATCGATCTGCAACCCGCCCACCTCTCCTATTATCAACTGACCCTGGAACCCAATACACACTTCCACCACCAGCCCCCGGCGTTGCCAAACAGTGACCTGATCTGGGAGATGCAGCAACAGGGGCAACACGCCCTGACTGAAGCCAGTTTTGACCAATACGAAGTATCAGCCTACGCCCAAAAAGGGATGTCGTGTCGCCACAACAGCAACTACTGGCAGTTTGGTGACTACCTGGGCATTGGTGCCGGTGCACACGCCAAAATCTCCGATGCCGCACAACAGAACATCACCCGCCTCTGGAAGGTAAAACAACCCGCAATGTACCTGGGGGCCGCCAGCTCTCCCGCTGTTTTAGGTGGTGAGAAAGTCATTCCCCGTAACGAGGTGGGGCTTGAATTTATGATGAATGCACTGCGCCTTAAAGAAGGCTTTGAAACCACACTCTTTATCGAGCATACCGGCCTGCCAATCACACAAGTTGAGGCGACACTTAAGCGGCTGGAGCAGAAGGGGTTAATTCAGTGGGGGTTGCACACCATTAAAACAACCGAACGTGGTTGGCAATATTTGGACACCACGGTCAGTGAGTTTTTGGATGGGCATTAGGCCCAAGGGAACAAATGACTACAATATATAGTCTGAGGCCTTGGAAAAAAACAATCTGCTTGTTGAAAAATGATTTGGAGTAACCAATGAAAAAGGTAATTTTGTTAACGTCAGGGCTACTATTTTGCGTGTCAGCACAGGCTGAAGTCATGCTGGATAGCGATGAAAAACGACTTAGCTACACTGTCGGTCAACAGATTGGCCAACAGCTGCAGATGGAAAAAATACCGGTTGATCAAACCGCACTGTTCAAAGGCATTAGTGATTTTATTGATGCCAGCCAACCACTGCTGGACCATACCGCACAACAACAGACGGTCAATGAATTCCAGAGGAGCCAACAGAAAGCCGTGGCGGAAAAACGGCGTAAAAGCTTATTGCAAGGCCAGGCTTACCTGAAGGCCAATACCACCAAACGAGGCGTTAAGGCGACAAAAAGTGGTTTACAGTACCGCATTATAACGGTGGGAACCGGGCCAAAACCGAGTGCAAGTGACCGAGTCAAGCTACATTACGAAGGACGCCTTATTGATGGCACCGTATTTGATAGCAGCTATGGGCGTGGAAACCCGGCCGAGCTGCTAGTTAGTCAAAATATGTCCGGTTGGCAGGAAGCGTTACCCATGATGCCGATGGGCAGTAAATGGCAGCTCACCATCCCCTCCGAACTCGCTTACGGCGAAAAGGGTTTTAGTGATCAAATTCCCGCCAATGCGGTACTGGTTTTTGATATTGAGGTATTTGAAATCCTGCCACTAACTGCTGTGGACCGTTAATCACCCCAAGGCTGGCAATACAAAAAGGGCAGTCATCACTGCCCTCTCTTTCAACGATCCACTCACACAAACTTTCTATACAGAGCGCTTCGCTCGGCGGGTAGCCATTAACCCCAACAGCCCCGCTGCCAGCAGCATCAGGGGAAGAGGGGCAGGGACCGGGCTGGCTGGAACATCAAGCAGTATCCAGTCATTATTACAATTCGCCGCCCAATGGAGAGAGAGACCATCATCCATAAGTGCCGCGCCACCCAGAAGGCTCAGATCGATGGCAGCGGAGATGAAATAGTGTTCATCATTGCCCCAATCACCGTAGCCGCTACCAATTGAGCTGTATAAAAAGTGATCCGCACTGCCAATCACATTACCAGAAGCAACACTGGTTGGGTGATCCGTATCCACCAGCGGGCTATTCGCACCCACATGATTGCCGGAAGCATCCCAAATACCATAATTCCAACCACTCACTGCAAATAGATCACCCGGCGATCCGACACCAGCGGTTGCAGGATTAGAGCCTGTCGCACTTGAGGTGACCAGACCGAACTCATAGCGGCCATTAGAGCCAAGGTCGATTGCGATATCACCAGGAGCCCAACCGCTGCTCGGGTTCTGTTCACGCCCTGTCATCATACCGATATACAGGTAGTTGGCATCCCATGTTGTGTAAATAGCTTCCGCATCATACCCCTGACCACCATAGCCTGGATCCAGGTAATCAGTATGCTGGTCTTCCGTCGTATAGTAGACCGCACTATTACCACTGGAGAGATCAGCATGACTGATCTGCCAATCACTGAAGCTACTAATGGTTCCCGCACTGGCCGGAGTGGCGATCAAAAGTGCCGCACCCAGAAGAGAACCCATGACACTACGAGAATAGTTCGATTGACACTGCATCATTATTAACATCCTATTTATTTAATTTATTACCATATTTAAAATAATGAAATGCAATGCGCATGCCAGGAATTACTTTCTCATATATTACTTATAGTTGTAGATAAAACAATAATAAATACAATTAAATATGTAAGTAATTTCGACAGTAAAAAAAGGGATGGAAAGGCTTGCTGCACCAAATAGAAAAAAGCTTTGGGCACTACCGTGAACATGCTGGAACTCTAAATGGGGATTTGGGCTATATTGCTCATTGGCACCACCGCTAGCGGTAGCGTAGAATGATCGGCTTTCCGGGTGCGTTGGGTGTGTAGTGATGTTTTTTCAGGATAAATTTGATGTCATTGTGGTGGGTGGTGGCCATGCCGGAACCGAAGCAGCGTTGGCGGCGGCACGGATGGGAGTTAACACGCTGTTGGTGACCCACAATATTGATACCCTTGGGCAGATGTCCTGTAATCCGGCGATCGGAGGCATTGGCAAGGGACATCTGGTGAAAGAGGTGGATGCACTGGGTGGGGTGATGGCGCATGCTGCGGATAAAAGCGGCATTCAGTTTCGCACCCTCAATTCGAGCAAAGGAGCTGCGGTGCGTGCAACCCGCGCCCAGACTGACCGCCTGCTCTATAAAGCCGTGGTGCGGGAAGCGCTTGAAAACCAGCCCAACCTGACACTGTTTCAGCAGTCGGTGGATGACCTGATCGTGGAGGGGCGGGCGGTTACCGGCATCGTGACCCGGATGGGTCTGGCCTTTTCAGCACCCACGGTGGTGTTAACCGTGGGGACTTTTCTTGGCGGACGGATTCATATCGGCTTGGAGAGCTTTGACGGTGGCCGTGCCGGTGACCCACCGGCCAACGCCTTTGCCCAGCGCTTGCGTGAACTGCCCTTCGCGGTTGATCGCCTGAAAACGGGTACCCCGCCGCGTATTGATGGGCGCACCATTAATTTTGATCTTTTAGAGCCACAGCCGGGGGATGACCCTGTGCCCACCTTCTCCTTTATGGGCAGAGCCGAGCAGCATCCACAGCAGATTCCCTGTTATATCACCCATACCAATGAGCAGACCCATGAGATCATTCGTGGTGGTATGGATCGCTCGCCAATGTATACCGGTGTAATTGAGGGGGTGGGGCCACGTTATTGTCCCTCTATTGAAGATAAAGTGACCCGCTTTGCCGATAAAAAGTCCCACCAGATTTTTGTCGAACCAGAGGGCTTGACCACCCACGAGGTCTACCCCAATGGTATCTCAACCTCGCTTCCGTTTGATGTGCAAATGGCACTGGTCCGTTCGATGAAAGGATTTGAAAATGCCCACATTATTCGCCCCGGTTATGCGATTGAGTATGACTTTTTTGACCCTCGTGGCTTAAAAGACACCTTGGAGACCAAATGCATGCCCGGCCTATTTTTTGCCGGGCAGATTAATGGCACCACCGGTTATGAAGAGGCGGCTGCCCAGGGCTTGATTGCCGGGATGAACGCCGCGTTGCAAACTCAGCAGAAGGCACCCTGGAGCCCGCGCCGAGATGAAGCTTATATTGGTGTAATGATTGATGACCTGATTACCAAGGGCACTCAAGAGCCCTATCGCATGTTTACCTCACGAGCCGAGTATCGCCTGCTACTGCGAGAGGATAATGCCGACATGCGACTAACACCGAAAGGGCACGAGCTGGGCTTGGTGAGTGATGAACGCTGGTCTGCATTTGAGGTAAAGCGAGAGGCAGTAGAGCAAGAGCTGCAACGCTTGAAAAGCACCTGGTTATCGCCACAAAAAATTGATCAAAAGAGCGTTGAAGAGGCGATTGGCCAGCGTTTGAGCCGGGAGTATAACCTGGAAGATCTATTGCGCCGCCCGGAAGTGAGCTATCACTCACTCATGCAGCTTGATGCAGCAGGCCCGGGAGTTTGTGAACCCGTGGTTGCTGAACAGGTTGAAGTGCAAGTGAAATATGCAGGATACATTGCACGCCAACGCAATGAAATTGCCCGCACAAGGCTCAATGAAGAGAGTAAAATTCCCGAGGGGTTTGACTACACAACGGTTTCGGGGCTCTCTGCTGAAGTATCTCAAAAGCTGGTGGCGCATCAACCACAGACGATTGGCCAGGCGTCACGCATTCCCGGTGTGACTCCGGCGGCAATCTCCCTGCTGTTGGTATTTGTGAAAAAGAGAGCTGGAAAATGAGCCTAAAACAACAGCTCGCCCAAGGCTGTCAGCAGCTGGGCATTTCGGTAAGTGACGCGCAGCTTGAGACGCTATTGAAGTATCAGGAGATGCTCCTCAAGTGGAGCAGGGTCTATAACCTGACCGCCATCACCGCCCCCCAAAAGATGATCACACACCATCTATTAGACAGCCTTGCGGTACTGCCCTATCTGCAGGGCAACCGAATTGTTGATGTGGGCTGTGGTGCCGGTCTTCCGGGTATTATTTTGGCTATTATGCTACCTGAAAAGCAATTTGTACTACTTGACAGTAACAGTAAAAAAACCCGCTTTGTTAAGCAAGCGGCGATTGAGTTAAGGTTGAAAAATGTTACGGTAGAGCATAGCCGGGTAGAACAATATCAACCGGAACACCCCTTTGATGTGGTCTTGTCACGTGCCTTTGCCTCATTATTCGATATGCTCAGCTGGTGCGCGCACCTTCGTAACAAAGGTGGTATATTTCTAGCGATGAAGGGAGTCAACCCACGGGAAGAGCGAGAGCAGCTCCCGAATAGCTTCCGTATTCTTGACCAGCATCAGCTGACTGTGCCCGGACTGGATGCAGAGCGCCACGTGGTATTGATCGATTCACCAGAGGGTACCCAAGACCCTAACGAGCAGATTTGATGACCAAGATTATCGCAATTACCAATCAAAAAGGCGGTGTGGGCAAAACCACCACCTGCGTCAATCTCTCTGCCTCTCTAGCGGCAATGAAACGCCGTGTTCTGATGGTCGACCTCGACCCGCAGGGCAACGCCTCCATGGGCGCAGGCATCGACAAGTACGACCTGAAATATACTGCAAACGAGGTGTTGATGAATGAGGTCGACATCGAACAGGCTATTTTACCCAGCGTACAGTCGGGTTTTGATCTGTTACCCGCAAACAGTGATTTGACCGCAGCGGAGGTCAATCTGTTACACGAGCTAAGCCGCGAAGCGCGACTACAGCGGGCGTTGACACAAGTTGAATCCCGTTATGACTACATCCTGATTGACTGCCCTCCCTCCTTGAACATGTTGACGCTCAACGCATTGACTGCGGCAAAAAGTGTCATCATTCCAATGCAGTGTGAATATTACGCACTGGAGGGTCTGGCCGCGCTGCTGGATACCATTGAGCAGGTCAAGCTGGCGGTCAATCCTGATCTAGCGATAGAGGGGTTACTGCGCACCATGTTTGATCCGCGAAACCGGCTTTCAAGCGAAGTAGTTAAACAGTTGCGTGAACACTTTGGCGACAAGGTATTTCGAACCGCTATTCCGCGTAATATCAAACTGGCAGAAGCGCCCAGTCATGGCTTGCCGGTGCTGCAATATGATCGCAGCTCACGGGGGGCACAAGCTTATCTGGCGTTAGCGGGTGAGCTGGGGCGTCGTACTGAATCAGCATAAATCGGATGTTAGAGGAAGATAATGGTTAAAAAAGCACTGGGGCGTAATCTGGGTGCACTGCTCGGTGGTAGTGCAGGTAAAGCAAGCAGCAATGGCGCTGAGTCGGATACGGCAAAAGATGGCGAGCTGCGAAAGTTATCTATCGAATTAATTCAGCCGGGCAAGTACCAACCCCGCATCGACATGCACGCCGACTCACTGGAAGACCTTGCCGAATCCATACGTTCGCAAGGTATCGTACAGCCGATTGTGGTACGCCCGATCGACAAACCGGGCCACTACGAAATCATCGCCGGTGAACGCCGCTGGCGTGCCGCACAAATTGCCGGGTTGCAGGCAATACCGGCACTGATTCGTGATGTACCCGATGAAGCAGCCATTGCGATGGCGCTGATTGAAAATATCCAACGCGAAAACCTCAACCCAATAGAAGAAGCACAAGCACTGCAACGCCTGATCGAAGAGTTTGAAATGACGCACCAACAGGCAGCCGATGCCGTGGGGCGTTCGAGAGCCAGCGTCAGTAATCTGCTGCGATTGCTGAGCCTCAACCGCGATGTAAGAAAACTGCTGGAACGGGGTGACCTGGAAATGGGGCACGCCCGCGCACTGCTGAGTTTGCAAGATGAGAGTCAAGAGCAAGCCGCCCGGGAAGTGGTGGCAAAAGCGCTCTCTGTGCGGGAGACCGAGCAGTTGGTGCGTCGCTATGCCAGCGACAGAGACAAAAGCACACCCGCAACACGGATTGACCCCGACATTCAACGACTACAGAACGAACTCTCTGAGCGACTGGGTGCCAAAGTAAAATTTCAACACGGTGCAAAAGGAAAAGGGAGAGTGATCATTCACTACAGCAACCTTGATGAACTGGATGGGATTTTGGCTCACGTGAAGTAGTTGGCGGGAATCTTAGAAAGAGGCTTTAATGGCATTTGACCTGCTATTCCCGCTGTCATATACTGCGCGCCGCATGTGTAGGAAATTGCGACTATAAACGCACGCACAGGCAACACACCAAGAGTGCCAATACAGTGAAAGAAAAAGAAAAAAAACTGAATTTGCTACTGCTGGGTGTGGGCCAAATGTTAACGTCGATGATTATAGCGGGGCTGATCCTCGGATTTCTCGTTGACTGGTGGCTTGGAACAACCCCCATATTTATGTTTTTGTTTTGTGTGCTGGGCTTTGTTGGCGGGATGCTGAAGGTTTATAAATTACTAACGCATCCGGAGATGTTTTGAATCCAGCAACCCAAGCAATAGAAGCCAAGGCGCGAAAAGTGCTTGTGGCCCAACTGATTGTTGGCCTGGTTTCTTTTATCGGTTTTATGCTCTACGCCGGGAGCTGGCCTGCGATCTCTGCATTTGCAGGTGCCAGTGTCAGTATCACACTGCTATTGGTGCTGAGGTACGGCGTAAAGCGAGCGGCAGAGATGGCGCAGCACGACCAGAAGGGAAGTATGTTGATTCTCTATCTTGGGGCGGCACAACGGTTTATTTTAATATTGGTTCTGTTTGCACTAGGTTTAGGGGTTGTAGGTTTTGACCCCCTCGCGATGTTTGTGGGATTTTTCCTGGCGCAACTCAGCAATCTGATAAATGCGCGCGGCTAAGGCCGCGCAATAAGAGAGGGTGAAAAAGTGGCTGCAAGTGAAGGGGGAATGACCTCCGTTGAATACATTCAACATCATTTGACCAATCTGCATGTGGGTGAAGGGTTTATGACCTGGAATCTTGACACTATATTTTTTAGTGTGGCATTAGGTCTGCTGATGATTTTTACCGGCATGAAAGTAACTAAGAACATGGCAACCGATGTTCCAGGCGGCTTCCAAAACTTTGTTGAAATGATTCTTGAGTTTGTTCAAACGCAGGTAAAAGACACCTTTCCGGGTAAAAATGCACTTATCGCCCCCTTGGCATTGACCATTTTTGTTTGGGTCTGGCTGATGAACTTTATGGATTTGATCCCCGTTGATCTTCTCCCGCTGATTGCCAGCTGGTTTGGCATCGGTTATCTAAAAGTGGTACCGACCACTGACCTTAGTACAACGCTGGCAATGTCACTGGTTGTTTTCATACTAGTCATCTATTACAACCTCAAGATAAAGGGCGTTGGCGGTTATCTGAAAATGTTCCTATTTCACCCGTTCGGCAAATTTTTTGTGCCCGTAAATATCATTATGACAACAATTGAAGAGCTGGCTAAACCACTCTCACTGGCACTGCGTCTGTTTGGTAACCTGTTTGCGGGTGAGTTGGTCTTCTTGCTTATTGCACTGTTGGCCGGTGGTGTTGGCTTTAGTGCGATGCTGCTGATCTTTGGTCCGCTGCAAGTTATTCTGGATCTGGCATGGTTGATCTTCCATCTGTTGGTAATTACGCTACAAGCGTTTATCTTCATGGTGTTGACAATCGTATACCTGGGTATGGCACATACTGAAGATCACTAACACTTCATGTTGTGGCAATTTTGGTTTTTGGTTTTACTTTTTTATAAATTTATAAATAACTATCCTCGAAGGAGATGTAACAATGACAGCTGATATGATTGCGATGATCTATGCCTACACAGCAGTAGGTGTTGGTGTAATTCTGGCGGCAGCAGGTATGGGTTCTGCTATCGGTTGGGGCCTGATCTGTGCGAAAACACTGGAAGGCATTGCACGTCAACCAGAAATGCGCCCTGCATTGATGACTAACATGTTCATCTTCGCTGGTCTGATGGAGTCTTTCCCTTTCATCATCCTAGCATTTGCAATGTGGTTCTTGTTCGCTAATCCTTTCGTCGGTGCTCTGTCTACAGCTATCGCTGGTATCTAAACTTAGGGCAGATTGCGAACTCCCAGGGGTAAGCAAACCGAGGAGAAAGAAACGTGAATATTACAGTAACATTGATCCCGCAGATGATTGCATTCATCCTGCTGATCTGGTTCATAAACAAGGTTCTGTGGGGCCCTCTTTCAGAGATGATGGAAGCTCGTCAAAAGCGTATTGCTGACGGGCTTGCAGCGGCTGAAAAAGGTAAGCACGAGCAGGAAATGGCTGAGAATCGCGCTAAAGAAGTGCTACATGACGCCAAGAAGCAGTCAGCTGAAATCATCGCGCAAGCACAAAAACGTTCTTCTGAGATTGTTGAAGAGTCGAAAGAGAACGCACGAGCCGAAGGTGAGCGTATTGTTAACGCCGCCCAAGCTGAAATCGAGCGCGAAGTTGCTCAAGCAAAAGAGCAATTGCGTAGTCAACTAGCTTCGATAGCAGTTGCGGGTGCAGAGAAGATCCTGAAAAAGGAAATCGATGCAAAAACCCACAGCGACCTGCTAAACGAGCTGGCTGCAAAGATTTAAGGCGAACGTTATGGCTGAAAAAATCACTATCGCCCGTCCGTATGCTAAAGCTGTTTTTGAGCTGGCAACTGATGAGGCTAAATTAGGTGAATGGTCTGAAACGCTGCAATTGCTCTCTGCTATCTCTGCCAATGCTGAATTTTCGGTGTTGGCAAATAACCCCTCTGTCGCTGACGATAACATCGTCGAACTGATGGTCTCCACTGCTGGCGATAAGCGGGTAGCGGGTAGCGAGGGCTTGGTGAAACTGCTTGTTAATAACAAGCGTATTGGTGTTTTACCCGAAATTGCAGAGATGTTTGATGAGCTGCGTGCTGAAGCCGAAAAAACTATCGAAGCGGAAATTGTTTCTGCATTCGAAGTCGGTGAAGCAGAGCAGAAGAAAATCAAAGCAGCGTTGAAGAATCGTTTGGGACGTGAAGTGACCTTGACATGTAAGATTGACGAAAGCCTGTTAGGTGGAGCAATCGTTCGTGCAGGTGATCTGGTAATCGACGGAAGTGTCACTGGCCAATTGAAAGGTCTGACCTCTGCAATGTCCCGATAATTTCCATGAAGAGGATTAGCAAATGCAACTGACTCCATCGGAAATCAGTGAACAAATTAAGAACCGCATCAAAAACTTTGAGGTAGATACTTGCGCCTCAAACGAAGGTACTGTTGTCAGTATCGCAGACGGTGTAGCAACAATCCACGGTCTCTCTGACGTTATGTCGGGTGAGATGATTGAATTCCCAGGCAACATCTATGGTATGGCACTTAACCTGGAACGTGACTCTGTTGGTGCTGTTATCCTGGGTTCATTCGAGGGCATTTCGGAAGGTGACACGGTTAAGTGTACTGGTCGAATCCTGGAAGTACCAACCGGCGAGGCACTATTAGGCCGAGTCGTTGATGCACTGGGTAACCCGATTGATGGTAAAGGTCCAATCGAAACGACGACTTCATCACCGGTTGAAAAAATTGCACCGGGTGTAATTGCACGTCAATCTGTTGATGAGCCGGTTGAAACGGGCTTGAAAGCGATCGATTCGATGGTACCGGTTGGCCGTGGTCAGCGAGAGCTGATCATCGGTGATCGTCAAACAGGTAAAACGGCTGTTGCGATCGATGCCATCATCAACCAGAAAAATTCAGGTATCAAGTGTGTCTACGTTGCCATTGGTCAGAAGGCATCTTCTATCGCAGCCGTTGTACGTAAGCTGGAAGAACACGGCGCACTGAGCAACACGATCATCGTTGCCGCTACCGCATCTGACTCGGCTGCAATGCAGTTTGTTGCCCCTTATGCAGGCTGTTCAATGGGTGAGTTTTTCCGTGATAACGGTGAAGATGCACTGATTGTATATGATGATCTGACCAAGCAAGCTTGGGCATATCGTCAAATATCACTGCTGCTGCGTCGTCCACCTGGACGTGAAGCCTATCCTGGTGACGTTTTCTATCTCCACTCTCGTCTGCTTGAACGCGCATCGCGTATCAACACGGTTGAAGTTGAGAAGCTGACCGGTGGTCGGGTTAAGGGCAAAACCGGTTCTTTAACCGCACTGCCTATTATCGAGACACAGGGTGGTGATGTTTCTGCGTTCGTACCCACCAACGTTATCTCGATTACTGATGGTCAGATTTTCCTCGAAACTGATCTGTTCAACTCCGGTATCCGTCCTGCGATTAACGCCGGTCTGTCGGTATCTCGAGTGGGTGGTGCAGCACAGACCAAAATCATCAAGAAATTGGGTGGTGGTGTTCGTCTTGATTTAGCTCAGTATCGTGAATTGGCGGCATTCGCTCAATTTGCATCTGATCTGGATGATACAACCCGCGCACAAATCGAACGAGGTCGCCGTGTTACTGAGCTGATGAAGCAGAAGCAGTACGCTCCGCTCTCAACCGCAGAGATGGCATTTTCACTGTTTGCAGCCAATGAAGGTTTCCTCGACGATGTCGATGCCGCCAAGGTTGTGGATTTTGAAGAGGCGATGCACGCATACGTTAAGTCTAATGCTGCTGATCTGGTTGCTGATATCAACGACACTGCTAATTTCAACGATGAAATTGCGGGAAAGATGACAGATGCGCTGACTCAGTTTAAAGCTAACGGCACCTGGTAATCGGGAGTAGATAACGATGGCAGTCGGAAAAGAGATACGCACGCAGATCAAGAGCATTGAAAATACCAAGAAAATTACTCGTGCCATGGAAATGGTGGCCGCGAGTAAAATGCGTAAAGCTCAAGATCGTATGACGGCATCTCGCCCCTACGCCGATAAAATGCGTCAGGTGATTTCACACCTGGCGCATGCACACCCTGAGTACAAGCATCCTTATCTTGAGGATCGTGAACAGGTGAAACGAGTCGGTTTCATCATTGTATCAAGCGACCGTGGTCTCTGCGGCGGCTTGAACAGTAACCTGTTCCGCAAAGTACTTAAGGATATGCAGGCATGGGAAGAGAAAGGCGCTGAAGTTCGTCTCGGCATTATTGGTCAAAAAGCTTGTTCGTTCTTCCAAGGCATTGGAGCAAACATTACCTCTCAAGTATCGCATTTGGGTGATACGCCGCACATTACCGATATTGTCGGCGCGGTGAAGGTGATGCTTGATGCTTATGACAGTGGAGAGCTTGATCGTCTGTTTGTGGTACATAACAGCTTTGTTAATACCATGACGCAGGATCCACAGGTTTTACAACTGTTGCCCGTCTCTTCAGAAGAGATTAACGAAGAGATGACACACCGATGGGATTACATGTACGAGCCAGAAGCCAAGGTTGTTTTGGAAGACCTTCTAGTTCGCTATGTCGAGTCACTGGTGTATCAGGGCGTTGTAGAAAATGCCGCTTGTGAACAGGCAGCACGAATGGTTTCAATGAAGTCTGCAACAGATAATGCAGGCGAGATGATTGATGATTTGAAGCTTATTTACAACAAAGCCCGTCAGGCTGCGATTACCCAGGAAATTTCTGAGATTGTGGCAGGTGCCGCAGCAGTTTAACCGTGGCTGAGCAACGATTACGTAAATAATTTAAGGGGACTTAAAGATGAGTTCGGGAAAAATTGTACAAATCATTGGTGCTGTCATCGATGTGGAATTCCCACGCGATGCAATGCCAAAGATCTATGACGCCCTGAAAGTAGACTCAATTGGTTTGACCATTGAGGTACAGCAGCAGTTAGGTGACGGTGTTGTTCGTGGTATTGCACTGGGTTCAAGCGATGGCGCAAAACGCGGTCTGGAGGTGGCTAATACAGGTGCTGCCATTCAGGTACCGGTAGGCACTAAAACCCTCGGTCGTATCATGGATGTATTGGGTTCGCCTATTGATGATGCGGGCGACATTGGCGAAGAAGTTCGCTGGGGTATTCACCGTAAAGCACCCGCTTACGACGAACTCTCTCCAGCGACTGAGCTGCTTGAGACTGGAATCAAGGTAATCGACTTGGTCTGCCCATTCGCCAAAGGCGGTAAGGTCGGCTTGTTCGGTGGTGCCGGTGTGGGTAAAACCGTCAACATGATGGAGCTTATCCGTAACATCGCTATCGAGCATAGCGGTTACTCTGTATTTGCCGGTGTGGGTGAGCGTACCCGTGAAGGTAATGATTTCTACCACGAGATGAAAGATTCGAACGTATTGAATAAAGTATCTCTGGTTTACGGTCAGATGAACGAGCCTCCTGGAAACCGTCTACGTGTCGCACTAACCGGCCTGACCATGGCCGAGTACTTCCGTGACGAAGGTCGTGACGTACTGTTCTTTGTTGATAACATCTACCGTTACACATTGGCTGGAACAGAAGTTTCTGCACTGTTAGGTCGTATGCCTTCAGCGGTAGGTTACCAGCCAACACTGGCGGAAGAGATGGGTGTTCTACAAGAGCGTATCACTTCTACTAAGAAGGGTTCTATCACTTCTATCCAAGCGGTATACGTACCTGCGGATGATTTGACCGATCCATCACCTGCAACTACATTTGCTCACTTGGATGCCACCGTTGTACTGTCTCGTTCTATCGCTGAGCTAGGTATCTATCCTGCGATCGATCCTCTGGATTCGACTTCTCGCCAGTTAGATCCACTAGTTGTTGGTCAGGAGCACTACGATATCGCTCGTGGCGTACAGGGTACTCTTCAGCGCTATAAAGAGCTGAAAGATATCATTGCGATTCTGGGTATGGATGAGCTTTCTGAAGAAGATAAGCAATCTGTACAGCGTGCTCGTAAAATTCAACGTTTTCTCTCTCAGCCATTCTTCGTTGCTGAAGTGTTCACTGGCTCTCCGGGCAAGTACGTTTCACTAAAAGATACGCTGGCTGCATTTAAGGGTATTATTGATGGTGAGTACGATCATCTGCCAGAGCAGGCGTTCTACATGGTAGGTGGTATTGATGAAGCCGTTGAGAAGGCCGCCAAACTGAAGTAATTCAGTCAACGACTCCTAGGAGGACTATATGGCCATGACAATGCACGTAGATATCGTGAGCGCAGAACAACAGATCTTTTCCGGTACCGCTGAAATGGTGTTTGCCCCTTCAGTCAACGGCGATGTTGGTATTCTTCCGCGTCACGCACCACTACTGACTCAAATGCGTCCTGGTGAAGTTCGCATTCAAACCAGTGAGGGTGAAGAGACCTTTTACGTCTCAAGTGGGATTCTGGAAATACAGCCACACTGTGTGACTGTGTTGGCAGATACCGCGCTACGCGCCAAGGACATCGACGAAGCCGCTGCCCTTGAAGCGAAGCAACTTGCAGAAGAGGCAATGACAGATCGTAAAGGTGGAATCGATTACACGAAAGCTCAGAGCCAACTGGCAGAAGCGATGGCCCAACTTAAAGCGATTCAGAAAATTCGCGATAAAACCGGTCATTAATCGAAAGACTCTTTTCGATTCCTGAAAGGGCAGTGTCTACACTGCCCTTTTTTTATGTGAGCAATAAATGTTTTCTTGTTAAACTGCAGAGGGCTTATAGAAGGTGAAGAGTATGCAGAAACTTATTGTGGTAATCCTGGCAGCAGGCCAAGGCACACGGATGAAGTCCAGTATGCCGAAGGTTCTACATACGGTTGGTGATCGATCGATGCTTGAGCACAGTTACGATAGAGCGAAAGAGCTGGGTGCTGATACAATACACATTGTATATGGACACGGTGGTGAGCAGGTTAAATCAATGCTATCTCACCTTGATGCCAACTGGGTTTTGCAACAACAGCAAAATGGTACCGGCCATGCGGTTGAAGCGGCAATGCCCTCTATCGAAGAGGGTACACTGGTTTTAGTACTGTACGGCGATGTACCTCTAGTGCGAGTAGAAACACTTAAAAGCTTAGTAGATAGTGCAGTTGAAAGCGGCTTTGGTCTCTTGACAGCAAAGCTTGATAATCCCACCGGTTATGGGCGTATTATTCGTGATGGAGATGGTGTTGTTAAGCGTATCGTCGAACAGAAAGATGGTAATACTGAAGAGCTGAAAACCAATGAAGTTAACACCGGCATGTTAGCGGCGGATTCCAGCAAATTACGCCACTGGATTAACGCATTGGATAGTGATAATGCACAGGGTGAATTTTATCTTACCGATATTATCGCCATGGCGGCCAACGATGGCGTGGTGATTAATACCGTCCAGCCCACCTCCATCGATGAGACACTGGGGGCAAATAACCGGGTACAACTGGCAGAGCTTGAACGCTATTTGCAACAGCGAAAAGCCAATCAATTGATGATTGATGGTGTGACCTTGCGGGACCCTGCTCGTATTGATATCCGTGGCAACTTGACAGCGGGAATGGACGTGGTGATCGACATCAACTGCCTGTTTGAAGGTGATGTTAAACTGGGCAGCAACATCAACATCGGTGCAAACTGCATCATTCGTGACAGCATCCTTGCCGATGGTGTCACCGTCATGCCCAACTCAATTATTGAACAGAGCCAGGTGGGTAACGGCGCGATGGTCGGGCCTTTTGCCCGCCTCCGCCCTGAAACAGTATTAAAAGAAAATGCCAAGGTTGGCAACTTTGTTGAAGTGAAAAAATCGACAATTGGTGCTGGCTCGAAAGTCAGTCACTTAAGTTACATTGGTGACACCTCCATGGGCAAGAATGTCAATATTGGTGCCGGTACCATCACCTGTAATTATGACGGCATAAATAAACATCAGACTATTATTGGTGACGATGTCTTTGTGGGTTCCGATAGCCAGCTAATTGCCCCTGTTACCGTGGAAGATGGCGCAACCATTGGTGCCGGCACCACGCTGAGTCATACGGCACCAAAAAATACACTAACCTTAAGTCGTTTGCGCCAAAAGAGCGTACCTGGCTGGTCACGCCCAAAAAAGAAATCGTCGTAGGAGAGTATTATGTGTGGAATTGTTGGGGCGGTTGCAGAGCGTGATGTAACGCATATTTTAGTTGAAGGTTTACGCCGATTGGAATACCGGGGTTACGACTCTGCCGGTGTGGCATTACTGGCTGATGACAATAGCATCAAACGTATTCGAGTTAAGGGCAAAGTTGCCGGCCTTGAAAGTGAGATATCAGAAACATTTCATGGTCATGTCGGTATCGCACACACCCGCTGGGCAACCCACGGTGAGCCCAGTGTCAAAAATGCTCACCCGCACGTCTGTCGAAATCAAGTAGCGGTTGTCCACAATGGCATCATTGAAAACTTTGAAGAGCTGCGGGAAAAACAGCACCAAAGCGGTTACGAATTCACCTCTGAAACAGATACCGAAGTCATTGTTCATCAAATTTTCCAGCACCATATAGCAGAAAAACAGTCTCTGCTGGCATCGGTCAGGTTGGCCACAGCTGAGCTGCACGGAGCCTATGCTCTGGGTGTGATCAGTGCTGAAGAGCCCGGGCGATTAATCACCGCACGCAGTGGTAGTCCGCTGGTGATTGGTGTCGGTATTGGTGAATATTTTATCGCCTCAGATGTCGCCGCCCTGCTTCCGGTGACACAGCGCTTTATCTTTCTGCAAGAGGGTGATATTGCTGATATCACAAAAAATACGCTCACTATTTATGATCAGAGCGGTGAAGAGGTTACCCGCCCTATTAAAGAGAGTGAACTCAGTGCAGATGCGGTAGAGCGGGGCGAGTACCGCCACTACATGCTGAAAGAGATCTTTGAACAGCCACGGGCGATCAATGACACCCTCGAAGGCCGTATCAGTGACCATCGGGTTATTGATGAATCATTCGGCCCCAATGCAGCCAAAATATTTGATGAAATCAAAGGGGTCGACATTATCGCCTGTGGAACCAGTTACCACGCAGGTGTTGTTGCGCGCTACTGGATGGAGGCGATTGCCAAGGTACCCTGCAACGTCGAAGTGGCCAGTGAATTTCGCTACCGCCGCCCACTGGCACACAAAAACTCACTATTTGTCACCATCTCCCAGTCTGGAGAGACCGCAGACACCCTCGCCGCACTGCACGAAGCAAAAAAGATGGGCTATAAATACGCACTGGCTATCTGCAATGTCCCTGAAAGCTCGCTGGTACGTGAATCCGACCTGGTGATGATGACTCGGGCCGGCCCCGAAATTGGCGTCGCATCCACCAAAGCGTTCACCACCCAGCTCACCGCGCTGCTGATGTTAGTGATGTCGTTGGGCCGACGTAATGGCCTGAGTGAGCAGCGTGAAGCAGAGCTGGTTGAAGAGTTAAAAACATTGCCACGAAAAGTGGAAGATGTCTTGAAACTTGATGATGAGATCAAAACGATGGCAGAAAGCTTCGCAGATAAACATCATGCGCTGTTCCTGGGCCGTGGCACCCATTACCCGATTGCGATGGAGGGCGCACTCAAGCTGAAAGAGATCTCCTATATTCACGCAGAAGCCTACCCTGCCGGTGAGCTAAAACATGGCCCACTGGCGCTGGTAGACGACGAAATGCCCATCGTCGCCGTTGCCCCCAATAATGAACTGCTCGGCAAATTAAAGTCGAACCTGCAAGAGGTCAAAGCGCGAGGTGGAAAGCTCTATGTATTTGCCGACCAACATGCCGACATAGTGGCGGGTGACGGAATAGAGGTGCTATCGGTATCACCTATCGATGAAGTGATTGCGCCCATTATCTATTCAATTCCACTGCAACTCTTTTCATACCATGTGGCGATATTGAAAGGCACCGATGTGGATCAACCACGCAACCTGGCAAAATCGGTAACCGTGGAGTAAAAACCGACTATGTACGTAGGAGCCATCTTTAGATGGCGAAACAACTATCGTGGTACCACCACAAGGTGTTATCGCAAGCTAAAGCTGACTCCTACTAGTACATCAAGTTATCCAGAATCTGCCGAATATCTCCTATATCCTCTCAATTTGATAACAAGATGCCGCACGCGCCATGGATGTAAAAGCGATACTAAAGCGATTTCTCCACCTCAATCAGGCGCGTTTTTCGCGTGCACGTGCTGCACTGCGCCCGGTGCAACAAGAAGTCATTGATGTTTTACCGCTACTCTTTCATGTTAACCACCCCGGCCTGCCCGGCTATATTTCTGAGGAAACCCCTTCCGGCATCTCAAACTACCTGAAAGAGGGGCCAGCGATTCTTGCCGCTCGGCATCTGTTTAAAAAATTCCAATACCATCGCAGCATCTACCGCGACTATGATATTCAGTCACTCTTTCTGATTGGTAGCAGCGGCACCATTGCCCAATCCAACAAGAGTGACTTCGATGTCTGGCTCTGTCACGCTCCCGGTCTCGGTGATCAACAGCTGGCTGAACTGCGGGAAAAAAGCACACAAATTGAAGTGTGGGCAGATAGTTACAATATCGAGGTTCATTTCTTTTTGATGAATGCCGAGCGCTTCAAGCGTGGAGAGGTGCTCGACCTCAGCACGGAGAGTAGCGGCACCGCCCAGCACGACCTGCTGCTTGATGAATTCTACCGCACCGCCCTCTGGCTTGCGGGCAATTATCCCCTGTGGTGGCTGGTTCCACCCGCTGAAGAGGGGAATTATGAACAATATACCGACAACCTGCTCAGGAAACGCTTTGTTGATGCGGGGGAGTACATCGACTTCGGTGGCCTCGGCAATATGCCTGCGGAAGAGTTTTTTGGTGCCGCCGTCTGGCAGATCTACAAAGGGGTCGACTCACCCTACAAGTCACTGTTAAAAATATTGTTGATGGAGATCTACGCCCACGAATACCCCAACATCAACTTCCTCAGCTTGATGTTCAAGCAGGCAATCTACGAAGAGTATGATGAAAACTTTGATCTCAATGAGGTTGATCCCTACATCATGCTGGCAAACAAACTAATCAGCTATCTCCAGAGGAAAAATGATCAACAACGGCTTGAGCTGGTCCACCGCTGTCTCTACTTCAAAATCAACATGCCGCTCTCCAAAATGCGCTATCAGAAAGGTGATAACTGGCAGCAGGATCTATTACTGCAGATGACCCGTGACTGGGGCTGGGAGATAGATGACTTACGAACTTATGACAACCGAAACACCTGGAAAATAGACACCATCAGCAGAGAAAAAAAGATTTTGGTCAAAGAGCTTAATCAAAGCTATTTTGAGCTATCTGAATTTGCCCGCGCCAATAAAGGAACCATGATCAGCAAGCGGGATCTGCATATTTTGGGCCGTAAACTCTACGCTGCTTTTGAACGAAAAGCCGGCAAACTTGAAATTTTAGTTAACGGATTCACCACCAACCTGCATGAGCCACTAATCGGCTTATCGCAACAGAAATCCAGCGCAAACCAAACCTCCTCCTGGTTCATGTTCCGTGGCAACGGACTGCATATTGATGACAGTGATAACCGGCCATTAAAACGGGCCTCGTCTGCTTTAGAGCTTCTCTGCTGGGGCTATTTCAACAGACTCATCAGCAAACGCACCTCGTTTGTCATTAAAGGCGAAGAGAACCCACTCTCTGATCGGGAAATCAGCGCCATCATTGAAACACTTGAGCAACACTTCCCCGAAGGCGATCTACCACACGCTAATATTGATGACTTTTCTGCCAAATCCAGACTGCTCAACGTCTTGCTGTTTGTTAATGTGGGTGTTGGCAATCCGATAAAAATAAGCCGCCTGGGGCACCTGATTACCGATCAGGATGACGCCTTCAGTTACAGCAGCCTGGGAGAGAGCCTAGTGCAATCAATCAGCGCGGTCTTTATCACCTCCTGGCAAGAGGCGCTTATCTTTCACTACGAAGGTGACCGGGGTGTTCTCGACTGCTTAACCCACTACCTGCAGTGGTCACCTCTGGAAGAGAATATTCCGCCACCTCAGCCAAACGTCTATTGCTTCTCATCCAGTTACCATCAAAAAATCACCCAACGGGTCGAGCAGCTCTTCAAAGCCTCCAAGCAGGCCTTCTATCATCCACAAAACAGGAAGCAACAGCTGCGCTACCTCTATCCTCTGCGCAAAGGGTTTGCGATGCTCTCTGAAGAGGGTGGCGTGATACGCCACCGTATTTTCAAAGGTGGCTCTCAATTGCTGGAAGAGCTCTATTCACCACGCACTCACTACAGCGCATTAACCCTCGACACCCAAGAGCGGCAGCCGCTGTTAAAGCTGATCTATGGCAATGCACAACCCCATATTATTCAGTTCTATTTTCACCCCAAAGGCAACGAACTGGATATTTTTGTCATCGATGAAAGAGGCTCTCTGTTTACCCACACTCTGCCACTCATTGAACCCAAATTGATACTGCAACACTACCACACCTTCCTCAACGCCATCGTCAAGCGACAAGCAACTAGGCGAAACAGCAGCGCTGAAGAGAAGAACAGCGTCATGTGCTACCAGATACTGGTATCTCAAAAGGGCCAGTTAAGCATTGAAAGCCGCCAGATACACTTCCCCCTGCCAAACCAGTATTACAATGTACAGGTCATTGGCGAAAGCGTTGAAGAGAGTGACCATGTCACGGTCTACTGTAATGACAAAGAGTTCTCCTCATTTGAACACGGCCATCAGGTATTTGAAGCCGTCGCCAAACATATTCTCTCCCAGCGAAAAAGCAGTGCACACTACCCCATCTACATCACCGATATTGACCTGCCGGAGAGTACCCTCGGCGTTGAAGCCGGTGGTACAATACAGACCGTACACTACCTCAACTATAAAAAGCGTATTGAAGCACAACTCAACAAAGTGCTTGAACAGCAACTCAAAGCGACTCCATCGAAATAAATCGACACCGTGGTGATCCACAACAACACTTTCTCGTTTATACTGAGCCGAATATTTCGTAAATTATCCGAACCAGATTAGATGTAATGATAAAATTAATAAGACAGCTACTACTGGTAACATTTATCCTCCACACCTCTGGCTGCGGTCTAAAAGGTGATTTACAACTACCGGAACCACCACCACACACAACCCAACCTGACCAGAGATCGTCATGAACCACTTTGAATACCACGGTGAACAGCTGTTTGCTGAAGATGTACCGTTATCTGACATTGCCCAGCAATGGGACACACCCACTTTCGTCTATTCACGCGCCACGCTTGAGCGCCACTGGCATGCATTTGACCAGGCCCTGGGTGAGTGGCCTCACCTGATCTGCTACGCCGTCAAAGCCAACTCCAACCTGGCGATTCTGAACCTGTTTGCCCGCTTGGGCTCCGGTTTTGACATCGTATCGGTGGGCGAACTTGAACGGGTACTGGCAGCCGGTGGTGATGCAAAAAAAGTGGTCTTCTCTGGTGTGGGTAAAAAAGCACATGAGATGCAACGGGCGCTGGAAGTGGGCATTCGCTGCTTTAATGTAGAATCTGTTGCTGAACTGGAGTTGCTCAACCAGATTGCAGGTGAACAAAATAGCATCGCCCCCATTTCAATACGGGTTAACCCCGATGTGGATGCCGGTACTCACCCCTACATCTCCACCGGTTTGAAGGAGAACAAGTTCGGCATTGATATTCAGCAAGCGCCTGACATATACCGACAGGCGGCGGCGATGGCCAATATCGAAATCCAAGGGGTTGATTGCCACATCGGCTCTCAGCTCACCAGCATCGCCCCCTTCATTGATGCCCTGGAGCGAGTACTGATACTCATCGAAGAGCTAAGAGTGCAAGGCATTGAACTCAAGCATCTCGACCTGGGCGGCGGCCTCGGTATTCAATATGAAAACGAAACACCGCCCGACCCCAACGAATATGCCGCCGCACTGAAACAAAAACTACAGCAGCAGGGCCTGCAAATTGAGCTGGTTCTTGAACCCGGACGCGCCATCGTCGGAAACGCTGGGGTGATGCTCACCCAGGTGCAGTACCTTAAGCACACAGAACATAAAAACTTTGCCATTGTTGATGCTGCCATGAACGACCTGCTGCGCCCATCACTCTATCAGGCGTGGCAAGAGATCGTACCGCTTAAGCAACACGCCAAAGTGGAGAAACAGCAATATGACATCGTCGGCCCGGTTTGCGAAACCGGCGATTTCCTGGGCAAAGAGCGTCACTTAGCACTACAAACCGGCGACTATTTAGCGGTTCGCTCATCGGGTGCCTACGGTTTCTCCATGAGTTCAAATTACAACACCCGCCCCCGGGCCGCTGAAGTGATGGTGGATGGTAAAACCAGCCACCTTATTCGCAAGCGTGAAACCATCGCCGAACTGTTTGCAAGTGAATCCTTACTACCGGAATAGATCCCATGTTTACAACCATCATCCATGCTGCCAAGTTCAACAAAGCAGCACACATCAACATTGAAGATCTCTTTGCTGCAACGCTTGAGGCGTGTGATGGCTACCACCGTATCTGCCATCAGCAGCCGGTCAGCCGCCAGAAGATCCAGAGTTTGAGTGATCAACTACGCATTGACATCAACACACTGCCAGCAGACTTTGATCCCACCAAAGCAAAACTACTGGTTAGCGATATGGATTCGACACTGATCAGCATCGAGTGTATTGATGAGATTGCAGACTACCTGAATGTCAAACCACAGGTCGCCGCCATTACTGAATCGGCCATGTGTGGTGAGATTGATTTTGCCGCATCACTGACCCAACGTGTCGCCCTGCTCAAAGGGGTCAGCGTAGCGGCGCTGGAGCTAGTCTACAACGAACGCCTGCAACTCAATCCAGGGGCAGAACAGCTGATTGACGGGCTGAAAAAGAGAGAGATCAAATTCTGCCTGGTCTCCGGTGGTTTTACCTTCTTCACCGAACGCCTTAAAAAACGCCTTAAACTCGACTATGCCCACGCCAACCAACTGGAAATTGAAGAGAACAGCGTGACCGGCGAACTGCTCGGCAATATTGTCGATGCACAAGCCAAAGCAGAGCGACTACTGTCACACTGTAAAGAACTCGGCATTTCACCCAGCCAGGCAATCTCGGTCGGTGATGGAGCCAATGATCTGGCGATGATGAAAGTAGCGGGTTTAAGTGTCGCCTACCACGCCAAACCTGCGGTACAAAGCCAAGCCTCCACCGCCATTAACTACGGCGGACTGGATAGTGTTCTTCACTTGCTGAAAGGGTAACCCACCACAAATCGGCTCACGTTCGCGGCTTCGTGCGATCTAACCTTATTCGTTAGACTTATGGGATGTAGAAGAAATTAAAATACCGTTATTAGGCCGGATTTTTGTTCACTCTATATTGTGCTAAACCCAGCAATGCGTAGTAGCCAAAACCGCCATACTCAACACCATCTTGATTTCTATCTCGGGCTTAGGGAATGAGTAGATGACTGACTCGGATATGATATTTCGAGCACTATGCACTCTTCATCTGCTCTAAATGGCCCGTGTAGTTCACCGGGCGGGCGGCTTGCATAATCCCCCATTTCAAGCCATTGATCAAATGCCTGATCATAAAGTCGGCCTTTGATGATCATTATCTCTTCCGGATATTCATGACTTTTTGTACCAAAATGAGCTGTATTTGCACCTGCCTTGAAGCGGGTTAAGCGCGTGTAGTCGCCGGTTTCATTATCGATTGCCAAGGTCAGCTGTGTCAGCAGTCCATCCGTATCTGCGATGACCTCCCACTTATGCTCACTGCTTTTATGCAGCGCATTCCAATAGGTGACGGTGCTTTTGGCCATTTTAAATTACCCTATTTTATTTATGATAAGTCTCGAATAGTTCACACCGGCACAAGATTCAACATGCCAATGGCTCGTTGTACGTCATCAGGCCATATCCACCAGTGATCTTGAACCCAGTGAGGGCAGGTTACGACTGTGCCACTTTAGAGTAGCAAAAACAGGATGTCAGGTGATCATTCACCATACCAACCGCCTGCATATAAGCGTAACAGGTTGTTGGGCCAATAAATTTGAACCCCCTCTTCTTTAAGTCTTTACTCATTGCTTCAGAAATGGGGGTGCTAGCGGGCACCTCTGACAGGTTTCGCCAGGCATTATTTATTGGTTTTCCGTCAACAAATGACCAGATATAGCGGTCAAAAGAGCCGTGTTCATGCTGTATCGCCAAGAACTGTTTTGCATTTTCAATGGTGGCTTTTATCTTCAGTTTATGCCGGACAATCCCCGAATCTTCAAGCAGTTCAGCCACTTTTTCATCACTGTAGCGGGCGATTTTTTTAGCATCAAAATTATCGAACGCTTTAAGATAACCCGCCCTTTTTTGCAGAATGGTGCTCCAGCTCAATCCCGATTGCGCGCCTTCCAAAATCAGCATCTCGAACAGTAGCCGGTCATCATGCACCGGAACAGCCCATTCATTATCGTGGTATTCGATCTCTTTGGCGCTGGCATTTGCCCAGTCACAGCGTTTCATAAATCGCTTCTCCCTTTGGTTTAAATTTAGTAACAAAAACGTTTCACCAACTGCTGAATCACCCGTTGCATGGGATCAATACGATCCAGCGCTAAATATTCATCTGGCTGATGAGCCTGGTCAATATCACCGGGGCCGAGCACGATGGTCTCTATCCCGAGTTCACTCAGGTAGGGTGCTTCGGTACAGAATGCCACCGCACCGCAACACTGCTTGGTGAGTGCCTCAGCCTCTTGTACCAATGGTGAGCTGGCGGGGGTGTGCAGTGCCGGTGTACCGGGAAAGAGTTGTTCCAGTTGCCAGCTGATATCCGTCTGTTTAAAGCGGCGTTGCAGACGTTTTTCGATCTCTTCTCGCAGTTCGGCCAGTGCCATGCCTGGCAGTGGGCGCAGGTCGATGTGCAGCTCGCACTCACCACAAATCCGGTTAGGGTTGTCGCCCCCTTTAATCTGGCCAAGGTTGAGAGTCGGCACCGGCACGCTGAACTGCTCATCACGAAAGTCGGCTTGTAACTGTTTGCGCCACGCCAGGAGATCGGCGATCACTTCGTGCATCGCCTCCAAGGCACTGGCCCCAAAATCGGGGTTGCTGGAGTGTCCGGCACGGCCAGTGAGCCGAATTGATTCCATCATAATCCCTTTGTGAGCATTAATCGGCTGGAGCCCGGTGGGTTCGCCGATCACCGCATAACGCACCCCCGGACAGCCCCGCTCAACCAACCGGCGAGCACCCATCATTGAACTCTCTTCATCGGCGGTGGCAAGAATGAAAGTCGGCTGCTGTAGTTTGTTGATCTCAATGCCTTTTAGCGCCTCAAGCACAATCGCAAAAAAGGCTTTCATATCAGAGCTACCGAGGCCGTAGAGGCGTTGATTGGATTCGACTAACTTAAACGGATCATAACTCCAGCGCCCGGCATCGTAAGGCACCGTATCGGTGTGGCCAGCAAACATTAACCCCTGACTTTCAGCAAACAGCGGGCCGATGCTGGCGAGCAGGTTGGCTTTATCGGGCTGGTTGGGCAGTGGCATCACCTCTACGCTGAAACCAAAATCTTCCAGCCACGCGGCCAGTAGCTCAATCACCGCGAGGTTGCTGGTATCAAATGCCGGGCTCACGCTGCTCATTGAGGGGGTGCCAATAAGGCCGCGAATCATGCTGATGAGATCAAGGTTGGATTTTGTCATGTTCTTGATTGTGCACCTGAGCGTAAAAATCTGCAATATTATCAAGGAACGAGCACGGAATAACTTAGGCAATTATGATGCAGGAATTTTGCTCCCGTTCAAACGATCTCAAGAGGCGCATAGCTGGCCTACGTAACGATTGAGATCGTTTGAACTGGGGTAAAAGAGCACGTCAGAATGTAGACGTTATTTCGTGATCGTTTCTAAATGCTACTGACACCATGCTGTCAGTAGTGTTATCTATACTTCTTGCAAAGGGATAGGGAGTGATGAAGTGAATAAGCATGAAAAAATAAATTATGTTGAATTTCCGGCAAAGGATATTCAGGCAACAAAACAGTTTTTTAGCCAAATATTTGGCTGGTCATTTGAGGATTTCGGCCCGGACTATGCGGCCTTTTCAGGTCAAGGTGTCGATGGGGGTTTTTACACATCTGAATTGAAATCATCCACCGCTAACGGTGCCGCGCTGGTGGTCTTTTATAGCCAGAGTCTTGAAGCGACTCAAGCCAAAATAGAGGCCGCTGGCGGTGTTATTGTGATGCCCATTTTCGCATTCCCAGGCGGTCGGCGATTTCAATTTACCGAGCCCAGTGGTAATGAGTTTGCGGTCTGGTCAGATAAATAATGGATAACCGTTATTTCAGCCCGGCCACCTTCGGTTTCTTGCAACGCCTAGCGGCCAATAACAACCGTGACTGGTTTCTTGAACATAAAGCCGAATATGAGGCACGGGTGCGAGGCCCGGCGTTGCGCTTTATTGAAGATATGGCCGATGAACTGGCCGCCATCTCCCCTCACTTTTTGGCACTGCCAAAAAAAGTGGGCGGTTCACTGATGCGGGTGAATCGTGATATCCGCTTTGGCCATGACAAACGCCCCTATAAAACCAATATTGGCATTCAGTTTCGCCATGAAATGGGTAAAGATGTGCACGCCCCCGGCTTCTATCTGCACATTGAAAAAGAGGACTGCTTTATCGGTGTCGGGATCTGGAAACCAGACTCCAAGGCCCTGGGGCAGATTCGTGATGGTCTGTTATTGCGAACTCGGGAGTGGGAAAATATTGCAGATAAAAGTGATTTCTACCAACACTTTGAACTGGTGGGCGAGTCACTGAAAAACGCCCCTCGGGGCTACGCCAAAGATCACCTGATGATAGACGATCTTAAGCGCAAAGATTTTATCGGCATTGCACCAGTGAGTGAGGGGTTTATCACCTCAGATGAACTGCTGGCCAATGTTGCGGATTACTTTCGCCACGGCGATCCGTTAATGCACTTTCTTTGTCGCTCACTGGCACTTCGTTATTAATAAACAGTATCACCAAACACTACTGACACTATGCTGTCAGTAGCCCTGCTTTAAAGTCAGGGTTCCACAATAACAAAACAAGGAGAAACAACAATGTACAGCGAAGAAGCAATGAAAAAACACGGGGCATTCAGTTGGAATGAGTTGATGACCACGGATGTTGAAGGGGCCAAAGCCTTTTATGGTGAACTGCTCGGCTGGCAGCTAGCGGCGTGCCCAGATGCAGAGATGGAATATGTTATGGCTAAATCAGGCGACACACAGCTGGCGGGAGTGATGGCGATACCAAAAGAGGCCAAAGGGATGCCCGCCAGCTGGGGAGGCTACATCACTGTCGATGACGTGGAGAGTACGGCAAAAAAAGCAGAACAGTTGGGCGGCAAAGTCTGTATGGGGCCGCAGGATATTCCCAGTGTGGGGCGTTTCGTGGTGGTACAAGATCCACAAGGAGCGGTTATCACCTTCATAACCTATAACGCAGAGTGTTTGAATAACGCGGGTTAAATTCATCCCACATAAAGTAGTAAGGGATGTAGCATCGGTATTTTAATAAATTCTACATCCCTAAGGAGTCCCCATGCGTCGCGCTGACCGCCTGTTTCAAATCATTCAACTGCTGAGTGACAGGCGGGTGGTGACGGCGCGTTACCTTGCCGATGAGCTGTCGGTTTCTGAACGTACCATCTACCGGGACATGCAGGATCTTTCGCTCTCCGGGGTGCCGATTGAATCCGAGGCCGGGGTGGGTTATCGGCTGATGAAGGGTTTTCACCTGCCACCTCTCATGTTTAACAAGCAGGAGCTGGCGGCACTGATGATTGGTGCACGAATGATGCAGGTGTGGAGTGATCCAACACTGGCCAAAGCGGCACAAATGGCGATTCGGAAAATTGAAAATGTACTACCAGAACGGCTGAAGCCGGAGCTGGCACGCCAAGAGGTTATGGTGCCGGATTTCATGACCAATAATGAAGCGGTGCAACACCTTTCATTGCTGCGGGAAGCGATTAAGCAGCAACAGAAGGTGGCTTTTAATTACACCCGTGAAGATGGGCAGCACTCCCAACGTACCATTCACCCCTTGGGTATCTTTTACTGGGGTAAAGTGTGGACCTTAACTGCGTGGTGCGAGCTGCGGGATCAATTTCGCCATTTTCGTTTAGACCGTATGCAGCAGGTGACGGCATTAACGGAAACATTTGTCTCGGTTCCGGGGCGAACATTAGATGATTACCTGGCAACGGTCAGCTGCGACTCATAAGCGCTCAAAAATCGACCCGCTACTGGGTGTGAACAGCTTGTGATACAGCTTGGTGGCCTGACTATCGGTAAGACTGGCAATGTAGTCGCAGATAACCCGCTGAGGGTTGTTGGCTGATTGATACAGCAGTTGATGCTCTTCCGGCAACAGGCGCATCGGGTTTTCACTTAACACCTTAAATAGGCGCTGAATCATCTGTTGACCTTTAAACTCCAGTGCCTGTACCTCGGGTGATTTAATCACATGTTTGAAGATAAAGGCTTTCAGCAGGTTGAGGATCTCATGGGCGGGTGAAATCAGCGTCGCCTGATAGGTGAGTAGTGGGTGGGAGAATTTTTCACACTGCTGAATTTCGATATGCTGCACCAAAAAACCGACCAACTTACTGATCGCATGTTTGCGGGCTTTCTTGTCGGCAAACAGCTTCTGGTTATAAAACTCAATCTCGCGGCTCACATCATTGTCGCCCAGCGCGATGATGGGTTCTACCACCTCTTTTTTCCAGTGATGAAAATCCACCAGACGCATGGTCAGGGCATCTTCAAGGTCGTGTACCCCGTAGGCGATATCGTCAGCAATCTCCATAATTGAGGTATCGAATGCCTTGAAGAGGGCGCGGTGGTGTCTGTCGGGGTGTTGCTGAAGCCTGCGAAACTGCTGGCGGTCTTGCTCCGAGAAGGGCTCAAGAATCCACTCAAGTATCTCCGCCTCGTCATCCATAATGCACTTGGGTGGCTCCCAGCGGGAGATATTGCTGTTGCCATGCGCTTCAATATCATCGGGATAATTGACCACATCACTATACAGCACCGGGTATTTAAGAACCCCCAACAGAGTACGCCGGGTGAGGTTAAAGCCCTGCTCGGGTGAATACTCCCCCAGGCGGGCAATAATGCGCAGTGTCTGACCATTACCCTCAAACCCCCCGTGGGCGTGCATCATGTGGTTAAGCGCCACCTCACCACCGTGACCAAAGGGCGGATGCCCCAGGTCGTGGCAGAGAGAGATCGCCTCTATCAACGGCATGCAGGGCAACCAGTGTTGAATATCCGCATCATCCCGGTATTTATCATGCAGTGTTTCGCAAATGCCCGAGCCGATCTGTGCCACCTCCAGCGAGTGAGTCAGGCGAGTGCGATAAAAATCACTCTCACCGACACTCAGTACCTGTGTTTTGGATTGCAGACTACGCAGTGCTGCGGAATGAATCACCCGCGCCCGGTCACGCTGATAATTGCTCTCCGGTGTGGTGGCGATAAAACCACCGCGCTGCTGCTCTTTGCTATAGCGCCTTGCCAACCATTCATTCATTCGATTTCAACTCGGGTGGGGTTTATTCATTAACCGCATTGTAGAGTGCACTTGTCACGCACGCCATAGCGGATATTAAAACCGTGCTACTCTGCCACCAATGAAATACCAACAAAAATTACCGCAGCTGGATCAGTTGTTGAGTGACTACCAATGGCTCTGGCATCCCCAGCCCTTTAAGCAGTCGCGCCCGGCGTGGTGTGAGCGTTTACCGGTATTGACTGAACAGTTGTTGAGGCTCAGTGATGATGAGCTGGCAATGATGCAGGGTGACCACTTCGCACTCTTGGCGTTGTTACGGCCTTATCTCCCCGAACTCTCTGATATGACCCCGCTTACCGCGGTTGCCGAGGCTGAATTTTGTGCACTAAAGCCGCTGAACCCGCGTTTTCATAGTGCGATTCCGGGGCGCAAGTGGCAACAGATTCAAGCTTTTAGCGCGGCAGTCGGTAAAGTTGAGCGTCCCATTCTGGAGTGGTGTGGTGGTAAAGGTCATCTGGGGCGTTTGATGGCGATGCAGTGGCAGCAGCCGGTGACCACGCTGGAGTGGGATGCACAGTTGTGTGCCGCCGGGGAGCAGCTGGTACAGCGCAGCGGTGTTGATCAGCACTTTAAAAATATTGATGTATTGGCACCACTGCCAAAGAGGCTTATACAGCAGCAACACACCATTGCACTGCACGCCTGTGGTGAATTGCACTGCACCCTAATTCGTCAGGCAGTGGCCCATCAACTGCCAGCATTCGATCTTGCCCCCTGCTGTTACTACCGCACCCACGAGAAAAGTTACTCCCCTTTTACCGATGGCTTAACATTACAGCTGGATCACAACGCGCTGCGTTTAGCGGTTACCGGGGTAGCAACCGCCAGCCGCCGTGAGTTGAAATGGCGCGACCGGGAGATGGTCTGGAAGCTGGGGTATGAGCTGATATTGCAACAGCAGCTTGGGCTGCCTTACCAGCCGATCAAGCCGTTTAACAAACAGTGGTTACGGGAGGGTTTTGAGCATTTTTGCCAACATCTGGCACAGCGTGATAGCCACAAATTGCCTGACAACATTGATTGGCAACACTACCAAACAGAGGGCCAACAGCGCCAGCGAGAGAGCATGCGACTCTCACTGCCACGTTTTGCCTTTCGCCGTGCCCTTGAAATATGGTTGGTGTTGGATATGGCCTGTTATCTGGAGTTAAGCGGCTACCATGTGCAGATAAGCCACTTTTGTGATCGCACTTTAACACCGCGTAATCTGCTGTTATCTGCCCGTAGAGGATATGAAAACTAGTGTCTCTACACGTAGGAGCCAGCTTTAGCTTGCGATAAATTCTTGTGGAGGTGCCGCGATACCTGTTTCGCCATCTAAAGATGGCTCCTACAATTATTTGATATGCGTAATTAGGTGCATTTTCAGCACAGTGGAGCCAATGGTGGTTTATCGTCCACTCTATGGCGATCAATCACTGTGGGTACGACCCGCCGGTATGTTCAGTGAGTCGGTGGAGGTAAATGGCGAGCTGATTGCTCGCTTTGAATATATTGGTGAGGAGAATTCATAGCTACTTGCATCGCAAGTAACAACTCCAATCATGGTCAACATCACCAAAAGCGAGAAAGTCGGGGTTTAATAGTGACTCTTTGGTGTTGTAACGCAAGGGTTGCAGGTTGGTGTCGGTAATCATTCCGCCCGCCTCTTCAAGAATGCACTGCGCGGCGGCGGTGTCCCACTCGGAGGTAGGGCCAAAGCGCGGGTAGATATCCACTTCGCCTGCGGCGATCAGGCACGACTTTAATGAACTGCCAATGGTAATCACCTGTGGTTCAATAAATTGGCTGATGTAGTGTTCAAACTCAGGCGTGGTGCCTGAGCGTCCTGCGGCAACCACCAGTTTTTGTCGGTCACTGTACCGGACATTGATCGCTTGTGCTTGTTGTCCTGTGAGCAGTTTAAACGCCCCGTTATTACGGCTGGCGTAGTAGCAGGCACCAATTACGGGGGCATAAATTACCCCTAAAATCGGTTGGTTATTTTCAATCAGCGCGATGTTGATGGTGAACTCGCCGGTTCGATTAATAAATTCCCGTGTGCCATCAACCGGATCAATCAACCAGTAACGCTGCCAGTGGCGGCGCTCTTCAAAAGGGGTTTCATCCGCCTCTTCAGAGAGCACCGGAATCTCGGGTGTGATCATCTCCAGACAAGAGACGATGGCGCAATGGGCAGCGATGTCAGCACAGGTGACCGGTGTCATATCCGACTTTTGCTCAATCTGAAACTTACCGTTGTAGATCTCATTAATGCGATTGCCGGTACAGCGACACAGCATAATCAACATCGGAATCAAATCATTGGGTGTTGGGTGCATTATTGGCCCCGCGCGGTGAGCGCTAAATCCCGCGCCATGTAGATGGCCGCCACACTGCGTGCTTCATTGAACTCACCAGTGGCAAATAGCTCAGGCAGATTATCCAGCCGCCACGGCACCACCTCAAGGGGCTCTGGCTCATCCCCCTGCCTTTTTTCGGGGTAGAGCTGTTCGGCGAGAATAATATGGGTGGCGTGGGTTTGATAGGAGGGGGCTTGGCTGAGGGTGGTGATGTGGGTCAGTTTGCTGGCACCATAGCCAATCTCTTCCATCATCTCCCGGTTGGCGGCATCGAGTGGCGGCTCCCCTTTTTCGATACGGCCCTTGGGCAACATCAGCTGATAATCGCCCACCCCCGCTGCATATTCACGCACCAGTAGCGCCGTCTGTTCATCGATCATCGGAATAATTAAAACAGCGCCATCCTGAGAGCCAAGCAGACGCTCATATCGCACCTCGGTACCATTGGCGAAGCGCAAATCAAGCTGTTCAACTTTAAATACCTGGGTGTGTGCCACCACTTCGGCATGTAGTAGTTGCGGTTTTTTCAGCATCAACATCAACTCTCGCGATTTTATGATAACGTCATTATAGCCAGCGGGTAGAGCGAACACTATCCTAACCCGAATAATTCATAAACTATCCAGATCAGGGTGATAGCAAATAGGAGTCCCTTATGCCGTGGTCTGATATTTCTGAACACATTGCCGATGCGCTGAATCAGCCGTTTGCAGCACAAAACCCTCGACCGATCAGTGGCGGTGATATTAATGCCGCTTATCTGCTAGAAGATAATGGCCAGGCGGTTTTTGTAAAGCTGAATGCCGCCAGCCAACTACCGATGTTTGAAGCGGAATACCAGGCGCTGCTGGAGATCAAGGCTGGCAATACCATTCAAGTACCAGCCCCGATCTGCTGCGGCGTGGCCGGTTCACGTGCATTTATTGCGATGGAATACATCGCCCTGGGTGCCGCTCACAGCAACAGCCCGGCACAGTTGGGACAACAGTTGGCTGATATGCACCGCACCACCGCAGATCATTTTGGCTGGCACCGTCACAATACCATTGGCACCACCCCCCAATGTAATGACCAGGGTGATAGCTGGTTGGCTTTCTGGCGCGATCAGCGCATCGCCCCGCAGCTACAGTTGTTGGCTGAGGCTGGCTACCAGGGGTCTGTTCAATCGCTGGGCCAACAACTATTGGCCGCGCTGCCCCAGCTGCTTGAGGGGCATCAGCCCGCCGCTTCCATGCTGCATGGTGATCTCTGGTCGGGGAACTACGCTTTTAACCGCCAGGGAGAGCCACTAATTTTTGACCCAGCACTCTATTACGGTGATCGAGAGACTGATTTGGCAATGACTGAGCTGTTCGGCGGTTTTTCACCCGGTTTCTACGATGCTTACCAAGCCGCTTACCCTCTGGATGAAGGGCATCAACAACGTAAAAACCTCTACAATCTCTATCATATTTTGAACCATGGCAATCTGTTCGGTGGTGGCTATATTCGCCAGGCAGAGCAGATGATAGAGGGTTTACTGCTCTCCTGAAACACCACGAGAACCAAAATACCAATGCACAACATCTTGTGTTTCTAAAAATCAAGCCCCTAACGCAGGTGAAATATATTTTTTATTTATAATCCGTAACTTAGTGATTTTTTATTTTTTAATTAATTGATTTATATCAATATTATATTTTACATTGATATTGCTTAGTAGCGTTGACTATCCGTTGCAAGCCTTTTAGTATTCAACCCAATACACAACATCTAGTGTTTTGTTCAAGAGCGAACACAGCAGAAAAAAGCGATAAACACTCTGTTTTCAGAGTGACAAAAACCAGGGGAATAAAAATCAAATGAAGGTTGCTCACTTAAAGACTGTGCCATCAGTCACCGCAGGAATTGAGTTCCAGTCCGCCTCTTTGGATATCTGGGATAAAAAATATCGCCTGAAAAAGAAAGATGGCGAAGTAATTGACCAGGATATTGATGGTACTTACCAGCGTGTCGCACAGGCACTTTCTGCGGTTGAAGACACCCCGAAAAAACAGCAAGAGTGGCAGGATAAATTTGCATGGGCACTGCGCCACGGTGCCATCCCCGCCGGTCGCATTATCTCCAATGCCGGCGCCCAGGCCTACAAACCGGCCACCTCAACAATTAACTGTACGGTGTCGGGCAGCATTCATGACTCGATGAACGACATTTTGGGCAAGGTGCATGAGGCAGGCCTCACCCTAAAAGCCGGTTGCGGCATTGGTTATGAGTTTTCAACCCTGCGCCCTAAAGGCGCATTTGTGGCCGGTGCCGGTGCCTATACCTCTGGGCCGTTGTCGTTTATGGATATCTACGACAAGATGTGTTTTACCGTCTCCTCTGCCGGTGGTCGCCGTGGCGCACAAATGGCCACGTTTGATATCAGCCACCCTGACGTGATCGATTTTATCCGCGCCAAACGTGAAGATGGCCGTTTGCGCCAATTCAACCTCTCGTTACTGATCACCAAGGAATTCATGGAAGCGGTTAAAAATGATGGTGACTGGCATCTGATTTTCCCGATCACCCAGAAAGAGGTCGATATCGATAGCCTCGACGTTAACAATCCCGAGCAAGTGGTGTGGCGTGATTTCCCCACCAAAGAGGACTACCTCACTGATGAGTCAGGGCTGGTGGCACACAAAATTTACCGTACCATTCGTGCCCAGCGTTTGTGGGATGTGATCATGGCCTCCACTTACGACTACGCCGAACCCGGCTTCATCCTGATCGACAAGGTCAATGATATGAACAACAACTGGTTCTGTGAAACCGTGCGGGCCACCAATCCCTGTGGTGAGCAGCCACTGCCACCATACGGTGCCTGCCTGCTCGGTTCGATTAACCTCACCAAGTTTGTCCGTGACCCTTTCAGCAAAAAAGCAACCTTCGACTGGGAAGAGTACCGCAAGGTGATCACTATCTTCACCCGTATGTTGGATAACGTGATTGAAATTTCAGGGCTACCGTTAGAGCGACAACGACAAGAGATCGAAAGCAAGCGCCGTCACGGCATGGGTTTCTTAGGCTTAGGTTCCAGCATGACTATGCTGGGTATGCAGTATGGTGATGAAAAATCACTGGCATTCACCGAGCAGGTGACCAAAGACCTCGCCCTTGAAGGGTGGCGAGCCGGTGTTGAGCTGGCCAAGGAGAAGGGTGCGGCACCGATATTAAATGAACAGTTCACCGTGACCGCTGAAATGTTGCGCAAACGCCCGGAGATGAAAACGGATGGCATCAAAGTAGGTGACCTGATTAAGGGCAAGACCCTGTTGGCAAAATATAGCCGCTATATGCAAAATATTGCGGATGCCGCGCCCGAACTAGTCGCCGATATTGCAGAGCACGGCTCACGCTTTACCCACCATAGCTCCATTGCCCCCACCGGGACTATTTCACTCTCGCTGGCCAACAACGCCTCTAATGGCATTGAGCCAAGCTTTGCGCACCACTACTCACGTAATGTGATTCGCGAAGGGAAAAAATCGAAAGAGAAAATCGATGTCTTCTCCTTTGAGCTACTGGCCTACCGTGGTTTGATCAACGAAAAAGCGATGCCCTACAGTGATAAACAGGATGAACAGCTACCTGACTACTTTATTACCGCGGAAGATGTCACCCCCAAACAACACGTTGATGTACAGGCTGCTTCACAAAAATGGATTGATTCGTCGATCTCCAAAACCGCCAACGTGCCCACTGATTATCCGTATGAAGAGTTTAAAGACATCTACGAATACGCCTATGAGAAGAACCTAAAAGGCTGCACCACCTTCCGTTTTAACCCAGAAGCGTTCCAAGGTGTTCTGGTAAAAGAGAAAGACCTGGAAAACACCACCTACCGCTTCACCCTGGATGATGGTGCGGTGATGGACCTGAAAGGTAACGAAGAGATTGAATACGATGGCGAGATACACACCGCCGCCAATCTGTATGATGCCCTCAAAGAAGGCTATTACGGAAAGCTATAACCAGCGATAGGAACAGAGTCATGAGCGTAAAAATTACACAAAAAATCGTCGGCTTCAGTGTGGTAAAAGCAGATGAACCGGCAGAAATTATAGAAGTAAAAGAGGAGGCAAAAGAGCCCAGTTTTGTGCAGATGCACGAAAAGCTTGAGCGCCCAGAGATGCTGATCGGCTCCACCTATAAAATTCGCACCCCGCTTTCAGAGCACTCGCTCTACGTCACCGTGAACGATGTGGTTCTGAATGCCGGCACTGAACACGAGCTGCGCCGCCCCTTCGAGATCTTCATCAACTCGAAAAACATGGATCACTTTCAGTGGATTGTAGCACTCACCCGCATCATCTCAGCGGTATTCCGTAAGGGTGGCGATGTCACTTTTTTGGTCGAAGAGTTGCGCTCGGTCTTCGACCCCCGTGGCGGCTACTTCAAGAAAGGGGGCAAATACATGCCCTCGCTGGTAGGTGAAATCGGTGATGTTATCGAACGCCACATGCGTATGATCGGCCTGATAAAAGATGACGAACTGGATGAGCATCAAAAAGCACTGATCGCCTCCAAACGCGCCGAATTTGAAGGGGCACTCAAGCAGGCCGAAGATAAAGAGCCAGAGAGCTTCCCCGCTGGCTCACAACTGTGCGGCAAGTGTCATACCAAAGCGATGATCCAGATGGATGGCTGCATGACTTGTTTGAATTGCGGCGATAGTAAGTGTGGCTAGTAGCGTGTTACCGGAGAATGGTTGGTTTAGTGAGCGCTACGAACCGGGTGGTAGCGCCTTCTCACTAAAAATCATCAAAAAACTGCACGAAGTGCAAAGCCCGTTTCAGAAAATCGAAGTGTACCAGACCGAAACCTTTGGCACGTTAATGGTGATTGACGGGGCCACCATGGTCTCTAGCCGTGAAAATTTCTTCTATCACGAGATGATGTCCCACCCAATACTCTACAGCCACCCGGCACCCAAACGGGTGCTGATTATTGGTGGTGGTGACTGCGGCACGCTGCGTGAGGTTCTGCGCCACCCGGAAGTTGAGTCAGTGCAGCAGGTGGATATTGATGAAGAGGTGACCAAAGCGGCACTGAAATATTTCCCGGAACTCTGTGAGTCCAACAACGACCCCCGTGCCGAGCTGCACTTTGTTGATGGCATCAAGTGGCTCACCGAGGCAGAAAAGGGCCGTTATGATGTGATTATTGTCGACGGCACCGACCCGGTAGGCCCCGGCGAAGGGTTGTTTAACCAAGCCTTTTACCAAAGCTGTTGGCACGCCCTGGCGGACAATGGCATTTTAGGCCAGCAGACCGAAACACCGCTCTATCATATGGCACTGTTAAATGAAGTACGAGGTGCCATGCGCCATGCAGGATTCGGCCACATGCACACCCTGACCTTTCCACAACCGATCTACCCCAGCGGCTGGTGGGCCGCCACCCTGGCGTTTAAATTGGGTAATGAACAGACATTCCGTGCGGATGATATTGCCAACAAACCGTTCGAAACGGAGTATTACAACCTGGACATTCATCGGGCCACACTGGCGTTGCCCGAGTTTATGCGGCGGGGTTTGGTTGTTTGAGGGGCTATGTGATGACAGCAAAGATCATCAAAGCAGGTCGTTAGCTTTATGTGAGACGACAAGCTAACAATCGGGCATTGTTAGAAAAACCTTGGATGAAACGGCATAACTACCGTAGCGGTACTCCATGATTGATCCTATACAAGGCCGTAGTCATGATTTTTTTGTAGGCAGTGCCTACCCTACAAGGCATGCACCATGCAGCCTATGCAACCTTCGGCCAAAAAGATTGGTTTAACAGCAATCAAATTATTCAGCCACGGGATCAAGCCATCATCACCCAGAGCAAAGACAATCTACGTCGACAAAATAAACCGCTTGATCCAGTAATAATTGGGGTCAAATTCGAAAATCAAAAAAACATGCCCGAATTGCCGGGTATTATCAGCATATCAAGGCAAATGAGCTTGTTTTTAAGTGATTAGTGGGTGTTATTGCCGGGTTTTTCGCTGAATACGGTGGGGGAAAGCGGGTGATTGTGCTTTGTACTAATAGTTAGGTGCTAGTCGGTCTCAGCGGCGGTGTTATCTGTATTTTCAGCAGATGTTGACTTGTACTTCTTATCTTTACATAACCTGCAAAACTCTTTAGCACTGACATCAGCTTGTTTTGCCATTGATTTCACAAGTAGGACAGAGAAAGGTGATATATGTTTATCGACCGTTACCTTTCTAAAGGGATTATCACTAACCCATTGTTCGTGTGCTGTCGATTTATTTGGACGCTTACAGAAACCCAGCTTTTTAAGTCCTTTAACGACTTCACTATATTTTAGCTGAGGGGTTTTCTTGAAGAACATATACGCCCTAATTTATTAAGCATGAGTAGGGCAGTTAGACTTCACTTCTGTAAACGTAAATATTTTCTTGGATAGAATATGTAATTTTGCCAAATAGAAGGTAGCAAACCAACTGATGGGCCCTTTTCGTGACAGTAACTTTTCAGCGTGTGCCTTATCAACTGTACAAGCTTCTACTATGTACTCTTCAATTTGGTCTTCAAGCTTACGTTTTACTTCACCAACAGTTAAACCTTGTGCCGATAGACCAAAATCCAAGCTCATGGCGATATATAAGTCACCATCCTGTTTTATTAAGCATCTGATTTCCATAGTACTTTCTCTTTTTCTCATGGTTGAGGTTCTCTCAATAGCTTGATTGTCACTTAATTTATCGTCAATTTCCACTTATAATTGACCTTTTCAGTATAGCCTTCACCTAACAAAACACGTAACCCGGATCAATGTAGGGCTGATTAAAAACCAGCCCCTTCCCTCATATATCCCGCCCACTGCAAAACACTCGAACGGGAAATAGATGAGGCGCTGGTAATCTCTGATTTAGCAAAGTTAAAAGCGCTTGAATCAGCTTTAGCTCACAACAACTCCTTGTAATTTGCAACCACTCGTCCTAAATTACTAGGATGATAGAGAGAAAAGTACGTGAAAACATCGAAAAAGCACTGAAGCGCCAACCCGCTGTTGCCATTATTGGTGCTCGCCAGGTTGGGAAAACAACGCTGGCACTTGATATTGCCGAAGATAGAGAATCACTTTATCTTGATCTTGAATCGTATGTAGATAGAGAAAAGTTACAAGACCCTATTTTTTTCTTCAACCAATATGAAGACAGCCTGGTTATTCTGGATGAAATTCATCGTATGCCTGAACTGTTTCAAACCTTGCGGGGTGTGATAGATGAAGGTAGGCGCAATGGTAAAAAAACAGGACGGTTTCTCATTTTAGGTTCGGCATCCCTCGACCTTTTAAAGCAATCTGGAGAGAGCCTTGCAGGCCGTATTGGTTATATCGATATGGCCCCTTTTAGCGCATTAGAGATCCAGTCAGATGAGGTTGTTAAATTATGGATAAGGGGCGGTTTTCCGGAGAGCTTTCTGAGTGATACCGAGGAGAGTAGCCTTCTCATAAGAAAAGATTTCATCAGAACATATTTAGAGAGAGAAATTCCGCAATTCGCCCCTCGCTTTCCGACTGAAACACTAGAACGACTATGGATGATGCTGGCCCATTGCCAAGGGGGGATGTTAAATGCCTCAAAACTTGCCTCCAACTTATCTATTGCAACTAAAACAGTTGGTTTTTATATAGATTTATTGGTGGATTTGTTGTTGTTCAGGCGGTTAAAGCCGTTTCATGCAAACATAGGCAAGAGGCTTGTAAAAACCCCTAAAATATACATTCGAGATAGCGGCATGTTGCACGCTCTTTTAGGCATTCGAGACTATAAAGAGCTTGCTGGTCATCCTGTGGTAGGCGAAAGCTGGGAAGGTTTTGTTATTGAGAATATTTTATCGATTACCCCAACGGGTACCCGAGCTACTTTTTATCGCACCTCAGCAGGAGCAGAGATTGATCTTGTGCTTGAAATGCCTAATAACGAAATATGGGCAATTGAGATAAAAAGCGGACTAACCGCCAAGCCAGCTAAAGGGTTTTATAATGCAATTAAGGACATTAAATCTACCCACAATTTTATCGTTTATGCCGGGAAAGAGTCCTATCCTATCGCTGAAAGTATCGAGGCAATGGGCTTGATTAGTTTAATGAAGCTCATTGATAAACAGTTTAGCAAGTGAAGAAAACGTAAAAAAACGGTGTCATAAATATGCTTTCACCCCCGCATCCAGTCATGAAAACGCGCTGCCCATCTTAATAAACCTTGTGGTGCGTGGGCACGCTTCCACTCACCCGCGGCATATTTATTAGCCTCGGCTAGGGTGGGGTAGATGTGAATGGTGCCGAGAATTTTATTCAGCCCCAAGCCGTGTTTCATCGCCATGACATATTCAGCAATCAAATCACCCGCGTGTTCACCGACAATAGTGACACCCAAAATCTTATCTTTACCCGGCACCGTTAACACCTTCACAAAGCCGTGAGCCTCACCGTCGGCAATCGCTCGATCCAGGTCATCAATACCGAAGTGGGTGCGTTCATATTCGATATTTTGTGCTTTGGCTTCCTGCTCATTCAGCCCCACCCGGGCCACTTCGGGCTCAGTAAATGTTGCCCAGGGGATCACCGAATAGTCCACCTTAAACTTTTTGAACTTGCCAAACAGCGCATTCACCGCCGCATACCACGCTTGATGCGCGGCGGTGTGCGTAAATTGAAACGGCCCGGTCACATCACCCACCGCATAGATATTGGGGAATCGGGTTTGTAAGTACTCATTTACTTCAATGGTACCGTTTTCACGGCTCTCGATGCCGAGTGCCTCTAGGCCAAACCCGCGAGTATTGGCCTTTCGCCCCAGCGCCAGCAGCAGTTGGTCAAACTCAATTTCCACCTCAGCACCCTCATGTTCACAAATGAGTATCTGGTGCTCGCCTTCAACTTTGAACCCCTTTGCGGTGTGAGCAGTACGAACAGTTAAGCCCTCTTTAATAAAGCGCTCTGCGACCAGCGTTGAGACATCGTCATCTTCACGAGGCATCAGGCGTGTGCCGCGCTGAACAATCGTCACCTCACTGCCAAGGCGAGCAAAGCTTTGTGCCAGCTCACAACCAATCGGCCCGCCGCCCATCACCAGCAATCGTTTGGGTAGTACCCGCAGCTGCCAAATAGTATCGGAGGTGAGATAATCAATCTGCTCCATACCCGGCAGCTCAGGGACAAAGGGCCGTGCACCAGTAGCGATCACAATGTTACGGGTGGTGAGGGTGTTGCCATTCACTTCAACCGTCCAGGGCGAGGTGATTTTTGCCTCGCCCTGAATCACATCAACGCCAAGGCCGGTGTAACGCTCCACCGAATCGTGAGGCTCTACCTGCTTGATGACCTGTTGTACCCGCTCCATTATTTGTGCGAAATCAAAACGGGCACTGGCTGAATCGATACCAAACTCGTTGGCTCGGGAGATCTGGTTTACATACTTGGCAGAGCGAATCAGCGCTTTTGAGGGCACACAGCCGGTGTTCAGGCAGTCGCCACCCATTTTATGTTTTTCAATCAACGATGATTTGGCTTTGGTTGCCGCCGCAATGTAAGTACTCACCAGCCCGCCTGCACCGGCACCAATGGCAATCAAGTTGCGATCAAACTGTTTAGGTTGGTTGTATCCGGCATAGACTCGGTTTGCCTTGACCCGATTGATCAGCCCTTTTGCAATCCACGGGAAGAGACCCAGCAACAGCAGTGAACCAATCAGTGTCGGTGAGAGAATGCCACTGGCCGAATCAAGCTGCGCCAGTTGGGTACCGGCATTAACATAGACCACGGTGCCTGCCAGCATGCCAAGCTGGCTAACCCAATAGAAACTACGTGCTCTAAGGGGGGTCAGCCCCATTAACAGGTTGATGACAAAAAAGGGGAACAGTGGCACCAAGCGAAGGGTAAACAGATAGAAAGCACCCTCTTTTTCGATGCCCTCATTAATTGCCTTCAGCTTGCTGCCAAAACGGACTTGCACCGCATCACGCAGTAGAAAGCGTGAGGTTAAAAAGGCCAGGGTGGCACCAATGCTTGAGGCAAAAGAGGCAATAATGACTCCCCACAGAAGGCCAAAAATAGCACCGGCGGCAATGGTCATAATCGCCGCACCCGGTAGCGATAGTGCCGTCACCATGATGTAGAGCAGAAAAAATCCAATCGCAATTTGCAGAGGACTCTCACGTTGCAGCTCGGCAATGGTCACCTGCTGGGTTTTAAAATATTCCAGGCTAAAAAATTGCCCCAGGTCAAAAATAAAAAATGAGCTGACCAGAAGAGCCAGTACAATTAACAGAGGCAGCTTTTTAACATTCATTTCACTAAAGACCTTGTTTTCAACATGCTGCCATAGAGATGCACCAGAAGAAGAAACGTTACAGGCCTCAAGGGGTATTTAGGAACGATCACGAAATAACGTCTACATCCCTAAGTTATTCCGTGCTCGTTCCTTACTCTGATGCCTTGCTACTTCGTGCCTGTTTGGCAATACGCCAGTGAAAGGCAAAAACAATGGATGCGATTAAAACAATAATGGCAGACCTGACCATGCTCATGATTGACGCTGTTTTCATTTGCTTTTCTGCCCGCTCTTCAAACTGTTTTTGTGACGCCTGGCGTTGATGGCTATTCTCAGCATTACCGGCTATCACCCCCGCGCTGGATATTCCCGATAATGACTGCTCTGCCAAGATGGGGGAGGTGACGACACCATTATGGCTAAAAATGGGGGGCGGGTGGTACATGCGTGAGCTGTTCATAGTTGATGGAAATGAGGCCTCAACAAGGCTGTATAGAAAGATACCGGCAAATATACTCAAGCAACCGATTGAGACAAAACACACCGATAAGGCGTAAACTTCTAAAAGCTGTTTATTCATTTTCACATCCTCCCGTAAAAAACACGACACCGGGCAAGCCTAACATCCCTAACGCTGACACAAAAACCCCAATTGATCTCCTCATCTCATCCTTGCAATTAAAGAGTCGCTAACACAGACTCAACAGAGAAACCTATTTGCCAGGAGAGTACGTTGTTCGCACGG
Source organism: Gammaproteobacteria bacterium (assembly GCA_022712945.1). Lineage (GTDB taxonomy): Bacteria > Pseudomonadota > Gammaproteobacteria > RBG-16-57-12 > RBG-16-57-12 > JAFLJP01. Next base: position 1,700 of record JAFLJP010000122.1, on the reverse strand, counting down.
TTCACTCAATACTATCAGGCCTTTTCAGTGTGGCTCTGGCAACCTGACGTAGAGCAACTGCCAACCGCCAAAGCACAATTGATACGGGCACTGCGCATTATCAATCAGGTGGTTAACGAGCTTCGCAGTGGCCTGTTGAACCTGCGCGCCATGAGCCTGGTTTATACTACGCTGTTATCACTGGTGCCGCTGCTAGCGGTAAGTTTTTCGGTTTTGAAAGGCTTTGGTGTACATAACCAGCTTGAACCACTGCTGCTCAACTTGTTAGCCCCGCTTGGCACACAGGGGGAGGAGATCAGCGCCCGGATTATCGAATTTGTCGACAACACCCGCGCCATGGCACTCGGCTCACTGGGGCTGGGGGTGCTGATCTTCACGGTGATTTCACTGATGAAAAAGATAGAGCAGGCTTTCAATCACACCTGGCACATCAGCAAACAGCGTTCATTCATCCAGCGTTTTAGCCACTATTTGAGCATCATCGTTATCGGGCCGGTACTGATATTCAGCGCCTTGGGTCTCATGGCATCGATGCTCAGCACCACCCTCATGCAGCAGCTGATGAATGAGCCGAGCATCGGCTGGCTGGTGCAGAGCTTGAAGCTGTTGCTGCCTTATCTATTGATCAGCGCCGCTTTTACGCTGATCTACCTGTTCATTCCCAATACCCGGGTGAAATTCAAATCAGCCCTGCTGGGAGGGTTAATCGCGGCGATGTTGTGGCAGAGCTGTGGCTGGCTGTTTGCCTCTTTTGTGGCAAACTCAGCCTCACATGCCGCAGTTTACTCCGCCTTTGCAGCACTAATTCTATTTATTATCTGGCTCTATCTTGGCTGGCTGATTTTGCTGCTAGGCAGTTCAATCGCCTTCCATTATCAACACCCGGTCGGGCAGGCAGAACAACTGGATATCGCCACAATCAGCATTCAAGACCGCGAGCAACTGGGGTTGCTCATCGTGCAGCGGATCAGTCAGCACCACTACCAACAACACCCGCCATATACTATCGAATCACTCAGCCATGAACTGGGATTACCGATGCCACTGGTAACGGCACTGATAGCCGCACTGGAGCAGATGAAGATTATTGTTGAGTGTACAAATGAAGAGGGGGGAAACTTACTACCCGCGCAGCCTTTTGATCAGATCACACTGGGTGAGGTGTGGCAGGCGCTGCGCCATCACGGCCAGCAGATTCCACTTCTCAAAGAACCATTAGAAGTGCCATTAAGTGACTCTCAACTGGCATCGTTCAATGCCAACCCGTTATTTAACATCACCTTAAAGCAGTTGGGCCAGCAATCGGGTGAATAATTCCGGTTTTTGCTCTTTAAGGAAGCTCTGAACAAGTCATGATTATTTTACGCTGGCTGAAATTGCCCTCATTTATCCCGAAAATTGCAGCAATAGAGTGACTATTGGTGATTTCTGGAAAAACATGAACTTGGCTTATCAGGCTAAAAAGGTAAAGAGTCAATATTGCATTTGACCCCTATTTTTTTCTGATTGGTGCTGACGCTGTTGAGTGCGGTGTCGGTTAGCTGGCCATTTTGCAGGTGGTGGCTGAGTGTCATCTCGCCGGCCTGGGTTAATAGTCCGTCTCTATCATACTCAAAGTTGATGGGGCTGTTGTTGACGGTGAGTGAGGTGAGCCAGAAGTTGTTGTCATAGCCCCGGGTGACGCTGCCATTGATGGTGCC
>JAFLJP010000044.1 GCA_022712945.1 Gammaproteobacteria bacterium | reverse complement strand
GTAGCGAGAGAGTGTGATTTTTAGTTCATTTTTTCGACAATTTGAGGCGAATGGTTGTTCCCTTTAACGAAAATTGGCGGGAAAACGAGCAAAAAACACGCTTTCGCAGTAGACCTATCTATTCTCGGACAGGCTCCTAGGGGTACCAGAAGTTGGCCATAGCTGAGAATAATGTATCTTGTAGCGCCCAGGTTCGGCCCTCACCAACTCATTGAAATAAAATAATAACCATTCAAAGAATGAGACTTGATCTTTCTCATCAGCACGCGTATTAATGTGCATCAGCATTCAACCTATGTCTATTGCAATGTAATTGCCTACAAAAAACATAATATAAAGGCTTAATGCCGCAGCTCAACCCATTATAGACACAGGGATTTTTATTCAGGAGGTAGGAATATGCGTTATCCCAAAGGTTTTTCTGCATTGGCGGTTAGTTGTTCTTTTTTACTCGCATCCTGTGGTGGAACAGACAATGAGATTGATAACTCTACAGATGGTTTTGTTGCCTACTTCGCACCAGCTGATAGCGTTATCCCTTTCCCATCAAACCTCCTGCTTAACGGCTCACTCGATGCAACGCTCAACATTCCGGTAGATGACGAGAATGACTTTTCCGACCCACAGGTTGCACTCAATACACTCGATGGCTTTTCAACCATCGCGCCGATCACAACGACCTTTAGCCTAGCGATAGAGGCGACAACCCTCACCGCACAAACGGTTCACATGTACGAGGTTACCCTTAGTGGAATTGGTGGCGCAGTCACCGACGTGGTACGCACACTAACTTACGGCACAGAGTTTGTTGCCTCCGTCTCGTCAGTTGACCCAACGGGTAAAACACTGGCCATCTTGCCGCTAGCACCACTTAAAGCGAAAACAAGTTATATGGCTGCACTCACTAGTGGCATACAAAGTAGTGATGGCCGCGCAATCACTGCTGACATCAGCTACTTCACCACCAAGCGCACCACGCCGCTGGTCGATGGCGGTATAAGTCAGGTTGCGATACTCTCTGACGCTCAGGCGACTGCACTAGAGGTATTTCGTCCACTCACCAACATGCAAGAAATAGCGCTTGCAGGTGAAGGCATTAATAGTGAATCGGTGGCGCTTAGCTGGAGCTTTACCACTCAGTCGATTGGTGATGTGTTAACGGTTGCGCGCACCCAGGCAATGGGGGCCGGAGTGGCATCAGGATTAACCTTAGTTGGTGACACCAGCACCCTACTGGGTGCAGGCCCAGGGATTGCTGATGTGTATGCTGGAGCCCTCACTCTGCCGTACTACTTAACCAATGACACAGTCCCTACTGACCCACTGAGCAAATTTTGGCGAGGGGCAGGTGACACAAATTTAACCCAGTTTAACACCGCCCCTTTAAAGACCAGCGATGAAACAGTGCCGTTACTGCTATCTGTCCCTAATATCCCAGCAAAACCAGGGGGGGGCTGGCCAGTTGTTATTTTCCAACACGGTATCAGCAGTAACCGCACCGCAATGCTCGCCATTGCCGACTCACTCGCTAACGCTGGATTCGCTGCTGTCGCAATTGATATGCCGTTGCATGGACTTACCGCTGCAGGCGGGCTGAATTTTGGCATTGAGCGCACCTTTGATCTCGACCTGGTCAATAATACGACCAGTGCGCCCGGCCCTGACGGCACAACTGACACCTCTGGCAAGCATTTCATTAACCTTAATAATCTTGCTGTCACGCGTGACAATGTACGCCAGAGCGTAGCCGATCTATTTGCACTATTTGATTCACTAAATAATATGGACTATGACACCGGTGGTGCCGACTTTGACATGACTAAGGTCTACTTTATCGGTCACTCTCTCGGGGCGATGGTGGGTACTCCATTCTTGGCGTTGGAGGCTGGCGTGAGAGACGCAGTGCTCGGAATGCCAGGCAGCGGTATCGCCAAGCTGCTGGATGGTTCAGCCTCCTTTGGCCCTGTGATCGAAGCTGGCTTGGCAGCTGCTGGCGTGGTTAAAGGCACAGCAGACTATGAAAGTTTTATGGGTGCCGCACAAACGCTGGTCGATAGTGGTGATCCCGGCAACTATACAACGGGAGCAGCAACCGGACGTGGCCTACTGCTATTTGAAGTAATCGGTGACGGTGGCAGTAGCCTGCCAGACCAGGTGATTCCAATCAATGTTATGGCCGATGCTCCGGCCGGTACGATACCCGCACCACTCTCCGGCACCGATCCATTCGCTGCACTACTAGGATTAACGCGCATCAGCAGCACAACACTTTCAGGAGCTGATCAGCTGGCGCAGATTCGATTCACTGCCGGTGACCACGCATCACTGCTTGATCCGACAGAAAACGGCACCGTGACAAACGTGATGCAGACAGCCGCTGTCAACTTTCTAGTTTCAGATGGCTCCGATGTCATCGTCAGCGATACTGATGTTGTTGAATAAAGGGAGCATATCCTCTCGTTTCATTCAGGATTTTAGTTCGAAGCTCTCTCGCCCGCTTTATAGAGACACGCTCACCATGTTCCTCTGATAAAGCACACAGATCATCTACCATAGCTCTCACCATCAAGATCGTATAACACGGTATTGAACAACAGTTGGAAATTATGAATAATGTGCTCATCACACGATGACCCCTATCTATTAAAGGGGGAATAACAGGAAACTTCAATGCGCTCAAACTTCTTTACTATCGGCATCCTCATTGCCATCGGCATTTTTTTTGCGGTACAAATGTTCGGTGATAACTGGGAGCAACTCAAAACAAAAATACCGGCAATGCCAGATGCCCTACAAGGGGTGTTAGAGGAATCGGATAGCGAAAAGAAAAATGATACCACCGTCGTCTACAAATGGCGTGACGCCGAAGGCAACTGGCAGTTTGGCGATACACCACCCGCTAAAAGCAATTTTGAGGTGACCAATATCCAAGGTGTGCAGAGCATGCAAATGTACATCCCCACAGCCAAACAGACGATTGAAAAGACGACAGAGAGCGGATCAGCAAAAAATATGACCCCACTTACGCCATTCACTGAACCTGAAAAAGTAAAAGAACTGATGGATAAAGCGCGGGGCGTTGAACAGCTAATGAAAGAGCGAAAGCAAGCAATTGATGAGCAGATTTAGAAAGGGATTGGCTATGTTGGCTGAAATCGCCCTCATCTGCCCCAAAAATTGCACCAATAGAGCGACTATTACTGCGCATTTCGAAACAGATGAGAACAATTTCTACTCAGCCTAATTCTAACCCCACTTATTCAGAGCTTCCCTAAGGGAGTTTAAGAAAGTGCTGACGGTAATAGACCAACTCTTCAATCGATTCGCGAATATCATCCAGTGCTTTATGGGTGCCGCGTTTTTTCAAACCGTTATACATCGTTGGGTGCCAGCGGCGCGCCAGCTCTTTGAGGGTGCTGACATCCAGATTACGGTAGTGAAAATAGGCTTCAAGCTCAGGCATCCAGCGATAGAGAAAACGCCGATCCTGACCAACCGAGTTGCCACAAATAGGTGAACTTCCCTTGGGACAGTATTGCTGTAGAAAGGCAAGGGTTTCAGTCACCGCCTCTTGTTCGGTGGTGGTGGTCGCTTTGATGCGATCAATCAACCCAGAGTTACCGTGGGTGGTTTGATTCCACTCATCCATCAACGCCAGCACCTGATCCGGTTGATGAATCGCCATCACCGGGCCTTCTGCTAGAATACTCAGATCGTTGTCGGTAACGATTGTTGCAATCTCAATAATACGATCGTTATCCGGGTCAAGACCGGTCATTTCCAGGTCAATCCAGATTAGATTATTCGGGTTTTGTGCCATCGTTTTTCGCCAGTCGTTTGCTTTAAATGAGTTGCCACCCATTGTAACAGAGGCTACCCTGCTCGGTTAGCACCATAAAAATTGAAGAGTACTCAATACCAAACAACATCAATGGGGTTATTGTCGAGTTTTCTCCTGCTGTAAATAAAAATGTTGATCAGAAAATAATTGATGCGTTGAAAAAAGTAGTAAAAACAGACATCGCTCCAGGTCATGCCCTCACAAAAATCTATATATCTTCGGCAAATGACCAGCATCAGTTACCAAGTAGACATGTACAAGGAAATGGAAAGGCTATTGACATTTCGCGTATTAATAACATGAAAATGTCGCTACTTTATCCATTTGACCCGACTGTAAAGGCAATAGTAAATGCCATGCAATCTAAATTCGAAACGTATATTCATAAGCGAGAAAATTTCGGACCATCATTTAAGAAAAAATTGGGTAATAATCACCCTGTGCCCGGGCATGGTGATCACATTCATTTCTCTGTGAATTAAGAGTTTATACAATGAAGAATATATTTTTACTCGTCGTCATATTTCTCACTGCATGCAGTCATAGTGCCGTTAAAAAAGATCTCAGCATCAATGAACTAAGTATTGTGATGGCATATGGTACTGTGAAAGAACTCAATAATATTGATCCTGATATAGAAAAAGATCTTCTCATCAGGTTGTATCAGAGTCCAATATTTGGGGAAAGCTGTTTTATCGAAACTCATGGTGTTTGTCGAAATAATTATTACATTAGTGTTTCAACTTTTGATGAGTTTCCTCAGTCAAATGTATTTAAATTGAAGATGGTTGGTGAAGTAACGGAGATACGGTGGCTACAAGAAAATAAAAATGACTATGTAGAGATAGAATTTACTATAAATCAATATACCAAAGAAGCATTGGATAATAATTCCTCTCTCGTTAATGTTCAGAGTAAAATATTAGTCAAATTGAAACCGAGCAGCCTTGTAGAGATAGTTGAGCAATAACTAAGTGCTAACAAACACATCCAAATGGACAGTCAAAAGCGTCATGATGCTGGGCATTACTAAAAATCCAATTCCAAAAGTCATCTTCCAAACCTATGAATAATTTCACCCTTTTGTTTATATGCAGCGTCTTCATCGCCTTTTTTGTGCAATTTTGGTTATCAAAACGCCACCTGCACCATGTTCAACAGCATAAAAATAAAGTACCTGAAGCATTTAACCAAAGCATCACACTTGAAGCGCACCAAAAAGCGGCGGAGTACACTCTCAGCAAAACCCGCTTTGGCCTATTTGAGCTGACACTGGGCACGTTATTGCTGTTTTTGTGGACCCTAGGCGGTGGATTGGAATTTATTGACCAGCAGATCCGCAGCCTTGGTTTTGATCAAATTTGGAGCGGGGTGATTTTTATCTTTGGGACATCAATCCTGATGGCCATTATCGACCTGCCCAGCGGGTTGTATCAAACCTTTAAAATAGAGCAGCGCTTTGGCTTCAATCGCATCACTCTCAAACTGTTTTTTGTCGATATGGCAAAAGGGCTGCTGTTATCACTACTGATTGGCCTGCCGTTATTATGGGCGGTGTTGTGGTTGATGGAGAGCTCAGGCGAACTGTGGTGGTTCTATACCTGGGCTCTCTGGTTAAGCTTCAGCCTGGTTATGATGTGGCTCTACCCTGCGGTAATTGCACCACTGTTCAACAAATTCACCCCTTTGGAAGATGAAACCCTGCGTGTACGCATTGAGCAGTTACTGAAACGCTGTGGCTTCAAAAGCAATGGCATCTTTGTGATGGATGGCTCGACTCGATCCAGCCATGGCAATGCCTATTTCACCGGCTTAGGTGGCAATAAACGTATCGTCTTTTTCGATACACTATTGAAAAGCCTCGACCATGATCAAATTGAGGCGGTACTGGCACACGAGCTGGGCCACTTCAAACACCGCCACGTTACAAAACGGCTGTTCACCATGGCGATCAGCAGCCTGCTCGGGCTAGCACTGTTGGGCTGGTTGATACAACAGACGTGGTTTTTCCACGGTTTGGGCATCTCAACACCCTCCACCTACACCGCACTGATGCTGTTCATGCTAGCCCTACCCAGTTTTACTTTTTTCATGGCACCAATCTCGTCACTGATGATGCGTAAACATGAGTTTGAGGCCGACGCCTTTGCCGCACAACAGTGCGACCCCGAGCACCTGGTCAGTGCACTGATTGCGCTCTATAACGACAATGCCAACACCCTGACCCCGGATCCGCTCTATGCTGGATTTCACTATTCACACCCTCCTGCGGCAATCCGCATTCAACACCTGAGAGCAGCGATTTAATCATGGGCAAGCGCAGACTCACCAAAAACCAGCACCGCCACACACAGCGTATTCAGGAGCGGCGTCTTGAACGCGCCGCAAAAAAGGCAGAGCATATTGATGATGCTGCATTAGGTTCAGAGCAACAGGGGCTGGTGGTGACCCGTTTCGGAAAGACGGTCGATGTGGAAGATTCTGGCGGTAACATCGTCCGCTGCAAATTACGCCAAAATATCGGCGAACTGGTTTGTGGTGACCGTGTGATCTGGCAGGCAGAAAATGAAACATCCGGTGTTATCTGTGCGGTATTACCCCGCCACAGTCTGCTGGCACGGCCTGACTTTCAAGGCCGAAAAAAACTGATTGCGGCAAATATCGATCAAATAATGATCACCTGTGCCACTTACCCGGAGATCAGCCCCGGATTGATTGACCGTTATCTAGTTGCGGCAGAGGCCACTGGCATCACCCCAGCAATTGTGGTCAATAAAACCGATCTAATTACCGAACAGAGCCGCCCAATCATTGAGAAACAACTGGCCATTTATCATCAACTGGGCTACCGCATTATCTACACCAGTGCTGTCATCCTGAATGGCATGGATGAGTTGATCAAACAGCTTAAAGGGCGTATCAGTATTTTTGTCGGTCACTCCGGTGTTGGAAAATCATCGCTGATTAAAATACTTTTTCCTGAGCAGATTATTCGTATCGGTGCACTCTCTGAAGGGAGTGGCCAAGGGCGACACACCACAACGGCTTCAACCCTTTATCACCTGCCACAGGGGGGCGAACTGATCGACTCACCCGGCATACGTGAATTTGGCTTGTGGGAGATCAGCGAAGAACAAGTGGCGGAAGGATTTTTAGAGTTAAGACCCCATATCGGCAACTGCCGCTTTCGAAACTGTCTGCACAAAAACGAGCCAGGCTGCGCTATTCAAGCTGCCGCCGATGCGGGCGATATAACACCTCAACGCCTGAGTAGTTTCTACCGAATGGTGGCATCACTCACAGAAAAATGACAGCCATTCAGGCAAACTGCTAATATGCGTTATCAACCGAACATCAGCATACATCAGGAGAATATTCATGAAACTTCGTCACCTTTGCGCTGCGTCACTACTGGCAATGAGTTCATCTGCTGTGGCCAGCGACCTTAACCTTGACACCCTTACGGTTCAATCAGAGTTTAAAGAGTTGTCAAAAAACCTGAGTGCTGCCATGAGTTACAAGCCGGTCGCTCCCACGGAGGCGCTCTCCAGCGGTCTGCTGCCCTTTGGTTTTGATGTGGGACTGGAAGTGAGTAGCACCGAGATCGATGACGACGGCATTTTTAATACCGCCTTTGATAATGATGCACCCAGCGCAATTATCATCCCCAAACTGCACGCCCATGTCGGCCTCCCCTTCGGTATTGATGTGGGGGCATTTATCAGCGCAATCCCCAGCACAAACATCAAACTGAGCGGCTATGAGCTACGTTACGCCATCGTTGATGGTGGCACGGTGATACCGGCTGTCGGCATCCGTTATGCGGCGACTTCACTCAGCGGTGTCGACAACTATGAACTCTCAACCCGCAGCCTTGATCTTTCGGTATCGAAAGGCTTTTTAATGCTGACCCCCTACGCCGGTATCGGCAAGGTGTGGACCAGCAGTGACATTGACAGCTCGGTGTTATCCAGTGTCGATTTTTCCCAAAACAAGCTTTACGCTGGGGTTAATCTCAACCTGGGATTGTTGAACATTGCAGTCGAAGCGGATAAAACCGGTGATTACGGTAGCTACAGTGCCAAACTGGGCTTTCGCTTCTAACGATAATAGACACCCTGAAACACAAAAAACGGCGGAGTCACTCCCGCCGTTTTTTTGTTTAGGAACGAGCACAGAATAACTTATGCAATTATGACGCAGAAATTTTTCTCCAGTTCCAAACGATCTCAAGAGGCGCATAGCTGGCCTACATAACGATTGAGATCGTTTGAACTCGGGTAAAAGAGCAAGTCAGAATGTAGAAGTTATTTCGTGATCGTTCCTTATGGCTCAGAGTAGGGTAGTTACGGCTTAAGCATATTCATCAACACCCAGTATCGCTTGTAACTGCTGCAACTCAGAGTGTTGAGCCTGCTGGCGGTATACCTCTACGGCCTGCTGCTGTGGATAACTTGTTGAATCACTGTTTGAGCTCTCCTGCGGTAAGTAACGCTGCAACAACAGCTGTTTTTTCACCTCACTAACGGGTTCCACCGCAGGAGGCAAAGCGATAGGCGGGGGAGTGGCTTGGGTACCCTGTGGTAGATCAGTGGCGGGATTGAGTGCAGTAGGCCTCTGCTGAGCCAGACCGTAGAGATGGGGGTTGTTATCACCGATGCGCATCGGTTGATTATAGCGCGGTTATAAAATAGTGGAAGGATCCAGGTTTCTGGTTTTCTTCAAACCCTTAACATCATCAAGGTTTTTCACCCGATAGAGTCGTGCACCGGTAAAATCAGCACCACGGATATCCGCCTTCAGGAAGTTTGCTTCACTGAGATCGCTGTAGGCAAAAGAGGAGGAGATTAAAATAGTACCAATAAAGCTCGCACGACGAAAATTGCCATTACGAGCACCCGCATTATTCATATTTGCTGATTCGAAGATAGCATCCACTGCTCTGACATCGTTCAAGCTACACCAGTCAAATCGTGCGTTTGTTGCATCCATTTTATAGAGATTGGCACCATCCAAATTACTATCTGAAAAACCAGCAGAACGCGCATTACTATGCCGAAGGTTGACACGCCGCATAGAATTATTTCTGAACGAAGCTGCATAAAGATTGGCATGACTCAAGTCTGCCTGATCAAAGATGACATCTTTAAATTTGGCTCTTTCAAGGTTGGCCCCTCTAAGGTTAGCCCGCGTCATATCAACCTTTTCAATTTCAATCAGAGATAAATCGGCCTTGCGCATCACTACACCAACCATGGAGGCACCCACATAAACACCGTCAGCATAACGCACATTTTTGAATACCGAATAGTCGAGAGAAGTACTTTTGAAAATGGTAAAGCGAAACTCCACATTGCTGAACTTTGCCCGGTGAATCTCTGCATCAGTAAAATCAGTATCAACCAAAACCGTTTGATCAAAGATCACCCTATCCAGTTTTGCCCCCCGCAGGTCGGCACCAGTCAAATCGGCACCGCTCAAGTCAGCGCCACTCAAATCGGCATAACGAAGCATCGCATCACGCAGCGAGGCGTTGCGTAAATTGGCCCCCCGAAGATCCACATCGTGCAGACTGGCACCACTGAAGTCGGCACCCTCCAAATTGGTGCGACGTAATTCGGTATAACCAAGGTAAGACTCAACAAACTTAACACCGGAAAAGTCGACATTATTCATGGTTAAGCGTGTGAGGTTTTTACCACTGAAGTTGATACTATCAACCCGACGCGTGGTCATCTGGCTAAAGACATCCAACTCAGTGATGGGTGCCGAGTAGCGTGCATTGTCGGAGCGGTGTTCTGGTATCCCGGAACAACCCGCCAACAGAAACAGCACACTTAGCACAAAAACTATCATCACACGTCTCATGCTAGTAACTCACTTTCAAACATCCAATATCACCACTCTCTAGTCTGTTGGCACTCAATTTCCAACAATTTTATCGCGTAAATAAATAGGAACGGCCTCTTCCGCTGAAACATAACCTCCATTGGCAAAAACAGATTGCGCTAAATGCACCACATCTTTTGCCTGGGGATAATAGTCTGTTACGGTTTGTGTTAATTGACCAATAAGCCCTTTAGGTATCTGATCAGCACTCTGCCAGCCACTACCCAGTGCCAACCACTCACCATCATTGAGCGTGGGCACTTTTGACAACGGCGTCACACACTCTTTACCTTGCAGCTCTGTTTGGCCAAAGGCGGGAATAACGTAAGCTCCGAAGTAGACCTCGTTCATCCCGGCATCATTCGCCACCAACACCCGCTGTGCGCCATAATCACGAAATGCACCGTGGGCCATTGCCGCTAACGTCGAAACAGGCGTGACCGGCAGATCGCTTGCGAACGCCATCCCTTGAACAACACCTGCGGCAATACGTAATCCGGTAAATGCCCCCGGCCCACGGGCAAACGCGATGCTATCGAGCTGGGTTAGCGATATACCCGCCTCGACAAGCAGTTGATCTACCATGGGTAAAATCAAATTGGAATGCTGTCGCGGGGCAACTTTAAATCTCTCAACCACCTCTGACCCAACCTGTAACGCAGCAGAACACGCCGTCGTCGAGGTTTCGATGGCTAATATTTTATTACAACTCACTGTAAGACCTTTTATTAACGAAGAGTTCACTAAGGGATGTAGAAGAAGCTAAAGTACCGTTATTACGCCGAATTGTTGTTCCCTTCACAAAAAGTACAACGCCGCCATGGAAGTAGACAGAGCAAACCTTCGGGCGATAGCGGCATCAGCTCCGTGCTTGAGTCCTCTATACACTGCGGTTCTCTGCGCGATGCTTTCTTGCTATCACCAAAAAATCACTATTTTTAGAGGCACCCAGTACTCATGTAACATTTGTAGTTTGTGCCGCGAAAAATTCCTCTACCCGCTTTAGGTTACGGGTACGCTTCATGCGCGGCAGACTATCAATAAATATTTTCCCATAGGATTTAGTCAGGGTGCGGGGATCACAAATCATCAAAACGCCCCGATCATTTACATCGCGAATCAAGCGCCCTACCCCTTGTTTCAATGTAATAACCGCTTGCGGCAGTTGGTAATCACGAAATGGGTTGCCCCCGCGCTCACGAATGGCATCAATACGTGCCTGCAGCAGAGGATCACCCGGCGAGGCAAACGGCAGTTTATCAATGATAACGCAGGAGAGCGCCTCACCTCGCACATCAACCCCCTCCCAAAAACTGCTGGTACCCAGCAAAATAGCGTTGGCGGTTAAACGAAACTTGGCCAGCAGCTGTGAGCGCGGCATACTACCTTGAATCAACAGAGGGTACTCCAGCGCTGTTTCAAGCAGGCTGGCCGCCTCCTGCAAAGCGCGGTGACTGGTAAACAACATAAAGGCTCGCCCTTCACTCGCCTGTAATACCGGCAACGCTTGCGCCACTACCTGGGCGGTGTATTCGCTACTTGAAGGCTCCGGCAAACCAATGGGAACATACAGTACCGACTGATTCATGTAATCAAATGGGCTATCCCAACTATGGGAGAGCGCATTTTCGATACCCAGGGTTTTGCAGATGTGATCAAAACTATTTGCCACTGTCAACGTGGCAGAGGTAAAAATCCAACCACAGGGGCGTGATTTCATGTGTTCTCTGAATATATCGGCAATGTCCATGGGGGTTAGATGAACCACCACCGAACGGTTAAAAATACCCACCCAATGAATGAAGCCTTCAGGTGTCTCACCTGTTAACTTTTGAAAACACTCATACAGCACGCCGCACCGCTCAAAACAGTTCTCTAACGCCTTGCCACGCTCAGCACCCACCTCCAATTGCTCCAGCAATGTTTGCAGCGTTTCAGCCATATCGTCAAGCGCGGGGGTTAACCCATCCAACTGCCGACAGGCTTTCCATGTCATGCGATTACTGTTATCAGGCATCACTCGTCGCAACAATTTTGCCGTATATTCTAGCTGATCAGCCAATTTACCTAACGCTTGCATATCCACCGCTTCATCGACGATGGCTGCCTGGATATCACTCACCAGCTCCAGTAGTTGGTTACTGCTAAAAGACTGGCCAAAGAAATTACTGGCTACCTCAGGAAGCTGGTGGGCTTCGTCAAAAATCACCGCATTTGCCCCTGGCAGCAGCTCGGCAATACCCTCTTCTTTCAACGAAAGATCGGCAAAAAATAGGTGATGGTTAACTACTACCAAATCGGCCTCTTGCGCTTTGCGCCGCGCCTTCATAACACAACAGTCCGTAATATTGGGGCACTCCTGCCCTAGGCAGTTATCGGCAGTTGAGGTCACGTAGGGCCACAGAGGTGAGTCCTCCGCCACGTCGGTCAACTCGCCGGTATCGCCGCTCTTGGTGCTTTCAGCCCAGCGCTGTATTTTGATTAACGTTTTATGTAGTGCCGGGTTCTGAACCCGTGGGCTATGTTGGTACAGAGCTAGGCGATAGTGACACAGATAATTAGAGCGCCCCTTCAGCAGAGCCACCCGGCCCGGTTGCTGTAATGCCTTGCGTACCAGAGGAAGATCCCGGTAGAAAAGTTGATCTTGAAGGTTTTTGGTGCCGGTTGAAACAATCACCTTCTCGGTGGAGAGCAGTGCGGGTACCAAGTAAGCAAAGGTCTTACCTGTTCCGGTACCCGCCTCAGCCACCAAGGTCGAATGCTCACTAATCGCCTTTTCAACCTGCAGCGCCATCTCCTGCTGTTGTTTGCGTGGCGCAAAACCAGTGAGGTGATGTGAAAAAGGGCCATCATGGCCCAGTATGTCAGCACAGTTCTGCATGGTTTTTTCAGTGATCGGCACGGGGAAGGAGGAAATCAGTCACCACTGCGATTATCCCAAACTTCATCGGTTATAATACCCTTTTCAGCACACCAGACCAGCTGACTGATCACTTTGAATTTAGCCACCGTCATGGCACCACGTCCCGCACGTTTACTCTGACTACCGGCCATCGCCTCATTAATAACAGGGCGGTCGGCCTCATAAATTTCGATGGAATCGTACTCTGAATTCATGATCACCAAAACAACACTATCCCAGGTTTTATCCAATTTCAGCTGGCCAATCCGATGTCCCGATTTGCTCTCATCAAAGATCGTGCGCCCCTTGATCTGGATACGCTTACCTTGCCGTTGACCTGTGCCTATTGCATCAAACCCATGGGTACGGTCTGAGCAGAGTTCGAGATTCAATAAACGTGCAGCATCATGTTCAGCGATCTCGCTACTGATACCCAAAGGCTTACCCATCGCCTTGCGGTATTCTGCCGCTAGGGTACGTGCCTCTTTCATCAACTTATCAACCGCGTAGACGCTCACTCAACCATTTCTCACTGCTAAAGCTCATCGATAACTGGATCTTATAAACCAATTCCACAGAAGATGGAAATATCTTTCAGTTTCCTAGGGGATCTGAATCGCTCAGGTAACGTCAAAAAAACCGGTTTAACGCTCAAGCTTGGCGGCACGGTGCCCAGCATACTGAGAGTGGGACTCTCCCCCCAACAGCAGCCGGGACTGCTCAATCAAGCGCCACCCCTTTGCTTGTAATCGGGTACTGTCTTTAGAGAGACTAATTGTTCGCAATGCACTTGCTTCCGCCTCTTTATAGCGTTCTTGTTGCAGATAAAGCCGTGCCAGTTGATACCAGACCATCGGATGGGTTGGCGCGTAGTGTTTGGCTCGCTCTGCATAATCAATAGCTAAATGGGTATTGCCTGCCACAGCAGCGTTATCTGCTTCCAGCGATAGGCGACTGGAAATCGCTTTATTTTCAAGCCCTTGATTAAGCATCTGCGTTTCAAATGCAGATACCAGCCCCACCCCTTTCCATTGAGAGGTCGTCTCACATCCAGACAAGAGCAGAGCGACAACGACCCATAACCACCAATATTTCATACGATTCTCATGCAACATCAAAAACATGACTTACCTGAAAAAAACCAAAGAGCTACAACGAAAGAATATACTCAACTACTGCGGCTATTTCGGTATCATTCACCTTGGCACTGTTCGGTGCCATCACATTACTCCCCACCACTGCCGACCATTTACCACCACTACCATGCGTCACGCTTTCGATCAATTTTTGTGTCGCCTCAGGATCATTTTTATAACGCGCACTCACCTCAATCCACGAAGGGCCAAAGCGGTGTTCATTAATATCGTGACAACCAAAACAGCCACCCCGGATGATAATAGATTTCACCTTTCCTAGCGCACGGTCTTCAGCATTAATCGTCGTAAGAGTATCACCTGCTTCCCGACTACAGCCAGTTGTTATAACAACCAGCAACAGCACCATCAACGGCAAAAAATGCATTTCATCTCTCCTCAAAACTATGATTTATAGTTATTCGACCAGCCAGCCAAATTTAAGCGCCACTCTTTTCCACCAATTTGTTGATGGCATAACCGACCGCCATAAAACCAAAACTGGCAGTAATATGACTGGCTGCACCATAACCGAAACGGCAGTCCAGTGAAACCCCGTGAATACCCGGTTTTTCATAACCAACCGTACCATCCGCCTTTGGGTAGACCGGCTGCTGAGATGAAAACACACAATCGACACCAAACTTGCGCTGACTTTTTTTATTAAACCCAAACTCTTTTCGCAACTGTGAGCGCACTTTTGCAATTAGCGGATCATTGAAGGTACGGCTCACATCGGCCACTTGAATTTTAGTGGGATCCGTCATACCACCGGCACCGCCTGTCACAATAATCGGAACCTTATTTCGTTTGCAATAGTTGATCATCAACGATTTGAATTTAATGCTGTCAATCGCATCAATCACATAGTCATAATCACGGTTTAGGTACGTTTGGTGGTTTTTTACCGTGATAAAGTCGTCAATCACCTCAACCTGACAATCGGCGTTAATCAGGTGAATACGCTCCGCCATCACTTGGCACTTTTTGTGCTCGATCGTATCACTCATTGCCGGCAATTGACGATTAATATTGCTCTCGCTTACCGTATCAAAGTCAATCAAGGTCACCTTGCCGATACCACTGCGCGCCAACGCCTCCACCGCCCAGGAACCAACACCACCGATACCGACCACACAAAAATGTGCCTGAGCAAGTACATCAGCCCCCTGATCACCGTACAAACGTTGAATACCGGCAAAGCGGCGTTGATAATATTCTGTGGCCATACTCACTCCCGTTTGGTCAAATATTATGCCAGAAAAACAAAAAACAGGAATCGATGCAGATTATTTTTCAGTACCATTCGATAGATCCGCCACCGAATGATCCAGCTCCAGTTCAGCACGATCAACCAGCCCCTCGGGTAGTTCAGCCTTAACAGAGACACCCAGTTTTTTGAACTCATTGGCCTGTTTGATCAGATTGCCACGGCCGCTATAGAGCTGGCCAAATGCCTTCTCATAACTATCTTTGGCACTATCCAGCGAGCGACCCACCTTCTCCATGGAACCTAAAAAAGTGTTGAGTTTGTCATACATTTTGCCCGCTTTTTCAGCCAACTCAGCGGTATGACGGTTTTGATTCTCAAAGCGCCATAGCTGGCGAACAATATTCAGGCTGGTCAATAAGGTGGTCGGGGTGGCAACCAGCACATTTTGCTCCAGTGCTTTCTGAAACAGGCTCTCATCGGCACGCAACGCCTCAACAAAGGCCGATTCGATGGGAATAAACATAAACACAATTTCTGGTGAGTTCAGCCCTGGCAGTTCGAAATAGTGGCGATCAGATAGCTCTTTGATACGGTCTGCAACCGCAGCCACATGCTCTTTCAGTGCCTGCCCTCTCTCAGCGTCATCCTCACTATTGATATAACGGGTATAGGCATTCAATGAGACCTTTGCATCAATGACCAAATGCTTATTTTCAGGTAGATAGACGATCACATCAGGGCGCTGGCGACCATTGTCTGTGTTAAAGCTCACCTCGCGCTTATAGTCTTTATCAACTTGTAAGCCACACCGGTCTAGCACATTTTCCAAAATCAATTCACCCCAATTACCTTGGGTCTTTTTTTCTCCCTTGAGAGCGGTCGCAAGCTGATGGGCCTCTTCGGTAATCTGTTGGTTAAGCTCTTTAAGGTGACCCAGTTCCGTTCGCAGTTGGGCCTGCTGCTCGGTCTCTTTGTGGTGAATATCCTCAACCTTCTGGCGAAAATCGCCAATCTGCTGGCGAAACGGTTTGAGCAGGTCATCCAGCGATTGGCGACTATTTTCAGAAAAGGATTTAGCTTTGGCCTCAAAAATACGGTTAGCCAGATTTTCAAACGACTTGGTGAGTTCAAGCTTCTGTTGATCAAACTGGGCTAATTGCGAAGCATAATGCAGCTCTTTCTCCTGCTGCCGAGTGCGCAGCTCGGTATTTTCACTCTGCAAAGTACTATTACGCTGTTGCAGTTGATCCCACTGCAGGCGCTGTTCAGCCTGCTGCTGCTTAAACTGCTGACACTGCTCAAGCAGTGCTTGCTCAGCACGGCGTGTGCCTTCTAGCTGTTGACGTGCATCACTCAGCTCATCTTGCACATCTTGCCGCTGCTGTGTTGATTCCGCGACCTGCGACTGCTCCTGAGTTAACCGCTGTTCCAAGCTGGTCACTCGTTCAGTTGCAACTGCCAGTGCCGTCTGTTGTTGTTGCAACTGGCCTTGCACCCCAATCATCTGCTCTGATTGTTGATGTAACTGCCGCTTGGCTGTGGCACTCATTTTTTGCCACATCAGAAAGGCACCCAGCAGCACGCCCATTACTATTGCAGCGGCCACCCACCCCCACATCACAAACTCAGTCACAAGTAGCCACTCCCAGAGATTATTGAGGCTCTAGTGTAGTGTAAAAAGAAAGGAGATTCACAAGCAGAGGAATTAACGTCATTTATTTTAATTAATAGAAAACCAATTGTAACCATGTTAAATAATTGTTTAGAATAGTCGATAAGAAGAAGGTCGGAAATTTATATTCATCTCAAGTCGGGGGCGCTTTTTCGCACAGTGACAGAGACGCTGAATTATGACGATATTACCTAACAACACAGAGATGCAGAATAAATGAAATACACCGGTATTTTTTTATTACTAGTTGGGCTTTCACTACCTGTCGTTAGCCACGCCTTTAACCCCGACCAAGGTGATGGCTGGGGACCAACTGCCGCCTCAAATGTTGGTGGAGTACGTAATACACGCCACAATTTGTCACTCGACTTTGCCACTTGGCGGGCATTTATGAACCCCTATTTCAATAATTACGGCGAAGTCTGCGTCTATTGCCACACGCCCCATGCTGCCAACACCTCAGTTCAGGGTGCACCACTGTGGAATCGAACCGCATCAACCGCGACATACACACTCTACGAGCAGGTTAATCAGCCGGTCGCGGGGCCAGGCCCCAACTCAGTCACCTGTCTCTCTTGCCATGATGGCACTATCGCCATCGACGCCATTATCAATATGCCCGGCCCCGGAAAATACGACCCAACACACCAGCTGGACGAGGCATTTCTTGACTCTTGGTCAGGTGATATTCAACATCAGACCATGCTCGGATGCACCCAATGTCACTTCACCGGCAATGGTTGGAGCATACCTGACCTCGGTTTCTATACTGTTGGCCCGGATCTTTCAAATGACCACCCCATTGGCGTTACCCTGCCCAACACCTCAGACTTCAGAATCCTTACCGGAGAGGTAACCGGGGAGATGAGGTTCTTTGATAAGGACGGTGACAATAAAGCGGATCCCGATGAGATCAGGCTCTATGAATCTGGTGGTTATAAGGTGGAGTGCGCCAGCTGCCATGACCCCCATGGAGTGATGAATCCAAACGGCAGTACCTTTATTGCTAGCTTTTTACGCATGAGCAATGAAAATAGTGAGCTCTGTTTCACTTGCCATGTAAATTAGACTTTATCCGACACGTTTTTTTGCCTGCTGCCAGTACTGTTCAAGTATTTCGAGGGGTAATTCGGTAATATTTAATTGCTGTGCTGCAATTTGTGACTCCAGGTCACGGAAGCGTGTTTCAAATTTTTGGTTGGCTTTACGCAGTAGTTGCTCCGGGTCTGCATTGGATTTACGCGCCAGATTGACACAGGCAAACAGCAAATCGCCAATCTCTTCATGCTGGCGTACTGAATTATCTGCCTTGGCAAGCTCAACCTTGACCTCCTCCAACTCCTCTTCAATTTTATCAATAACCTGTTGGCTGCTTTCCCAGTCGAACCCCACCTTGGCCACTTTTTTCTGGATTTTATTCGCCAAGGTCATCGCCGGCAGTGCGCGGGTCAGTCCATCAAGCACGCTGTGTGATGCTGCGTGTGCTGTCTCTTGCGCCTTAATCTCCTCCCAACGACGATGAATACTCTGATCATCATCCTCTCCGATAAATTGCTGATCAAAAACATGGGGGTGACGACGAAGCATTTTTTCGCAAATAGCCTCAACCACATCCTTAAATTCAAACAGTGCCTGCTCTTTGGCCAGCTGACTATAAAAGATCACCTGGAACAACAAATCCCCGAGTTCATCCTTTAATTCGTCATAATCACCCTGTTCAATGGCATAAGCCACTTCATAAGCCTCTTCAAGGGTATGGGGAATGATGGTTTCGAAGGTTTGTTTGAGATCCCACGGACAACCGCACTCGGGATCGCGCAGTTGTGCCATGATTTTTTGCAAGCGGATTATCTCATTCATACCGCTATTATCAGCGCACGATTACATAAAATCAAAAAGACTTTGACGTTGTGCGATCGAGAAAGATTGTTGAGAGGCTTCAAGTGCCTGTAGTTGCAGCTCAAAATGCATAATTGCTTCCGTCATATCGACATCTTCTAACCGTGAAATATTCACTGTGCCCTGGAAAATGAGGTTGTCATTAACCACTCTCTGTTGCTCAATAGCATTCAGGCGATTACCCGCCTGACTACGTTGTACGCCAATGCTTTCCATGGTGTTGTCCAAGTGACTAAATGCTCGACTCACTTCATTATGACGATAGGCTGAAGAGGCTGAGTCATTCCCCGTGGTATTGAAGACATCCACAATCACCTGCAGGGAAGAAAAAATATCACGGTTACCGCTGGGTTCAAGTGTAAATGCATCACCCGCATTGGGTTCACCTGAAATAGAGACATTAATACCGGCAAAACTCAGCGTATCACCACTTGAAAAAGAGCTTGGCCCGGCAACTAACGTAGATGAGCTATCATACACCTCATAAGTCGTTGGATTTGTTGCAGTAAACTGAATATCGTAAGTGTCATTAACAAAGGTACCCACCTCATTCCCTAGATCAATGATACCGCTACCGGTATTCGATGCACTGGCAGAAGCGGCAATCACCCCATTACCTGTCGGTATTTTCATAAAAACATCTTTGCCATTATCGTTTAACGCCACCAGTCGGCTGGCACCGACTTTTAACTCACGAACTCCCTCATCACCCTGATAGCTCACCACCATGCCTGTTTCCACAAAAGGCACACTGCCGGCTTTATTACCGGCAAACATATAATCACCGTTCACATCCGTGCTATTTGCAATCGAGATTAAACTGCGCCTTAAACCATCAATCTCCTCGGCAAGAATGGCCCGATCACTTCGATTGGTGGTGTCGCTGTTACCCTGCAAGGTCAGATCCCGTACCCGCTGAAGGATATTGGTTATATCGCCATAAACAGACTCTTGATAACCTACCTGGGCTTCCGCCGCATCGGCATTGACCTGGTACTGTTCCATCTGTTGTTTTGCTTCGCGCAACTGAAAAACAGCGGCGGAGGCTGCGGGATCATCTGCCGCACTCAACAGGCGCTTGCCAGTGGAAATTTGCTGTTGCAGGCGATTAATTTCGCTCTGGCTCTCCATCATGGTCTTCATGCTGTTTTGAAACATCATGCTGGTAGAAAGTCGAACCGTCATGAGATTACCTCTCTATTATCGCACTGCATTCAGCAGTGTTTCGAATACCGTATTTGCTGTGCTCATCACTTTTGCCGCCGCCGCATACGCCTGCTGGTAACGCATCAGGTTGGCTGCCTCTTCATCAAGATTAACCCCTGACACAGACGATTTCTGCATTTCAGCCTGTTGTAACATAATGCCTTGCGCCTGGCGGGTTTGATCTGAGCGTGCCGCTGCAACCCCAATGTCGGATACCAGGCGTGAATAACTATCCTGCAAACTTTCACTGCCGTTTGCCAACACATTTTGTTGTTGAATACCGGCCAGTGCCAGCATATTGGTATTGTCACCTGATGCACCAAAATTACTGGCAACCGTGAAGGTATCACCCGTTGCCGGTGTGCCACTCAACACCAGCTCCCAACCATTATAAGCCACGCTATCACCACTATTATAGGCGACATTGGATGCCAATACGGTACCGGTCGTATTATCGAGCACATCAAACTGATTGCCAGCAGTAAAGGCAATGGTGACGTCATTCAATAGCGCGGCATTGGAGATATCCTGAACATTAAGAGCACTTGGCACCCCATCACCCTGATTATCCCAGCGACTCTCGGTAGCAACAGCAGATGCCGCCGCAATATCTTTTCCATCGGTGATGGTACTGGATATCTGCCCCGCCGCAGTTCCCGTAGGGCGAATATAAAAACTATCACCCGCCACCGCGCCTGCGGATATATTCAGCTCGAAACCAAAGCCGGTATCGTATGTGCCAACCCCCGGAATGGTGGAACTGACACCCGTCTCCATGTCGCGTAGAGTGTAGTTTGTGCCATTGAATTTAAGTTCGTAATCAGACGTTGTTAACTGGGAGACATCGGTAATCGTGGCGGATGTATTGGCACTGCCGGTATTCAGACGACTGACATAGACTTCCGCCGTTGGGGTGCTAAAAAAACCGTTATTAATATCCCCATCCAGATCCATTCCCTGGCGATGTTGTGCGTTGAAACTATCAGCAAGGCCCACTGCCATGCGACCCATAGTATTTTCAGCCTGGGTGATAAGGTCACTCCGCACCTGGAGTAAACCACCGATTTTTCCGCCATTGAGGGTATTGGTAATGTCAAATACATTGCCATTACCATTATCAAAAGCGACTTCCAGATCATAGCTATTGTAACGATTACCCTGGGTCACAATGTTATTTGCATTGGTATTCAAAACTAATGGCTGGCCTTTACCAATGAAGACATCCATTGAGCCATCATCTTTGGTCAGGGTATTAATATTAGCCAATTCGGACATTTTACCGACTAACAGATCCCGCTTGTCCATCAGGTCATTGGGTGGAAACTGGCCATGAACACCACCCGCCTGGCTAATTTGATCATTTAACTCAGCAATGGATTGCGCGTAGCCATTCAACTCGCCCACCGCAAGTCGGATATCGTTATTAATCTGTTCTTTATAGGAGCTGAGTTGACCTGAGAGCATGGAGAAGCGGTTGACCAGCTCATCCCCTTCGGAAACCATCACCTCTCTCCCTGCAATAGAGGTAGGGGTATTGGCCACGGTTTGTGCCGAGTCAAAAAAGTTTTGCACGCTGTTACCCAAACTGGCGCTGGCGTTAGCCAGCAACTCATCGAGCTGCGTGGCATATTCATTGATGGCATCCTGATAATTATAGGTACTCGAATAACCATTCAGGCGGCTCTCAACCACACCATCAAACTGCCGACGAACAGAGGCTACCTCCACACCGGCACCAATGCTATTGGTGCCCACCCGCGTGGGTGCGCGGGTCATAAACTCTGTGGTTTGACGGCTATAACCTTCAGTTGCCGCATTTGAGATATTTTGTGACGTGGTATGCAACGCACGTTGAAAGGCCATTAGCCCCGAAATGGCGGTACCAAAAACATCACCCGAACCCGACATATCAATCCCCTAAATTGCTTCGATGGCAATCACCCGCCATCTGTCTCTTTCACTGCTCTATCGTCCATTAACAGCATAACCTTTACACTTCGTCAGCCAGTAACACTTGTCCCATAATCGCTTTTATTTTAGCCGCATAATCGGGGTCTGTTGCATAGCCACCTTTGTGTAACGCATCAATGTAGCCCACCGCATCAGCTGCCTTATTGAGGGCTTCACTGTAGCGGGGTGAATGAGTAACAAAATCCACATAATCCTGAAAGCTCTCGGCATAAGAACCATAGGACCTAAAACTGGCCTGTTGCTGCACCGCTATACCGTCCTTATATTCCAGAGTTGCCACCGTTGCCCTCTCCCCCGACCAACGGCGGTCTGCCTTGATATTAAAAAGATTATAGCTGCTCTGGCCGTCGGAAATATCGATGATTCGCTTACCCCAGCCGGTCTCCAAGGCCGCCTGGGAGATCAGCACCTTAGGCTCCACCCCCAGCTTATCCGCCGCCTGCTGAGCCAATGGCCATAGCGCCTTTACAAACTGTTCCGCTGTTTCAAAACGTTCGGCTGATTCGGTTTTTTTAACTATCGGGGTTGAAGCAGAAGAGAGAGGACGGGTAGATTGAATCATCGCCGGAGATTCTGCATCATTGGATAAATTATGACTCAACTGGCGAACAATCGTATCAGCCAGGCCAATGCCACCCTGAGATGAGAGGCTCAGTGAAAGCTCTTTATCATACATTTCCAGATAGGTATTCTGGGCATTGGAGTTAAACAGTTGATCACCAATACTGGCGTCACGCATCGATTTAACCATCATCCCCAGGAAGAGCGATTCAAACTGCTGTGCAACGGCACGCAGGGCACCTTGGGAATCATCCCGGGCCTGGATCCGTAGCTTGGCCAGGGATTGAAAATCGGTATAGCTTTGTGGTTGCTGAATGGGTGTGTTCATCACTAAACCTATCTATCTGGGGTAGCTCTAAAAATGGGTATAAATGAGCATTTCGAGGTTATTTCCAACACCTTCATAGAGGGAAATCAATTTTCAGGGGTACCCCTTAAATCACCACCAGCTCCGCACGCAAAGCCCCCGCCTCTTTCAATGCCTCCAGAATCGCCACCAGATCACCCGGTGCGGTACCCACATTATTAACCGCCCGCACCAGCTCATCCAGACTGACACCCGGATCAAAGACAAACATACGATTCCCTTCCGATTTCACTTCAATATCTGTGGTACCCACCACCACCGTTTCACCACCGGACAATGCCCCGGGCTGGGAGATAGCCGGTCGTTCAACAATGGTGACCGTCAACGAGCCGTGACTCACGGCGACGGCATCAACTTTTACATTACTACCGATGACAACGGTGCCGGTTCTGGAGTTAATAATGACCCGTGCCGGGGCCTGGCCTGATTGAACTTCCAGGTTTTCGAGAATGGAAAGAAAGGCGACCCGCTGTCGTTGATCAACTGGTGCAGCCACTTGAATGGAAGCGGCATCCAGCGGCACTGCTGTTCCTTCGCCCAGCAGCTTGTTAATCTCTGCTGCGACATTATTGGCGGTGGTGAAATCGGCCCGATGCAGGTTCAGATCGACAAAACGATCCCCCCCCATCTTCATCGGCACACCGCGCTCAATAGAGGCACCGTTTGGAATGCGCCCGACACTGGGTACATTCACTGAAAGGCGTGAGCCATCACTGCCTGAAACACCAAAACCACCCACCACCAGGTTACCCTGGGCGATGGCATACACTTCACCATCCGCCCCCTTGAGCGGGGTCATGATCAACGCCCCACCGCGCAGGCTGGTGGAGTTACCAATGGAGGAGACGGTGACATCAATATTTTGACCGGGTTTTGCAAAAGGAGGCAGTGTGGCACTGACAGAAACAGCGGCAACATTTTTCAACTGGGGGTTAACATTGGCCGGTAACGTCACCCCAAATTTTGAGAGCATGCTCTTGACACTTTGAATGGTAAAGGGTGTCTGACTGGTTTTATCACCGGTACCATCAAGGCCAACCACAATACCGTAACCGATCAATTGATTAGAGCGCACTCCGGCAACCGAGGCGATATCCTTAATCCGCTCAGCTTGGGCAACCCCCATCAAGAACAGGCTGCTCAATACAATCAATAGATTCGGTAACCGTTTCATTTCAACACTCCAGCATCATTACAGTGGCCACCAGGAACTCTGCAAGAAGCGATCCAACCAGCCCATTTCATTGGCATTACCAATCACCCCTTTGCCGCCATAAACAATCTGAGCGTTAGCCACTTGGCTGGAGGCGACCATATTTTCAGAGTCAATATCCCGTGGGCGAATAATACCGGAGAGGCGCACATACTCATCGCCCTGATTAATACTGATCAGCTTTTCGCCACGAACCACCAGATAGCCATTGGTAAGCACCTCAGAAACAGTCACCGCAATAGTACCGGTCAAGCTGTTGCTCTGTCGGCTATTACCATCACCCGCAAAATCCTTCTCTGAAGAGAGGGTCGTATTCAACAACGGTATTTGCCCCCGCGTTGGGTCATACCCCATCAACAAACCAACTGAGGAGGAGACCGAGGAGGCTTTATTGGTTGAGCTGCTGGCACTGGTACTGGCGTTGGTACGCTCACTCAATTGAACGAGAATAATGTCACCTATTTGACGGGCTTTTTCATCCTGAAACAGCGCCAGCCCCTGGCTGGACTGAAAAATAGAGCCCGAGTTGTTCGGCAACGGCTTGGCCATTGCCGGATAGGTAATGGCAAACTCAGGGTGGTTGCGTGCTTTTGTGGCATTGGATGCACAACCCACCAGCGAAGAGAGTACCAACAGCACAATAATAAGCCTCATCACATCACCTCAATTAAACATTATTGGTGATAAATTGCAGCATCTGATCAGCGGTGGTAATCGCCTTGGTATTCATCTCATAAGCCCGTTGCGCCTCAATCATCCCCACTAGCTCTTCAACCACATTGACATTGGACGACTCCAGAGAACCTTGCAGTAGCGAGCCCAGCCCATTGGCATCCGGGTTACCGGTCTGCGCCGCGCCGCTGGCACCGGTCTCCACATAGAGGTTTTCACCCTTTGCCTGCAAACCAGTTGGATTAACAAAATCAGCCAGCTGAATCGAGCCGACTTGCGTGCTACCGACCACCCCCTGCTGTTGAACCGAGACCGTTCCATCACGACCAATACTGATGGTTTGTGCATCAGCCGGTACATTAATGGCTGGAGAGAGCGGGTAGCCATTGGAGGTGACCACCTGCCCTTCCGCATCCAGACGAAACGAACCATCACGGCTATAGGAAATAGAGCCATCCGGCATGCTGATTTGAAAATAACCACGACCACTAACAGCAATATCCAGATCAATATTAGTCTGGAGAATATTCCCCTGAGTGTGCAGCTTTTCAGTGGCTACCGTGCGCACACCGGTACCATAGGAGAGGCCCGAGGGCAGCGTAGTATCCTGAGAAGTCTGCGCCCCAACCTGGCGAACATTTTGATAGAGCAGATCTTCAAAAACTGCCCGGTTCCGTTTAAAACCGGTTGTGCCTACATTGGCCAGATTATTGGAAATGACAGTCAGACGATTCTGCTGTGCTTCCAACCCCGTTTTCGATACCCAAAGTGCCGGATTCATATGCTACCTCGCTTTCTCATATTTGTGGCAAATCAGAGCCTGTTGACTACAAACGCATCATTTGCGTGGTGACTTCAGCCGCTCTATCCGCTGTTTTCATCATTTTCACCTGCATCTCGTAACGACGGGAGAGGTCGATCATTTGTACTAACGACTCAACCGCACTGACATTACTACTCTCCAGGGCACCAGAAACAATTCTCACTCCTGGATCAACATCTGCACCCGCCCCGTTTTTGAGATGAATCAGGCCATCTTTTCCTTTAAAGAGATCTTCGATCGGTGGATTAACTAACCTGATCCGATCCACCACCGCTAAAGCGGCTGCATCTTGCCCTACCGGCAAAATGCTTAAGGTGCCATCCGTGCCAATCTCAATCTGCTCAAAGGGGGGAAGATTAATCGGGCCACCATCGCCAAGTACCTGATGACCATCCGGGGTGACCAGAAAACCCGCCCCATCCACCTTGAAATTACCGGCACGAGTCAACGCCTCTTCACCGGTTTGTGGATCAGCCTGAACCGCAAACCAGCCATCACCATTAATGGCAACATCCAGTTGTCGACCCGTGGTATCCAACATACCCGCTTGGGATTTAAAAGCCGGGTTTTCAGTCATCGCGTAAACACGACTGGCATAGCCGTCACCAAAAACAGGCTGACTACGCTGCTGAAAAAAGTCTTCCCGAAAGCCATGGGTCGACACATTGGCTAAATTATTGCTATTGACCGTTTGAGCCAGCATCGTCTGTTTGGCACCAGACATCGAAATATAGAGCATGCGATCCATAACAAATCTCCTGAAATAACCCGTTAACGCATGTTAATAATGGTTTGAGTCACTGTATTCGCAGTGGAGATCACCTGAGCATTCGCCTGATAATTACGTTGTGCAATAATCAAGTTAACCAGCTGTTTAGCAATGTCCACATTAGATGACTCCAGAGTACCCGCCGAAATCGAGCCATAATCACCGTTCAGAGCTTCACCATTAATGGCGTTACCCGACTCGTAGGTTTCAGCCCAATTGCTATCACCGGCTTGACGCAGGCCGGATGGATTATTCACCGAAGCCAGCGCCACCTTGCCAAGGATATCGGAGACACCGTTGGTATAGCGGGCAAAAATCACCCCACTGTCATCAATATCGATACCGCTCAAACGCCCGGTACCGTAACCATCTTGAGTCAAATCGTTAGTCGCAAATGCAGAGCCGTACTGCGTGCTGTCGGTGAGATCGAGGGAGAGTGTCAAAGGGTCCGCATTGGGGCCGGGAAGCGTCAACCCTTGGTAAGAAATTACATTAGGTATACCAGGCAGGCTCGGCACAACCGACGCTAGCTGGCCCGCACTGTCAAACGTAATGACGGCCGGATTCCCTGGTGCCAAACCCGTAGGCACCACCTCGTTACCATTAACATAGGTGTAATTTTCCCAAGTATTGGCCGCATCAGGAATTACTTTGCGAAAATAGACGGTCGCGGTATGTGCATTGCCCAAGCTATCGTAAACCGTGGAAGCGGTCGCATGGTGATAGGTTGCCTGATCAGTGGCAAGGAATGGCACCACGGCGGGGTCAATCGGCGTCTCATTGGCCGGCAGATTAAATTGGCCATTGATGGTGCTGGTCGCCGCAGGCATACCAATATCCACATTCACCCGGATCGGCTGCGGACTTTCGAGATTATATGAATCGGTGGTTGCATTGTAGTTATACGCCAAAAGGGCTTGGTTTCCACCATTCACCATCGTACTGGTACGATCCAGATGAAAGGCACCTGAACGAGTCAAATTAACATCACCATTCAACCCCTGCACCTGAAAGAAACCCTGACCATTGATCATCAAATCAAGACTGTTTCCGGTATAAGAGCTATCCCCCTGGGAAAATTCCTGGGTAATGCCGGCCAGCCTTACCCCACTGCCGGGTGTGGTAGCGGTTATACCCTGGTAGGCAATGGCGTAGACATCAACAAACTCGGTACGTGACTCTTTAAAACCCGTTGTTTCGGCATTTGCAATATTGTTACCGGTCACCGCCAAATCAGCAGATGCCGCATTTAAACCACTCAGTGCGATACTAAAAGGCATAATTTTTATCCCCGTTTATTGGTGGATTTGAAGCACATCAGCCATACGCCAACTACCCAATCCATCCAGATTTAATGCGATACCCTGACTACCACCGCCAATCGTAACGCTCTCGACTCTAGCAATCGCCATCGTTGACAACGCCTCTGTTGAACCACTGCTATACCAAGCAGTTGACTTTATTTCATACTGGCCATCCGGCAAACTGTTGCCACTCTCATCCGTACCATCCCAACTAAAGTCAGCAATTCCTCTCGGCAGTGCTCCCAAATCAATTGTTTTAACCAAACTGCCCGACTCGTTATAGACTCTCACATTCACTCGATCAGCTTCTTCAGCAACCGCCACTGAACCACCTAAACGACCATTGCTTAAACTCGACACATCAGAGGGCACCACCACACTGCGTCCCACCATGCTTGACGCTTGAAGTGCCTGGCTTGATTGAAGCGCATTAACCACATCGTTAGAGGATTTCTGTAAATCGGCAATGCCACCCGCGGTTTCGATTTGAGCCAATTGTGTGAGAAACTCTCCATTATCCATCGGCTCAAGAGGATCCTGATTCTCAATCTGCGCCAGCATCAGGGTAAGAAACTCATCCGATTTTGATGCGGGCTCCTCCGTTTTCGTCTTTACTCCCAACCCCAGGCTTTCCAAATATGCGCTACTGCTCGTTACACTTTCCATCACTATCTCCTACTTAGCTACCCAACTGCAGTGTCTTCGTCATCAACTGCTTAGAGGTGTTAATCACCTGCACATTGGTTTCGTACGAACGGGAAGCCGACATCATATTGGCCATCTCCTCAACCACATTCACATTTGGGTAATAGACATAACCCTGTTCATCGGCCATCGGGTGATTTGGACTGTATTGCGGCCGCAACGGCGCATTGCTCTCCACAATACCTTTAACTTCAACCCCGGCAGCCTGCCGCCCCATCTCACCCGTCATAACCGTTGAGAAGAGCGGATAGCGGGCACGATACGTCCGGTCAACACTACTGCTTGCCGTATCGGCATTTGATATATTGCTCGCGGTAGTATTCAAGCGCACCATCTGTGCACTCATGCCAGAACCGGCAATATCAAAAATGTTAAACAGACTCATCTATCACTCTCCCCGAATCGCTTTAACCAACCCTTTTAACTTCCTATCCAGAAAAGTCAGGCTCACCTGTTGCTCCATGGCATTTTGAGTGAACTTCGCTTTTTCCCGGTGTAGATCAACCGTATTTCCATCAATAGAGGGCTGTAGTGGCGTGCTGTACATCATCTCAAAACCCCTGCTTTTTCCACTTGAAAAGTGTCCCGGCTGTGTCGCCTGTAGACTAAATGAAGAACGGCCAGATGACTGTGCATCAGATAACGCCTGCCTGAAATTGAAATCACGTGCTTTGTAACCTGGCGTGTCAGCATTGGCGATATTGGTTGCCAGCATCTCAATACGTCGAGCGCGCAGCTTGACCGCATTCTCATGCAAACCCAGCACATTATCGATACTAATCCCCATCACAGACTTCCTGAACTAATCACCTGCAAGGTACAGAGCAATCAATGTGCCAGAATGAAGAATCGGGATAAACAGTGAACTGTAGAAGAGAAAAGAGAGCGGAGAGTGGCAAAAGCGGCAAGAGTTTACCCCCTGCCCCACCCGACAGGGTTTCCAATAAAATGCTTAGTTTGAGAGTGAATTCACCAAGAAGGCGGGAGAGGAATTAGGACATTATGAACGCAGTTTGTAAACCACACCTGCAGGTAGTTTTACCATTTTAAAGCGATCTGTATAGTTAGCCGTTGACTCCGAACCACCGAGAAACAGGTAACCATCCGGTTTTAATACCCCGGCAATTTTTTCCAGGATTTCACGCTTGAGCTCTGCCGAAAAATAGATCAACACATTGCGACAAAACACCACATCAAACTTACCCAACAGGGTATAGCTAGACATCAAATTCAGCTCACGAAAGACAACACGTTTGCGTAGGTCTTCGCGTAGCTCCCAAGCCTCACCTCCCGACAGTGGCTTGAAAAAACGGTTTTTACGCTCTGGCGACAACCCTCTGGCCATCGACAAACTGTCGTAACGCCCTTTTTTTGCCTCGGCCACTACCGTTGCGGATATATCGGTTCCAACAATTTCAATACGGCTGGGCAATGCTCCGGGCCGCGACATCAGATACTCCTGTATCGTCATGCTGATTGAGTAGGCCTCTTGCCCGGTTGAGCTGGCCGCTGACCAGATTTTCATCTGGCTGGCACGTTGAGAGGTGATATCGGGAAAAACATTTTGTTTCAAAATTTCAAAGGGGTAACGGTCACGAAACCATGATGTTTCGTTGGTTGTCATGGCATCAAGAATTTGATCCCGAAGCTGTCGGTTAACCTTTACTTTCTTGATCAAAAGGTCAAAGCTGTCAATACCTTCATCATTCATCAGACGGTTTAGACGACTGGTAAGCAGGTATTGCTTATTGTCACCCAGAACAATTCCACATGCTTTTTCTAAAAAAACACGAAAATCATTGTATTCGGTAGCAGATATTTGTCGAGCAGCCAAAGTTAGATCCAATCTTTAATATTTAGAAAACAAGTATTAATATGTCGCCATTATCAATCAAATTCAATCAGATTCAATAGCGTGTACTTTTTCATTTTCCAGTGCTTCCAGTACCATTCTGGCCAATTCATCAGGGTTGAATTTGGGTAGAAACTGATCTGCACCCACTTTTCGTACCATCGTTTTATTAAAAACACCACTTAACGAAGTGTGTAGCGCAATGTACAGATCACGCAGTAGCGGATCACTGCGAATCTCTTTCGTCAGCGTATAGCCATCCATCTTCGGCATCTCAACATCTGAAATGATCATCGATATTTTCTTTGAAATATCCCCGTGCTCCTCTAACATCGATTTCAGCAGCGCCAATGCCTCAGCACCATCATTACAAGATACCGAACTGATACCCAGCTGATCAAGCGTCCGCTTAACCTGGTTACGGGCAACCGACGAATCATCCACCACCAAAACATGGTACTGCTCAGTGTCGGCACCTTTTTCGACAAGTTCATCTGAAACCACTGTTTTTTGCCCAACAATTTCAGAAAGCACCTTCTCCACATCAATGATTTCTATCAACTCATCATCAATTTTGGTCACCGCCGTCATATAGATATTTTTGCCCATCCCGGTTGGCGGCGGCATAATATCTTTCCAGTTCATATTGATAATACGATCAACACTATTAACCAGCATTCCCTGAACCTTGCGATTAAATTCAGTGATAATCACATAACCTTTTTCAGGAACTGCCACCGGCGGCTCACCCATGGCCATACCAAGGTCAATAACACTGATCGTATTGCCGCGCATATTAACGATCCCTCGCACAGCACTGGCTGAATTTGGCATGTGGGTTAAGGGGGGGCATTGAATCACCTCCTGCACCTTAAAAACATTAATGCCATAACGCTGCTTGCCACCCAGGTGAAAAAGAAGCAGCTCCAGACGGTTTTCACCCACCATTTGTGTGCGTGCATCCACACCATCCATTATGCCAGCCATACTTCCCCCATTGATCCTAAAAAATTCATAGCATACTAATCGGCGCACGCTCCTATTACTTAACCATGCCGAAACCTTATCAGGCGGCATATATTTTGCTTATTTTAAACAGGTCGATAATAACCGGCAGAATCATGACACCACGACAGATGATAAAAATAGCTTTATTTGTGCTGCTTTCACTCTTTGGCAATGCCGTTGCACAAGAGGGGTACCAGCCACACTCACACATTGAGCAGGCCGTTCGCGACTATGTGGAGAAAGAGCTCAACAAGCTCGCCAACCCAAACAGTGAAATGACCTTAGGCAGACTTAACAGCCGACTCAAACTGTCACAGTGTGCCGAACCGTTAGAGATCTTTTCACTCAGCAAATTCAACCCCGCAGGACGTAACAATATCGGCGTGCGATGTCATACTCCGCGATTTTGGAAAATATTCATTCCCGTTACCATTAAGTTTTACTCAACAGTGGCGGTGGCCACGAACCCACTCAGTCGCGGCACCACCATCACCACCGATGACGTGGTGCTGGATCGTCGCCAGATAGCCAACCACCTCGGTGGTTACTTCACCACCATCGACGATGTCATTGGCCGTGAAGTGCGTCAACCGATTCGCCTGGGCAGCATCATCCAGAAAAATGCGACTAATGCTGAAAAAATAATTAAAAAAGGGCAGTTGATCACACTTCGCTCAGGCAGTAGTCGATTTAAAGTGATCACCTCGGGAAAAGCACTCAACAATGGTACACTGGGTGATATTATCCGCGTACAAAACAGCAAATCAGAGCGCATAGTAGAAGGCACTATTGTTGCTCCCGGCATAGTTGAAATACTTAATTAAAGGAATTTCATCTGCTGGACGCTAACAACCTGTGAAAGAAAAAAGGAGTATCTGTAATGGCGATTGATATCAACGGACTCGGTGCGGGCCACCGGGTTCAGGCAAACAACGAAAACTCTCAGGTAAGTGTTGCGCGTAGCGAGCCGACGGTGGCCCAGGAGGAGACCGGTGGCTCATCCACCGCCGATACCGTTAGCCTGACAGACACCGCAGCACAGTTGCAAAAACTGGAGAATACTCTGGCAGCACTGCCGGTTGCGGATACCGCACGTGTTGAGAGCATCAAACAGGCGCTTAATGAGGGGACATTTCATGTGGATAACAGAGTCACAGCTGAAAAAATGCTGGGCATGGAGACCGCACTTAACAATGTGTCGTAACTCAAAATGAGCAGCACCGCTCAACAACTGCAACAATCCCTGATCAGTCAGATCTCAGCATCTGAGGGTTTTTTGCGCCTGCTACAGCAAGAGCGTGAAATTATCGCACAAAATCTGATCGACAAATTACCCGAACTGACCCAAAACAAGTTAAAACTGATTGAAGTTCTAGCCCAAACAGAAATTGAAATACTCTCTTGTTTTAAACAGACACTGGGTGACAACAGCAACGAACAACCGGAAACAACGATCCACAAACTTGATCCCAAAAACAAGTACAACTTGTTGTCACTACTGAAAAAAGCACGGGATTTAGCCGCTGAATGTAAAAATGAAAACCTGATTAACAGTCAGATAGTCGACGGCTGCCAAAATCAGACAGAACAGACCCTTGATGTGCTTCTAAAAAGAGATAGGCACTCAGTCTATGGTGCCAGCGGGAAAACCATCAAACAGAGTGGCGGCAGCCTGGGTGAAGCGTAGCACGTTTAATCTCCTGCCAACGCGCTAAATCAGCAACATTATCCAGATCCCACAACGGCTCCAGCAGACGTGGCGTCACACCACACTGCTCCGCCTTTTTTATCGTCTGTGCCAATACCCGGTTCCGGCCCCATGTTACACCGCTGAACAATCGCTCATCACTGTTGCGACAACCGATTAAAACATAGCCTCCATCCTCTGCGGGGCCGATAACCCACGATTCACCGCACAACAGCGCCTCAATTCCCTGCTTTAGATAACTGGCATCTATTGTTGGAATGTCACTACCGATCAATAACGTCGGTGTGCCACGATTTTGGTTCAGGGCATGGTGCATTCGCGCCCCCAGACCAACCCCTTGCTGACAATGAAGTGAGGCTGAAAAGCGATGCTGGCACTCAGTAAAAAAGGGGTGTTGGGTATTCGGTGCACACCATAACTCAACAGGAGATAGTGCCCCTTCAGTGATGGTGTTCAGGGCATTGAGTACCAGCTCTTTATGCAGTTCCGTTGCCGCGTACTCGCCAATATCGGGGATCAGCCTGGTTTTAACCGTTCCGGAGATGGGTGCTTTTGCAAACAGGAGAATTTTTGCCTCTGGATAGATCATTAGGGAAGCTCTGAATAAGTCTGGTTAGAATTAGGCTGATGCCTGCATGGATGTAGAAGAAATTTTCGCCAACGTAAAATAATCATGACTTGTTCAGAGCTTCCTTAACGATACATCTTGGCCAGTTTTCTGGCATCAACACCTAACCAATAGAGAAAGCGCAACCGCCACATCAACAGGATGGTGGTAAAAATACCCCGCTGCTCCCAACGGCGGCTGGAGGTGGTCAATGGGGTTCGAATACAAAATGGCGGCACTATTTTTTTGAGCCGTCTGCTCAACTCAACATCTTCCATCAAGAGCTGTTCGGGAAAACCACCAATACGCTCAAACTGGTCACGCAGCACAAAAATGGCTTGATCTCCCGTTGATATTCCGCTGAAAGAGGAGCGCCAGTTCATCATCTTTTCGATAACGCGAAATAGAGGATGCTGACCCGACAATCGCACATCAAAGCGCCCCCAGGTTTTCTTAGCAGAGAGTGCTGACTGAATAAGAAGCAAGCCATTTTCTGGCAATTGGGTATCCGCATGCAGAAAAAGTAAAATATCGCCCGAGGCGAGGGCGGCACCACGGTTCATCTGGCGTGCTCGACCACACTCACTGCTGATCACCTGGTCAGAAAGTGGCCTGGCCAGTGCCATAGTCTCATCACAGCTACCACCATCAACCACAATCACCTCATGGCCATCGGCACGGCAGGGAGTCAATCGCGCCAATGTTGAGGTGATACCGTCACCCTCATTTAGAGCGGGGATAATAATCGAAATACGCTGACTCATTCGCTCAACGCACCACCACAGCTACTCCCCTGCCCTGCGGTACAGGCATAACAGTGGTCACGCACCACAATGGATTCACCTTCCAAACTGGCCTGGGTTAGCTGGGATAGATGTATCGACTTGCCGTCACCACATCCCAACGACAGATCAAGCATTTGGTTAAAATCACAGTCGTAGAGATACCCTTGCCAATCAACACTCAACAAGGTGCGACACATAACGGATTCAAGATTGTCTTTGCTATACGACTGTTGTAACAAATCCATGTAAGGCTCAAACTCTCCCCTGGAGAGCAGCATGCTGCCAAACCGCTTGATCGGTACATTGGTAATGGTAAACAGTTGATTAAATACAATACCGTAACGCTCAAAAAGTGCCGTTTTATAAGCCGTCTCCAGCGTATCCTGTGGCGGTGGCAGTGCAACACCCTGCGGATTGTAAACCAGGTTAAGTTGCAGCCCGGAACCTTCAACCCCATAACCCAACCCATTTAGCTTAAGCAGCCCCTGAATACTCCCATCAAATGCCCCATCACCCCGCTGAGAATCCACATTTTCCTCCAGATAACAGGGAAGAGAGGCCACCACCTCGACCTGCTGCTGTGCCAAAAACTCTGCCAGTGATTCCATACCCGGCTCTTGCAGTATGGTGAGATTACAACGGTCAATTACCGTCACCCCCCTCCGTCGCGCCTCGCTCACCAGATAGCAAAAATCGCTATTCAGCTCTGGGGCACCACCTGTCAAATCGAGTGTTTTGATACTCTGTTTATCGATAAAGGTTAATACCTGCTCAATAGTCTCACGCACCATCTCCTCCGTCCGCTTTGGCCCCGCATTGACATGGCAGTGCAAACACTGCAAATTGCAGCGATAACCCAGATTCACTTGCAAGGTCTGTAACGTAGTCCGCTGAATAGCCGGAAAAGCACGCTGATCCAACAACGGTAATGTCTCTAACATCAAAATCCCCCACTGAGAGCACAATCGCTCCCTATTTTATGACAATATTGTTATTCAGATTCATCTACTGTTAAATTGTTACAACAGCAAGATTTTTCAAATGACAATCGGAGTTCACCTTGAGCCACAAGCCACTACCCGATGACGAGCAGTTAATCAGCGGGTTATTAAAAAAAGACCAGGCCACCTACATCATTGTCGTCAAACACTATCAGTACATCATGGTTAATCTGGCACGCTCGATCATCGGTGATGCTTTTGCAGAAGAGGTGGTACAAGAGTCATGGTTATCGATGGCCAAAGGGCTTGATAAATTTGAGCGTCGCTCCAGCTTCAAAACCTGGTTGATGCGCATTGTAGCCAATGCAGCAAAATCCCGACTGCGCCGGGAGTCACGCCAGCTGCACTTGGGTGAATATACCCTGGATGACTCGCCCCTAATCAATCCCCAACGTTTTAATTCACAAGGCCACTGGCAGAGCCCACCCAGCCGCTGGGAGAGTGACGACCCGGAAACGCTACTCTCAAGTCAGCAGCTGGGTGACTGCCTCGAAAAAACCATCGAAAAGCTACCCCACCAACAACGAACAGCACTCGATATGTACGAGCAACAAGAGTTACCCAGCCAGGAGATCTGTAATTTACTCGATATTAGTGAGTCTAATTTAAGGGTGCTGCTTCACCGTGCACGAAACCGGATACGCAACATGATTGAAATATTTCATCAGGAGGGCACGTGCTAAGTTGTAAAGAGCTGACAGAGCAGGCGGGTGACTATCTGGGAAAACAACTCCCCCTCTCTAAAACACTACAGTTAAAAATGCACCTACTCCTCTGCCGCCACTGTCGTCGCTACCTGAAACAATTGCGCACAACGATTTACATGGTCAAGATGACACCAAACACAATTAGCGATGAAAAAGCAAAACAGATCGTTGATAACCTGTTTGATCATTACACTCAGAACCAGACAAAATAAGAGGGGGTTTAACATTAGACATGCCCACAAAAAAGGCCAGAGCGGGGAACCCACTCTGGCCTTCTAATTTATCAGCCACAAGAGATTATTCCGGAATATCTACCTGCAGATTATTGCTAGTCGCAAAGTTGATCAAAAAAGCATAGAGCATTGCCTCTTCACTCTCCAGGCTCGGGTCAATCACAACACAGTTAATGCCATCAATTATCGCCATTTTAACCTTGGGATTATAAATCAAACGGCCACCACGACCAGGCTTAGAGACGGCATTGGTAAGACGAGTTGCCCAATCACTTGGACGAAACTTTCCCCCTTCCTGGGTAACACCTTTAATTACGATTTTCTTTGCCTGCTCGCTCATTTTGTTCTTATTACCCGCCTGCACTATTATAAGTCCACTGAAAACAGCCTTTTCAGCTATGAGTATACATCGTCATACGCAAAATTATATTTACTACTTCTTTTATTTATTTTTTTGTTTGCTTGAAGTGTGATTAAAACCACACTTCAAAACAATCAACCCACCCAAACCCGGGCGTTGCGGAACATCCGCATCCATGGGCCATCTTCACCCCACTCATCCGGATGCCATGAGTGTTGCACGGCACGAAATACCCGCTCAGGGTGCGGCATCATAATGGTAAAGCGGCCATCGCGGGAGGTGACACCGGCAATGCCCAGTGGTGAACCGTTGGGGTTCATGGGGTAGTTTTCGGTCGCCTGTCCGCGATTATCCACATAACGCAGACCAACCACACCAGCGCTCATCGCCTGCTCTGCGCTGGTACCGGCACGGAATTGCACCCGCCCCTCACCGTGTGCGACGGCAATCGGCATCCGTGAACCGGCCATACCTTGTAGAAATACCGAGTTATTCTCCATAATTTCGACCATGGTGAGACGCGCTTCAAACTGCTCTGATTCATTACGTACCAGATGCGGCCACAAATCCGCACCGTGAATTAACGAGTGCAGATTAGAGATCATCTGGCAGCCGTTACAGACACCGAGGCCAAAGCTGTCGTCACGCTGGAAAAAGGCTGCAAATTGATCACGGGCACGGCTGTTATGCAGTATCGACTTGGCCCAGCCACCACCGGCACCCAATACATCACCGTAAGAGAAACCGCCACACGCCACCAGCCCCTTGAATTCATCCAGTGAAACCCGCCCTTCGATAATATCACTCATATGCACATCAACCGATGAGAAACCGGCACGATCAAACGCCGCTGCCATCTCAATCTGCCCATTAACCCCCTGCTCCCGCAGCACTGCAATACGCGGTTTAAGGCCGGTGGATATATAAGGTGCGGCGATATTGTCATCAAGGCCAAAGCTCAGGCTGGCGTGCAGCCCCGGATCGTTAACATCCAGCAAGCGGTCATACTCCTGCTGGGCGCACTCCGGGTTATCACGCAGTTTCTGCATGTTATAGGTGGTTTCAGACCAAGCCCGATAGAGATCAACACGGCTCTCGCTCAACACCGCTTTGCCATTGTGGAAAAACTCTATTTTGTCATTTTCTGCCACACTGCCAATCACACTGCTGTATCGGCCAAGACCTGCATCATGCAGCACTTTCAGCGCCTCATCGGTATCGTGGTGACGCACCTGAACCACGGCCCCCAGCTCTTCGCTAAACAGCGCGGCAACCGCATCATCACCCAGATCATTCAGCAGTATCTGCACCCCAGTATGACCGGCAAAAGCCATCTCGGTGACGGTAGCAAACAGCCCACCATCGGAGCGGTCGTGGTAGGCCAGTAATTTACCATCACCATTCAGTGTTTGAATCGCATCGAAAAAATGCTTTAACGACTGTGCATCGTCCAGATCAGCTGGGTGGTGGCCAATTTGCCGATAGACCTGAGCTAGCGCCGTGGCACCCATGCGATTTTTACCCTTGCCCAGATCAATCAAAATCAAATCGCTATCACCCTGATCGGTTCGTAACTGTGGGGTCAGGGTTTTACGTACATCACTCACCGGCGCAAAGGCCGATATCACCAGCGACAGGGGCGAGGTGACTGAACGGGTTTCACCGCCCTGCTCCCATACTGTCTTCATCGACATCGAGTCTTTACCCACCGGAATGGTTAACTCAAGTTCGGCACACAGCGCCATACCCACCGCTTTTACTGCCTCATACAAGCCCGCATCTTCACCGGGGTGCCCGGCTGCTGCCATCCAGTTAGCCGAGAGTTTAATATCGTTCAGTTTATTGATATTAGCCGCTGCCACATTAGTAATCGCCTCACCCACCGCCATGCGTGCGGAGGCGGCGTGGTGTAGAATCGCCGCCGGGGTGCGCTCCCCTATCGCCATCGCCTCACCACTGTAAACATCATAACTGGCAGCAGTAACCGCCACATCAGCCACCGGCACCTGCCAAGGACCTACCATCTGATCACGGGCCACCAGACCGGTAATCGAGCGATCACCAATGGTGATTAAAAAGCTTTTATCCGCCACCGCAGGCAGGCGCAACACTCGATAAGCCGCTTCTTTGATATCGATCTTGCCGGTATCAAAATCGACCTTCTGGAAAGGTGCATGCTTGACATCACGCAACATCTTTGGCGGTTTACCCAGCAGCACCTCCAGCGGCATATCAATCGGGGTATTATCAAAGTGAGCATCACCCACTGTCAGGTGGCGCGCCTCGGTCGCCTCGCCAATCACCGCATAAGGGCAGCGTTCACGCTCACAGATCGCTTTGAAAACCGGCATATCTCTCTCATCAATTGCCAGCACGTAGCGCTCTTGAGACTCATTGCACCAGATCGCCATCGGCGGCATGCCCGGTTCATCATTGGGTACCGCTCGCAGCTCAAATTTAGCCCCACGTCCGGCATCATTCACCAGCTCTGGCATCGCATTGGAGATGCCACCAGCACCCACATCGTGAATCGAGATAATCGGATTATTCGCCTCCATCTGCCAGCAGCGATCAATCACCTCCTGACAACGGCGCTCAATCTCCGGGTTGGCTCGCTGTACTGAGGCAAAATCCAGATTTTCAGATGACTCACCACTGGCCACCGAGGAGGCAGCACCACCGCCCAGACCAATCAACATCGCCGGGCCACCCAGCACCACCAGTTGAGAGCCCGCCGGAATAAGCTGTTTTTCAACATGATCATCGCGAATATTACCAAAACCACCCGCCAGCATAATCGGCTTGTGATACCCCCGCACCTCATCACCTTGAGGGCCAGGCACCCGCTCTTCATAGGTACGAAAATAGCCACACAAATTAGGGCGACCAAACTCATTATTGTAAGCCGCGCCACCCAGTGGGCCATCGACCATAATATCCAGCGCACTGACAATACGCTCCGGCTTGCCAAAATTCTCCTCCCACGGCTGCTCAGCACCGGGAATACGCAAGTTGGAGACACTAAAGCCGGTCATACCCGCCTTGGGCTTGGAGCCGCGTCCGGTCGCCCCCTCATCACGAATTTCACCACCCGAGCCGGTTGCCGCCCCTGAGAATGGTGAGATGGCGGTAGGGTGATTATGGGTCTCCACCTTCATCAGAATGTGCATCGCCTGCT
This sequence comes from Gammaproteobacteria bacterium, assembly GCA_022712945.1. GTDB lineage: Bacteria > Pseudomonadota > Gammaproteobacteria > RBG-16-57-12 > RBG-16-57-12 > JAFLJP01. The sequence goes on along the minus strand of JAFLJP010000044.1, from coordinate 59,487 downwards.
GATTGTAGTGGTAGGTTTGATCACTTGTATTGGGGTAAAAACGCCCGGCGTGGTTGCCACGAATCACCGATGAATTATCGCTGTAAGCCGAAAGCACATCGGTCGAATAGTTTTCATGGGTATTGCGGATCATGGAAAACAGTGACTTATCTTGCGCCTCACCATCAATAATCCAGTCAGCATTGAAGATCTTGTGGCGACAATGTTCCGAATTTGCCTGAGCAAACATCATCAGCTCGATGTCATTGGGGTTGCGATTGAGTACGGTGAAGTTCTCCACCAGATAGTCAATTTCATCTTCCGCCAGCGCCAGACCCAGCTCCCGATTGGCAACCACCAGCGCATCACGCCCTGCGCCCAAAATATCCACCGAACTCATCGGTTGCGGCTCCGCCACCGTAAACAGCGCCTCGGCATCGGCAAACTCTTCAATCACCGTCTCGGTCATGCGGTCGTGAATTAAGGGTTCGATAATTTCTATTTCAGTACTGTCAAGGGCGCTGCCATCGACTTTAACAAAGCTGAAACAACTGCCGCGCTCGATGCGTTTAATCGCCCCCAAACCACAATTATTAGCAATATCAGAAGCTTTGGTTGCCCAAGGAGCGATAGTACCGATACGTGGAATCACCACCAGCATATGGCCTTCACGCTCATCCTGGTTCGTCTCTGGCCCGTAGCTTAAAACTTCATTTAAGGTTTGTAACTCTTCGCTGCTCAAAGTGCGGTCAACCGCGACAAAGTGAACAAACTCCGCTGAAATTGCGCTAATTCCAGGTAATTGAACCTGAATCGCAGCAAGCAGTTTATCAAGACGAAAGGTGGAAAGGGCTGAGCAACCACGTAATTGCAACATCATCTATCTCTTTAAATTGAAAGGCATCGGAAAGGTGGGTTATTCTACGGCAATTGCCCCCTGTTCATCCAGTGATAGATGCTAAAAACATATTGAATAGTTGCAAATTTAACACTCGGCAAAAAATCACTTTCAGAGCAGCTCTGGCTCCCCTGACCATTTCCCTCTATGATGGCCGAAATCATCAATGTGCTAGCAGATTAACCATGAACAATTCAATCAAAAATCAGATTCAACAAGGGATGCAGCAACAACTGCAACAGTGGCGTGATGCACTGGATAACGGCTCACAGCGAATCGGCTGGAAAGTAGGCTTTAACCGCGAGTGTGACCAGCAATCGGTAGGAGTGCCGACACCACAAATCGGCTACCTGCTAGCAGAGCGCTGTTATCAACAGCAAGGCGAGCATCGCTGCAACAGTAGTGATTCACTGCTAGTTGAGGGTGAAATTGCCATTCAACTCAGCCAGACACTCACTGCAAACAGCACCGTTGAAGAGGCAGAAATGGCGATTGGCTGCTATGCAACTGCGCTAGAGCTAATCAATGCCAGCCGCAACAAAGGCGACAATATCACCACACTACTGGCGAGCAATTTAGTCCATGAAGCGGTAGTGCTGGGTAAGAAAAAAGCCACCACTCTGGAACTTAAACAACTGAGCGCTACTCTCACCGTGAATGGAGAAACCGTTCGAACTCTCGATAGCAGCCGTGTACCGAATGCCTTTGGCCCGCTACTCTGCCAGATTGCAAAAATTTTAGAAGAACAAGGTGAACAGCTTCAAACCGGCGACTGGATTATCACCGGTGCGGCAACAACGCCTATTCCGGTCAAACTGGGCGACCAGATTAAATTTAAGCTAGGCAAGCTGGATGAACTCTCCCTTACCGTTGCCTAGCAGGCTGTCGGACTTAGGAAGAATCGACTGCGAAAAATCTATTTTGGCCCATTTCTCTGATCCTTTTCGTTGAATATGCTCAATATTCGCCCCAAATGATCAAATAAATGGACTCAAAATGGCTTTCTCTCGCTACGACTCCCCAAGTCCGACAGCCTGCTAGTACACTGTCGGCTCCCGCACCCATCAGAATTATTATTAACGGATACAGGACAAAAGATGCTCTACACCGCTAAAAGAAACTGCTTATTGATTGTATCTGCCGCACTGTTGCTTATCGCACTACCGGCACAAGCACAAACCAACCCAGCGACTATCGACAAAATAGTAGAAGAGACCGGCATTAACCGCCTGATTGCCGCCACCCCCCGTTTGGCCCTCGCGGCACTAAAACAGAGTGCCTTTGCGGTAGATGAACCCAAGGTCAACTCGCAACTCAATGGTGCTTTCAGTAACGCCTTCACCACAGAAAATATAGAACGAGACATCCGCAACCAGCTCACTCAAAACATGACACAATCACTTGCTGATCACTATCTGGTGCTGCTCTCCAAACCGGAATGGATAAAGCCAGCCAAAATGGAACGTGCCAGCAGTGACCCAAAAAATAGAGAGGAGATGATGCGGTTTGCAGAAGCACTCAAACAGCAAGCGGCTCCTGCACCACGTATGGCACTGATTGAACGGCTGGATCAAGCCAACCGTACCAGTGAGTTCAGCACCAACCTGCAACTGGCCTTTTTCCGCTCGGTATTCAGCGCCATCAACCCGGTGCTTGATGCCGATATGAAAATTGATGAGGAGGAGCTGGGAACAATGCAGGACGAAGTGCGAAAAACCATCTCACAAGACATCAAACAGCACGTACAGTTCTCATACCTATACGCCTTTCGCACCTTGGATGATACCGAGTTAAGCCGCTATGTTGAACTCAGTGAATCGAAAACCAACATGCGAAGTAACGCCCTGCTGACCAAAGCGGTTATTGACAGCATTGACAAAGCAGCCCAACGGGCTGCGCACAGAATGGAGAGTGATTCTTGAGGAAGTTCTCACATGGATACCGCCTATTTGCCAAGTGATCTATTAGACAAAGAAAATCGATTACAGTCTTACATGCCGAGTTCGTTGTGTGTAGCCTGTCTCTGCCTGGCAATCGCTCGCTTTGAGTGTGAATGTTTAATCAGGACCGGATCGATACCTTTGGTATGAAAAAACCCTGATTGAAGTTATAATGCGCCGCTTCGTGACCCAATTATGAAGGGAGCCGCAAATAAGTCTGGTTAGATTTCTGCCAGCACAAGCTTCCGGAGTAGCCAGCAATAAATTGATGCTCTTATTAAAGGGTATCTCTAAAAATTAGAGATTTTATTTTGTGAGTAGGCGGAAATGTTCGAATTGAGGCCATTCCCAACACTCTCACAGGGAAAATATCAACTTTTAGAGATGCCTTAAACTACAACCTAAAGAAGCAAGTTGTAATTATGGCAAAACAGAAGAATAGCGACAAAGTACTCCGCACCCGAGTGAAGCTCCTTGGCACCCTCCTTGGTCATGTTATTCGCAGCCAGGCTGGAGAGCGTGCTTTCAATGCGGTAGAGACCCTGCGCAAGGGGTACCTTAATTTGCGCAAAAAAGAGAGCATCAATACCCGCAATCGCATGAACAAGCTGATTGAGGAGCTGGATCCTGAAACGGTCACCCATGTGGTCAGGGCATTCAGCATCTACTTCAGTCTGGTTAATATTGCAGAAGAGGAGTTTCAACACATCCAGCGGCGTAAGACCGTGAAATCGGCCGCCCCACTCTGGACCGGCTCCTTCGATGACACGATTCGTACCCTGTATCAACAAGGTGTCAAGCTTGAGCAGCTGGAAACCCTGTTAAACGGCCTCGCCTATATTCCGGTGATCACCGCCCACCCGACTGAAGCAAAACGCCGCACCATTTTAGAGACCCAGCGCCGCATCTTCGTCACCATTAAACAGTTGGATGATCCACGCCTGAATAAATACCAGCGCGATGAGGTGGTTAACGAGGTTGAGACCGGTATTCGCCAACTCTGGTTAACCGATGAAGTGCGTGCCACTCGCCCCCAGGTTGCCGATGAAATTAAAAATGGCCTCTACTTCTTCCGCGAAAGCCTGTTTGATGCCATTCCACAAAGTTACCGTCATTTAGAAAATGCCATTAAGCGCCACTACAGCAGTGAACTGATCGGCAAGCCTCTTGAGATTCCAAGCATCATCAAATTCGGCTCCTGGATTGGTGGAGACCGCGATGGCAACCCCAACGTAAAACCGGAAACCACCGAAATGGCACTGCGCATGCAGACTCGCCAGGTTTTAGAAGAGTATATTCCCCGTGTTGGTGAACTGATTCATCTGCTGACTCACTCAAGTAGCCTGTGCCACTTCTCCGAGCAACTGTTAAGCAGTATTACAGATGACGAATCACGTTATGCAGAGCGCGCCTTTGGCAGCCAACCCAACCGCTTCAAAGTAGAACCCTATCGTCGTAAAATCGAGCTGATGCGCTATCGCTTGAGCTGTAATCTTTCAGCGGTTAAAGCGAAGCTTGCGGGTAACCTTTGCGATGCCAATGAAAATAATCGTTACCCTTCAGAGAGCGAATTTCTGAGTGATCTCTATCTGATTCGTGACTCACTAATTGCCAATGGTGATCAAGCGATAGCCGAAGGCAAGCTAAAGGATCTGGTTCACTTGGTAGAGACCTTTGGTTTCTACCTGTTGAAACTCGACATCCGCCAGGAGTCAACCCGTCACACCGACACAGTTGCCGAAGTACTTAAAGGGAAACTGGCCTACGACACACTCTCTGAAGATGAGCGACTTGATGTGCTTGCCAAGTTGATAGCCGAAGAGAGAGAGACACCCCGGAAAATCTCAGACCTTGGCCTTACCGGCTACAGCGAACCCACCCAAGAGACCCTGCGTGTTTTTGAAGTGATGCAGAATATGCGCAGCGAAGTCAGTCCCCAAGCGTTTGGTACTTACGTTATCTCAATGACCCATCAAGCCTCCCATATCATGGAGGTGATGTATCTGGCTCATTTAGCCGGTCTGGCCGGTTACCGACAGGGTAACCCCTTCTGTGAACTACAAATCGGCCCACTGTTTGAGACCATCGAAGACCTTAGGCATATCAAGCCTGTAATGACCAAACTGCTCAATAACAGCACCTATGCCGAGCTGCTAAAAACATCGGGCAACTTGCAAGAGGTGATGCTGGGCTACTCTGATTCATGTAAAGATGGCGGCATTCTCTCCTCCGCCTGGAGTCTCTACGAAGCCCAGAAACAGATCACGGCACTGGCCGCCACACGGGGTATTCAGGTCCGCCTGTTCCATGGTCGTGGTGGTACCGTTGGCCGTGGCGGCGGCCCCACTCATGAAGCGATTCTGTCACAACCCAATGGCACGGTGGGTGGTGAGATAAAATTCACTGAACAGGGTGAGGTCTTATCCTCCAAATACAGTAATGTTGAGACCGCTGTCTATGAGCTGACCATGGGTGTCACCGGTTTAATGAAGGCCAGTCGCAGCCTGATCGAAAAGCCTGCCGACGACAATCAAGAGTACATTGAAATATTGGGTGAAATTGCCACCAAAGGAGAGGATGCTTACCGTGAGATAACCGATCGCACACCGGGCTTCCTTGACTACTTCTACGAAGCAACCCCGCTGAGTGAAATCGCCCTGATGAATATCGGCTCACGCCCATCACATCGCAAAAAAGGTGATCGATCAAAAGGTTCAGTACGGGCAATCGCCTGGGTATTTGGCTGGTCACAATCACGCCAAACCTTGCCCGCTTGGCTCGGCATAGGCAGTGCACTCGAAAATTGGTCCCAGGGTGATGAAGCCCGCATGGCCAAACTACATGAAATGTACCAAAACTGGCCTTTCTTCCGTGCCCTGATGAGCAACACCCAAATGGCACTTTTCAAAGCCGATGCCACCATTGCCAAAAAATATTCAGAGCTCTGCGTTGACCCGGCGACCGGTGAGAAAATTTACGCCCTGATACGTGACGAGCTAAAACTCACCACCGACAGCGTGCTGAAAGTCACAGGCAATGAGTTTTTAATGGAAGAGAACCCGTTCCTTGCCGTCTCATTATCACGGCGCAACCCCTACCTTGATCCACTGAATAATATTCAGGTGGTTTTGATCAAGCGTTACCGTGATGAATCAACCACAGATGAAGAGCGTAACCGCTGGCTCAGCCCGCTGCTTCGCTCGATCAATGCGGTTGCAACCGGTATGCGTAATACCGGTTAATCAAAGTGAATACGGCATCAAACAGACAGCGGTCATTTTATACACCTAAAAAATAGGCTACAGATGAAATTATTTAATGACTTTTTACCCATTATTCTCTTTTTTGTTGCCTACAAGATGTACGACATCTACGTTGCAACAGCCGTAGCGATTGCCGCCGCCATTATTCAAGCGGCTCTTTTTTACGGCAAACACCGCAAACTGGAAAAGATGCACCTGATCAATGTGGGCCTGTTGACCCTATTCGGCGGGGCAACGCTGCTGTTTCAAAATGAAGCCTTCATCATGTGGAAAACCACCGTGATTAACTGGTTGTTTGCAGTCGTTCTTTTAGGCAGCCACTTCATTGGTGAAAAAAATATCATCCAACGCATCATGGGTAATAGCCTCACCCTGCCCCAGGCAATCTGGAACAGGCTCAACATCAGCTGGGTACTGTTCTTCCTGCTCTCCGGTGCACTCAACATCTATGTTGCGTTTAACTATGACACCGACACCTGGGTCAACTTCAAACTGTTCGGACTGCTGGGGATAACCGTCGTCTTCATGGTTGCACAGGGCATATATCTCACCCGTTACCTCAACAACACACAACCCTTCAAAAGCGAAGAGTAGCGATGCTATATGCGATCATCGCTGAAGATCACCCCAACAGCTTGCAACAGCGTCAATCCGCACGCCCTGCTCACCTGAAGCGCCTGCAAATATTACAAGAGAAAGGGGCACTGATTATCGCCGGCCCTCACCCCGCTGTAGATAGCAATGATCCAGGTGATGCCGGTTTCAGTGGCAGTTTGATTATTGCTGAATTCACCTCCTTAGAGGAGGCGAAAAGATGGGCCGCAGCCGACCCCTATGTCGCAGCGGGCGTGTATAACAACGTCACCGTGAAACCGTTTAAAAAGGTATTTCCAAAATGAGCAGTCGAGTCGAGCGCATCACCGATACACTAACAGCAGCCTACAACCCCAAATCACTCGAAGTGATTGATGACAGCCACCAGCATGCAGGTCACGCCAGTGCCGGAGGGAAAGGGCATTTCACCGTTAAAATCATTGCCGATGCCTTCCGTGAAAAACCCCTCATTCAGCGTCATCGAATGATTCATGCAACCTTAGCAGAATTGATTGAAAGCGATATTCACGCACTCAGCATTAACGCCCGCGCACCACAGTGAACTGGCAAATATTGAATTAACGTAACTACTCAGCGTGTTTAGATTTTGCCTCAAATCGAGGCATTTTCGCACGGAAAGAGGGAGCATATAGGACATATGTGACCGATTGAGTACGAAAATAACGAAGAGTTGAGGTAAAAGATGAATACGCTGAGTCGTTACGAATTAACTTCCTTAATACACCGTTCGTGGCATTTGCACCATGATTCACGGAGTTAGTCATAGAGAAAACAACGCACAAAGTGGCTCTCTGTTAGCAGGGTGCTATCTGGGTAGTTTTCCTTGCAGTTCGCCATTACTTTCGGGCAGCGTGGGTTGAAGTGGCAGCCTTGGGGTGGGTTGATCGGCGATGGCAGTTCTCCGCTGAGGCGTTGTTTTTCACGTTTGCTCTCCCGTATCGAGGGTACCGCCGATAGCAGTGCTTGGGTGTAGGGGTGGCGTGGTTGATTCAGCACTTCTTCGACTTCTCCCTGTTCGACAATACGCCCCAGATACATTACTGCCACTTGGTGGGCGAGGTACTCCACTACTGAGATGTCGTGGGTGATGAAGAGGTAGGCGAGCCCCAGCTCTTGCTGCAGTTTTTTTAGTAGGTTCAGGATTTGCGCCTGTACCGATACATCCAGTGCACTGGTGGGTTCGTCACAAATGATCAGTTTGGGCTCCACTGCTAGTGCCCGGGCGATGCAGACTCGCTGGCGTTGGCCACCGGAAAATTCATGGGGGTAGCGCTGTTTGTGTTCGGGTGACAGCCCCACCTGTTGTAACAGTTCGTCGATGCGCTGCTGGCACTGGCTGGCACTGCCGCCCTTCCCTTGCGCAATCATCCCCTCTTCGATAATGTCGGCGACCCGCATGCGTGGGTTGAGGGATGAGAAGGGGTCTTGAAAGATAATTTGAATATCACCGCGCATCGGCCGCAGCTGTTTGTTGCTCAATTGGGTGAGGTCGATATTTTCAAAATTCACGTCGCCAGCGGTGGGGCGAATCAGTTGCAGGATGCCTTTACCAACGGTGGTTTTACCGCAACCCGATTCACCCACCAGCGCCAGGGTTTGGCCGGGTTTTAGGTCAATATCAATCCCATCAACCGCGTGCACGTGGCCGACCACCCGCTTGAACAGCCCTTTGTGAATCGGGAAGTGTACTTTGAGGCCATCTACCTTAAGAATCGGCTGATCGGGAATCTCGGTGGTTTGGGGGGTATCGGCTTCCGGCTCTTCGTGGTGGGTGATGCCACGTCCATGATGCACTTCATCCATCAAGTGACAGCGAATACCGTGACCGCTGGCCTGTTGATGCCACTGTGGCACGCTATTTTGACATAACTCCCAGCTGTAATCACAACGGGCTTCAAAGCGACAGCCACTGAATTCGGTGGTGAGTGGCGGCACACTGCCACGGATGACTGCCAGTTTTTCACCCCGTTTTTCAATGTCAGGCATCGAGGCGAACAGCTTTTTTGAGTAGGGGTGTTGCGGGTCACTGAAAAACTGCTCGCGGCTGGCCTGTTCGACAATCTGCCCGGCGTACATGACCGCCACCCGGTCGGCCACTTCGGCGACCACGCCCAGGTCGTGGGTAATCAGCAGCATCGCCATGCCGGTCTGTTTTTGCAGCTCGGCCATCAGCTCCAGCACTTGCGCCTGAATGGTCACATCCAGTGCGGTGGTGGGCTCGTCGGCAATCAGAAGTTCCGGTTCACCGGCCAGGGCGATGGCGATCATCACCCGCTGTTTCATGCCCCCCGAGAGTTGATGGGGGTATTCGTCGTAACGCTGTTGTGGGTCGGGAATACCCACCGCGTCCAGTAGCTCCAGCACCCGCGCTTTGGCGGCACGGTTGCGCAGCCCGAGGTGACATTCCACTGACTCCTGAATCTGTCGCCCTACCCTCATCACCGGGTTGAGGCTGGTCATCGGCTCCTGGAAGATCATCCCCACCCGGCCACCGCGTATATTGCGCATCTGATGTTCCGGCAGTGTCAGCAGGTCGACCCCATCCAGCAGTACCGAACCGGCGACAATCCGCCCCGCTGGCTCTGGTACCAAGCGCATCAGTGAGAGTGCGGTCATCGATTTGCCACAGCCGGATTCGCCCAGTAGTGCAAAGGTCTCACCCCGGCGAATCTCAAAGCTCACGCCGTCTACCGCCCGGGCGGTGCCACTGCTCCCTTCGAACCAGGTTTTCAGGTCGTTAACTTGTAGTAGAACGTCGTTCATCACTTTCCTAATGCTGGGCGCGTGGGTCAAACGCATCACGTACTGCATCGGCAAACAGATTGGCCGCCAGTACCAGAATAAACATGAAGATAAAGGCGGCCATCAGCGACCACCATACCATCGGCTCTCGGGCCATCTCCAGCCGTGCGCCGTTAATCATATTGCCCCAACTGTGCATGGTTGGATCGACACCAATACCGACGTAGGAGAGCACCGCCTCCGCCAGCACCAGACCGCTGAAGTCCAATACCAGTGTGATCAGCACGATGTGCAGCACGTTGGGAAAGATATGGCTGGAGAGGATTTTGTGTTGCGGCACACCAAAAGCGTGGGCGGCTTGGACATAATCCAGCTCACGCAGTTTCAGTGCCTCACCTCGCAACAGGCGACAGAGGCCGGTCCAAGAGGTGATGCCGAGAATCAGACAGAGAAAAAACAGCCGCGCATCGGCGCGCTCTTCCATGGTTTCAAACAGCTCGGGGTTACCGGCGATGTAGGCCTGCATAATCAACACCGCAGCGGCGATCAGCAACACCCCCGGAATCGAGTTAAGGGTGGTGTAAATATATTGAATGGTATCATCGATCCAGCCCCGAAAATAACCGGCGGCGACACCCAACACCACCGCAAAGGGGAGCATGATCAGTGTCGTTAAGGTGCCAATCACTAGGCCGGTGCGAATGCTTTTCAGGGTCTGGTAGAGCACATCCTGCCCCACTTTGTCGGTACCAAAAACATGATATTTCACCCCCAGCATCATGGCGACAAAGGCGAACAACATTACCGCCAGCAGGGTCAACAGCAGGGTGCGCCACGGCAGTTCCATTTCGCCACGAACCAGCCGTTCAACTTGCTGCCGGTAACTCAAACTATAGCGCTGGGCCATAATCCATATGATCAGTGCCGACAACAGCAACCACGCCAGCAACGAATAACTAGATGCCATCAAGAGAGTGTGAGTAATATCTGTTTGCCGCTGCTGAATATCCTCCAGGTGTGCACCGCCATATTGCAGTCGCGGGTATTCACGCACGGTGGTGCCATCTTCACGCTGGGTGCTCTCTTTGGAGAAGAGGTGAATCGCAAAGGGAGCCGAATAACTTTTCTCTTCCTGAATACGGATCGGTGTCAGCAGTTTATCCAGCACGCTCAGTGTGTGGGGCGAGTAATGTACCTCGCTGCTGCCCACCTGGGGCGGCAGTGCTTCACGAAAATGAACCGAATCGAGCAGGCCGATCAGCACATAGCTGAGCAGCACCACCAGCGCAGCCGAGGCGAGCCGCCGCTTCAACACCCTGCGCCAAGGAGCCAGCAGGTAAGGCTTGTTTCTCACCAGCCAGCCACTGCCGAGAATAACCGTTATCAGCGCAAAAATCAGTGCATCTGTCCACAGCACCACCCACTTCACCGGTACGCTGATGGCCACTATTACCGCCACAAGCAGTAGACCACTGAACAGGATAAATGCTCGGTTATTTGCGAGTAGTGCCATCAGTTAAGCCTTATCCGTGGATCAACCAAGGTGTAGGAAATATCGGTCAAAATCAGGCCGACGATGTAGAGCACCGAACCAAGAAAGACCATTGAGCGAACAATCGCAAAATCCTGTTTGTGAATCGCATCAATGGTGTAGCTTCCCAGACCGGGAATGCCAAAAAAGGACTCCATCACCAAGCTGCCCATAAACAGCAGCGGTATCACCACCACCACCCCGGTGAGGATCGGCACCAGCGCATTTCTCAATACATGGCGGAACAGCACCATCTGCTCCCCTAGCCCTTTGGCGCGGGCGGTGCGCACATAATCACGGGCGATCTCTTCGAGGAAGATGGTGCGATACCACCTTGCACCGGAGCCGATGCCACCAATCACGCCGATAATGACTGGTAGGATTAAAAATTTCCAGGCATCCAGCCCCGGTTGATAACCGGAAATTGGTACCAGGTGCAATATTTTACTCACCAGCCACTGGCCGCCAATAATGTAGAACAGCCCGGAGATAGACATCAATACCACGCAGAGAATCACCCCGCTCAAATCAACATAGCTGCCACGGAAAAAAGCCATCAACATGGCGAAGGTGAGATTCACCAGTAGGCCGATAATCAGCGTCGGAATCGCCAGTGCCAGTGAGGGCCACATCCGCTCTGAAATATCGTGGCCAATATCCCGACCATCATCTGACTGACCAAAATCAAAAACAAACAGCCGCACTGAATTGTCAAAAAAAATGGTGTCGGTCAGGGTGGTTAATCCCGCCTGCTCTCCGTTGTAGAAGAGTGGCCGATCATAGCCGCGCTCCGCCTTCCAGTTATCGACCGCCTCTTCGGTCACATGCTTCATGCCCAGCTGCATGTGCGCCATATCGTCCGGGGTATTCACCACAAAAAACAGCGCAAAGGTGAGGATGTTAACCCCGACCAGAATCGGCAACACATACATCAGGCGGCGGATGATGTAGGCGATCATGAAACCACTCTCTTTTCACGCTGTCGATAGGCGATGAATGCCGGAGCGATTAACAGCAGGATTGCCAAAACGATCAAGGCAATCGGCCATACCACCGGTGGATTCCACTCAGCTCGACGTTGCTCACGCAGCTCGGTATCGATGCGGGCATATTTCAGGGTGTTGTTGGCCATCATGTTTCGTTTCAAGTTTTGATACCACTCGTGGTAAAGCGCAAAGCTGACCGAGTACATGCCCCAAATCCAGGGGGCATCATGGCGCAGCAGCTTAACTGTCTCATCAATAACTGCCTGCCTGGCGGGGCCATTCGGCATGTTTTTGAGTTTTTCAAACAGCGCATCAAATTCAACACTGGCATAGTTAGCCGCATTGACACCACTGTGGTTGACTTTGCCATTAGGGCCGTAGAGGAGAAACAGAAAGTTTTCAGGATCAGGATAATCGGCATTCCAGCCCCAGCGGAACAGCTGCGCATTGCCGTTGGTCATTTTTTCACGGAAACGGTTGTAGTCAGTATTGCGCACCATCAGTTGAATGCCCAGTTTTTCAAACTGTTTGCGATACCAGTTAAGCCACGCTTTGTCATCTGGGCCGGATGCGGTGACATCGAAGTGGATGGTCAGCGGCTTGCCGGTTTCAGCATCACGGCCACCGGGGTAGCCTGCATCTGCCAACAGTTGTTTGGCCTCATCAATCGATTTGCGCTGTACCTGACCATCAACCCAGTCATAAACGTAGGGATTCATCCCCTGCTCTCCCTTCAGATAACCGAAGATTCCGGGCGGCAGCGGCCCTTGTGCCGCGAGGCCACGCCCATTAGCAAAGATCGAGATGAACTCTTCATAATCGACCGCAATCGAAATCGCCTGACGCAGCAACCGTGCCCGCTCGCTCTCCCCACCCACCACCGGGTCCAACATATTAAACCCCATGTAAAAGATAGAGCCGGCGGGGGTGGTCTTCAGTTGAATGCCCTGAGCCTGCATTGATTCACCGAGGCCCATCTGACCGCTCATATCAAAGCTGATCGCCTGATCAAAACTGTCGGAGCTGATGCCTGATGCATCGTAGTAACCCTGTAAAAACTTATTCCAGTAGGGGATGCTCTCCTTCTCCAGACTAAACACCACCTTGTCGATAAAGGGTAGCGGCTTGCCCGCATCCACCAACATTCCGGCGACCTTATCACCCGGCTCACCCTCGGTGGGGTAGCTTTCACCGTGGAAATTGGGGTTGCGCTCCATCACCATCTGCAAGTTAGGATTGTTAACCGTTAACATAAACGGCCCGGTACCCACCGGGTACCAATCCAGGGTGATATTTTTTTCAATTAGCCCTGGCTGACTGTAGAGGCGATCAGCTTCCCAGGGGACCGGGGCAAAAAACGGCATTGCCAGCCAGTAGACAAACTGCGGATAACTGCCCTCTATTTTGATGCGGTAGGTGTAACGATCAACCCGCTCTACCCCGCTTAGCGAGTAGTCACGCAGATCAAGCCACTCGCCCGACTTGTGTGCCTGCTGCAACTCCTTGCTGTATTCGGCCAAACCATCGATGTAGCCGCTCATCAAACCGAGAATAGGCGAGTGCAGGGCGGGATGCGCAAGGCGTTTTATCTGGTAGATATAGTCATCGGCAACCAGCTCACGGCTATCGTTCTGCGGCAAATCATCGAGCGTATATACCTGTGCCTGCTCACTCTCTGACAAGTTGTGATAAAGATAATCATCACCGTCACGGACAAACGCAGGGTGAGGCTGATATTGAATACCCGGTTGAATGGTTATCTCATAAAGGGTGTAAGCCACCGCCTCACCGGCACCCGCCAGTTCATTACCCGTCGCATCAAAATAACTGACTGTCGGCATGGCGGCACCGGCTAGTGGAATCAACTCATAGGGGCGTTTCAGGTAGTGGTACTGCACTACCGGCTCATAGATCTGCCCGGTAAAAACAATCTCGTTTGAAGCATAGGAGATTGCCGGGTCGAGGTGTTTAGGGCGCTCTTGAAATGAGCTGTAAAGAATGTTTTGCTCGCTCTCTTCAGCGGGATACGGGTTATTCCAAGCACCATCACAGCCCACAAGGAAGATAACCATCAGCAAAAGAAGAAGAGTAAAAATCCGCATCACGGGCCTATTGTTTTCAATATTGCACTGTTATACCGGGCAAGCTGCTGAAAAACAAGCCAAGTTAAACCTTATCTCGCAAGATCCATAAAAGCGCTGTAAAATCCCCGCCAGCCGCTCTATAATGCCAGCAACCGCTTTTCGCCAGTGGGCTGAAACGCACAACGATTTAACGATAGAAAAGGTTCGCACTATGGGCATTCTTTCCGGTAAAAACGCACTCATTGTTGGCCTTGCCAGCAATAAATCCATCGCTTACGGCATTGCCAAGGCGATGCAACGTGAAGGGGCCGAACTGGCCTTCACCTATCAGAACGAACGTCTGCGCGGTCGTGTGGAAAAAATCGGTGCCGAGTGTGGCTCGGAAATTTTCATCCCTTGCGATGTCAGCAGCGATGAAGAGATTGAAAAAGTATTCGAGCACCTGGATGACTATTGGGACCACGTCGACATTATCATTCACTCGGTCGCCTTTGCCCCCCGCGAAGAGCTGGAGGGCGACTACCTGGAGTGCGTTACCCGTGACGGCTTTAAAATGGCTCACGACATCAGCTCCTACTCCTTTGCCGCACTGGCCAAAGCGGCCCGCAACATGATGCAGGGGCGTAACGGCTCACTGATTACCATGAGCTACCTCGGTGCAGAACGCTTCATTCCCAACTACAACGTAATGGGTATCGCCAAGGCAAGTCTGGAGGCCAATGTACGCTACATGGCCAATGCGGTTGGCCCGGAAGGCATTCGTGTTAATGCGGTCTCTGCCGGCCCTATTCGCACCCTGGCTGCCGCCGGAATCAGCGGCTTCCGCCGTATGCTCGACTACTCGGAAGAGAACTCTCCCATGCGCCGCAACGTCACCATCGAAGATGTGGGCAATGTCACCGCCTTCCTCGCCTCTGATCTGGCGATGGGTGTTACTGGTGAAGTGATCCATGTAGATAGTGGTTACCACACCGTTGCGATGCCGCATAAGATCTAAACGGTCAATAAACTACCCCGCAGCAAGCTGCGGGGAATAGAACCCTCAGTGATTTGAGCCTAGTACAGCAACCACTTTATATTGGCGGATCAGTTGCTCTGCCGGTCTTCCTGGTAAGGTGCATTCGCAGGGAATGGTTGCTCCCTTCACATATCGGTGTCCGGTTCTGATTAAACATTCACACTCTCTCGCTACGACCTCTATTCTCAGACAGGCTCCTAGGAGGCTGTCCGAGAATGAAAAGCCTACTGCGGAAAATCCATTTTGGCCATATTCTCCGTAAATTCTTGTTGAATAGAACGACTATTCCCCTCAAATTTACGAAAAATATGACTCAAAATGGCTTTCCCTCGCGACGACTCTCATTCTCGGACAGCCTCCTAGAGAAAAGAGCTAATCGGGTAGCCAAGGGTCTTTAACCCTCAGCCCCCGTAAGCAGATCTCCCCAGACCTAGGTACCTCCTTGTGGGGTAAGCTTCCTACAGAGGACTTTCACCCCCCCCCCGGGTCAGCAAGCGGTAGAGACACTACACCAGCTCTCTGTAGGTTTCTGCAAACGCAGCAATTGCCTTGTCTAAATCACTTTTAGTGTGAGCGGCCGAAATTTGTGTGCGTATTCGCGCCTTACCTTTGGGCACTACCGGAAAGAAGAAGCCGATGGCGTAAATTCCTTTTTCCAGTAGCCGTTGTGACATTTTTTGTGCCAGCACCGCATCACCCAGCATCACGGGGATGATGGGGTGATCGCCATCGGCAACTGCAAGACCTGCTGCCTGCATTCCTTTTCTGAAGTAGCGGGTATTCTCTTCCAGGCGGTCTCGCAATGCGGTGGAATCTGACAACATCTCTAACACTTTGAGTGATGCGGCACAGATCGCTGGTGCCACGGTATTTGAAAACAGATAGGGGCGTGAGCGCTGGCGCAGCATATCAATAATTTCTTTACGCCCTGAGGTGTAGCCGCCAGAGGCGCCGCCCAGTGCTTTACCAAAGGTGCCGGTGATAATGTCGACCCGATCCATCACGCCACAATATTCGTGAACCCCGCGCCCTTGTTTGCCCATAAAGCCAACCGCATGGCAGTCGTCATGATGGACCATCGCATCGTATTCATCAGCGAGGTCACAAATTTCATCCAGCTTTGCAATGGTGCCATCCATTGAAAAGACCCCATCGGTGGTAATCAGAATCCGTCGGGCGCCGGCTGCTTTGGCCTCTTTCAGCTTTAGTTCAAGGTCATCCATGTCACTATTTTTGTAGCGGTAGCGGGCCGCCTTGCACAGACGAACCCCGTCAATAATCGAGGCGTGATTTAATTCATCAGAAATAACGGCATCTTCACGGGTTAAAATGGTTTCAAAAAGGCCGGTATTGGCATCGAAGCAGGCGGCATAGAGAATGGTATTTTCCATGCCAAGGAATTGACTCACTTTCTCTTCAAGCTCTTTGTGAATGCGTTGGGTGCCGCAAATAAAACGCACCGAAGAGAGGCCAAACCCCCACTGATCATAGCTCTCTTTGGCAGCCTGAATGACCTCCGGGTTATTAGCTAGCCCCAGATAGTTATTGGCACACATGTTGATCACGTGTTGGCCGTCGGTCAGTGTGATGTCATTTCTCTGTTCAGAGGCGATAACGCGCTCCGTTTTCCACAATCCAGCGGCTTTGATCTCAGCCAGCTCTGTTGTCAAACTCTCTTTGGTACTTTTAAAGCTCATCGTTATTATCCAATTATCAATCAAAGACCTTTGCACGATTCATATTTTCCTTGCTGGAAAACAAACTATTTTTCGTGCAAAAGTCTCGACCGGTTATAGAAAGCAGCTACCACTCTAGAATCACCTTGCCGGAGTGGCCCGAACGCATCACATCAAACCCTTTTTGGAAATCACGGTAGTGAAAACGGTGGGTGATAATTTTCTCCAGCGGCACGCCACTCTGTACCATCATGGTTCCTTTGTACCAGGTCTCAAATATTTCACGCCCGTAGATGCCTTTGATGTGCAGCCCTTTAAATACCACCTGATCCCAATCAATGCCGGTTCCATTAGGCATGATCGCTAGCATGGCAATGTGACCGCCATTAATTGTTTTACTCAGCATCTCTTTAAATGCGTGGGGTGAGCCGGACATCTCCAACCCCACATCAAACCCTTCGAGAATACCGAGGCTGCGCATAAATTCGCTGCTGATAACCTGTTCTTTCACATTCAGGGGGATCGCTTTTGGTACAATTTTTTTCGCCAGATCCAGTCGGTATTGATTGAGGTCGGTAATCACAATATTTCGTGCACCACAATGGCTGGCAACCATCGCCGCCATAATGCCGATCGGGCCGGCGCCAGTGATCAAGACATCCTCACCCACCATATTAAAAGAGAGTGCGGTATGAACCGCGTTTCCATAAGGGTCAAAACAGGCCAGAACCTCGGTCGGTATTTCAATATTGGGCCTGAACACATTTTTTGCCGGAATGGCGAGGTATTCAGCAAAACAGCCGGTACGGTTAACACCGATGCCGATGGTATTGGGGCAGAGATGACGGCGACCTGCCAGGCAGTTGCGGCATCGCTCGCACACAATATGTCCCTCTCCCGAAACGACGTCACCAATCTGAATGCCTTCAACATTGGCACCGGCCTCAACCACCACACCGGCGAACTCATGGCCAATGGTCATCGGTACCGGGATGGTTTTTTGTGCCCATGCATCCCAGTTGTAGATATGGATATCGGTACCACAAATCGCGGTTTTCTGAATTTTGACCAATACATCATTATTGCCTACTGCGGGCACCGGCACACTCTCCAGCCACAACCCCTCTCTGGCCTCTTTTTTAACCAGCGCCGCCATCATTTCCATCGGTAAACCTCATTCAACTGTTGTGTATAACCCTATTATCAACCCGCAGAAATCTCAACTTCAACTATCCCTGCCCTAAAATGCTCTTGAGATTGGCAAGGTTGGCTTTGCCGCGCTCTTTCTTCTTCTCAGGGCAGGTTTCACCGCCCCGCCCTTCCCACTCAAGGTCATCCTGGGGCAGTTCATAGAGAAAGCGACTGGGTTCACATGCGGTGAGTTCACCATACTGTTTGCGTCTGGCGGCGTAGCTCATAGTCAGGGTCTTTTGTGCGCGGGTGATCCCCACATAAGCTAGGCGGCGCTCCTCTTCAACGTCGTCATTTTCAATGCTGTTGCGGTGTGGCAATATCTCCTCTTCAACCCCCATCAGAAAAACGTGGGGAAACTCCAGCCCCTTTGCCGCGTGCAGGGTCATCAGGGTGACAGCATCCGTGCTCTCCTCCTCGTTTTGGCGATCGAGTATGTCGAGTAGCGCCATACTGGCCACCGCCTCTGCAAGGTCTTTATCGCCCTCCTGTATCATGCGCCCCAACCACTCGATAAGGTCGTAAACATTTTGCAGGCGTTTTTCTGCCTGTGTTTCATTTTTACTGCTCTCCATCAACCAATCTGAATAACCAATATCAGTCACCATGCCTTTAATAACCGCCAGCGTATCACCCCGTTTGGTATTGTCGGCTTGCAGGTTGATCCAGTGGGTGAAGCGTTGCAGGCGCTCCAGCTGACGTTCGTTAAGGTGTTCACCCAGGCCCAGTTCGAAGCTGGCAGTAAACAGGCTGATGCCACGCATGGTGGCGTAACTGCCCAACTTTTCTAGGGTCGATGGCCCCAGTTCACGGCGGGGTACATTAACAATCCGCAGGAAGGCGTTGTCATCATCCTGATTCACCAGCAGGCGCAGATAGGCCATGATGTCTTTAATTTCAGTTTTTGCGAAAAAGGAGGTGCCTCCGCTGAGGTGATAGGGAATGCGATGCTCCCGCAGCATACGTTCGAGCAGTCGTGATTGATGATTGCTGCGATAGAGGATGGCGTAATCCTGATCCTGGGTACGATTTTGGAACTTGTGGTGCAGCATCTCTGAGACCACCCGCTCGGCTTCATGCTCCTCATTGCGGCAATGTAGTACTCGCAGTGGATCACCATAACCCTTGTCAGACCACAGCTTCTTTTCAAACAGATGCGGGTTGTTGGCGATCAGCTCATTGGCCGCTTTGAGGATTCGCCCCATGGAGCGATAATTTTGTTCCAGCTTGATGAGCTTGAGACTGGGAAAGTCTTCTTTCAGCAGTGCCATATTTTCAGGTTGCGCACCGCGCCAGGCGTAGATCGACTGGTCATCATCCCCCACCACGGTGAGGCTGCCGCGCAGGCCGACAATCTGTTTCACCAGGGTATATTGGCAACCATTGGTATCCTGATATTCATCAACCAACAGGTAGCGGATGCGTGCCTGCCAGCGGGCCAATATCTCGGGATACTGAGCAAACAGCAGCGTGGGCATCAGGATCAGATCATCAAAATCGACCGCATTGTAGGCTTTGAGGTTACGTTGATATTTTTCATAAATGGTGGCAGCTGCCACTTTCAGTGCGTCATCTTCGGTCAGGTTCAGTGCTAGATCGGGGGTGATCATGGCATTTTTCCAGCTGGATATCTGCCACTGCACCTGTTGCACCATATCACCGTCACAATCGAACGACTTGTGCATCAGCTCTTTAATCAGCGCGGCACTGTCTGCGGCATCAAAGATGGTAAAACCCGCTTTATAGCCAAGGGTTTTGTGCTCGCGCTTCAAAATATTTAAGCCGAGGGTGTGAAAAGTGGATACTTTCAGCCCACGGGCCTCCTTGCCCTGCAACAATTTACCCACCCGGCTCTTCATCTCACGGGCCGCTTTGTTGGTAAAGGTGACAGCGGCAACAGTGTTAGGCTTGTAGCCGCATTGTTGAATTAGATAGGCAATTTTTTCGGTAATCACCCGCGTCTTGCCACTTCCAGCTCCCGCCAGCACTAGGCAGGGGCTATCAATATAGAGTACCGCTTCTTTTTGACGAGGGTTAAGGCCTTCCATTACAACACTGCTTTACTAAAAATAAGCCGGGGATTATACCTTTCTTTGGGGGTAACTACTCAGCGTTTACCTCAACTCTTGGTTATTTTTTTACTCAATCGGTTACATCACCTTACCACTGCACAGAGGATTCGCTGCATCAAGTTACATTCAACACAGTCAGAACAAAAAGATGCAGGATCTTTCACTTATAATGAGCAAAAAATCACTGGATATTTAAGAACAGAAAGGTGCTCAAGCGATACAGCTGATTCAATTCACCCTGTAGCGTAATAGGCGGCATGCTAGTACACTAAAAAATTACCACATCCATCCAGCATAAAAACAACCCATGACCGAATTTTTTACACTCTTTTTCTTACTGATTGCAGGCCACGCACTAGCCGATTTTGTGTTGCAGAGTGATGTAATGGCTACGGCTAAAAACCGCCATAATGCGATTCATAAAAACAAGGGGGAAAACTTCCCGCCATGGCAATACTGGCTTGGGGCGCATACACTGATTCACGGTGGGGTTGTCCTGCTGGTGACGGAAAGCCTGTTACTGGGCTTTATTGAAACGTTGTTACATACCATTATCGATTTTCTAAAGTGCGAAGGAAAGTTAAGCTTTCATCAGGATCAAGCATTGCACCTGATCTGTAAAATTGTCTATTGTGTCGTTTTGTCTCTACTGCCAAGCATTGTATAAAGGGTAGCTAAAAGTCAGTATCTTCAGCCTCTTCAACGGGCGTTGTGTAATCCTTATCATTCAAAAAGCTGATAATATTCTCCTGTTGCGCCATTGCATCACGGTAACCCAGCTCAATTAAAGCCTGGCAATACTCCCGCTCAAAAAGCAGATAACTTAAAAAATCAGAGCCATCTTTTTTGTAGACCCCAATACCACGGAAGAAGAAGGCGACCGATTTGGGTAGCAGACCCGCATACTCTTCTGCCACCTCACTCAAGTGACGACTGGGCGAAATAACCAAGCTTTCGATCCGACGCAGGGGCGTTTCACTCCCTTTACGGCGGGGAATCAGGTCAACGGTTTTATTGATACGGTGCAGCCGTTCAAGATCAGCATCCAGTGAATCTAAAAAAATACTATTAAGCGCATGTCCACCCACTTGTGCCACCGAAGGCATAGCCGCATCTTCTACCCGCTCGGGCTGAGCGCTATCATCCAAGCGCACACCAATCACCAACAAGCGCTCGGCACCCATGTGTAATGCTGGGCTTAGGGGTGCCATCTGACGCATTGAGCCATCGCCATAAAACTCACGATGGATTTTTTCGGGTCGAAAAATAAACGGCAGTGCCGACGAGGCCATAAGGTGTTCAGTGGTAATAACCGAACGTGTACCGACTCGCCTGACCCGTTGCCAGGGTTGAATATCCTCTTGTCCCTGAAAAAAAGTGACTGACCGGCCACTGTTGTAACCAGAGCAACTCACACCAAATGCCTCAACAAAACCCGCATCAATCGATTGTTGAATACGCTCACAAGGCAGACGTTGTGCCAGCAGTTCATAAAGTGGCTGACGGTTGAGTAACGCCTGAGGATTATGTTTCCCCAATCCACCCAGCAGCATCGCCAACATCCATAAACTACTGTTTTGCAGCATACCCAATGGGTCTGAGCGAAAAACATGGGAGACATGGAAATTCTCCCACACAGAGCAGAGACGACGGACAGCCCCTTGAAAATGGGGTGCATAAATGGCCAGCGCTGCACCGTTAATTGCCCCGGCAGAGGTACCACTAATAATGGGAAAAGGGTTAGGTACCCCAACAGGCTCCAACTCGGCAATGCCCTTTAATACACCCACTTGATAAGCGGCTCGTGCACCACCACCGGCCAATACCAGCCCGATTTTTTTGGGGCGTGTATCACGGTTTTCACCTTTATAAAATCGGCTTAATATCATTATTACCCCAGTGAGTAGAACAGCACATTTCAAATACCTTATCTGTTAGGTCGACCATTCAGCAGCTATTTTTAAATTAAAAATCCCCCCACAATAGCTGTAATAGCGACAATATTGTTAAAGCCGCTGTCTCGGTGCGCAACACCCTTGGTCCTAAGCAGACCGAAACAAAACCCGCCTGTTCAGCCAGCATAATCTCTTGCTCACTCAAACCCCCTTCAGGGCCAATCAGCAGTGTCACCCCCTCTTCCGGTGGTGCCATGGTTTGTAACGCTTGTGCTGCACGGTGGTGCAAAACTAATTTAAGCCCCTGCCGAGGTTGGCTAATCCACTGTTTAAAGTGAACCAGTGACTCCACTGCGGGTACTTTATTTCGCCCCGACTGCTCACAAGCCGCCACCACAACACCCTGCCAATGTATGCGGCGTTTTTCAGCACGCTCACCCTTCAAGTTAACCACCGTGCGTTCGGTGATAATCGGCGTTATGCCATAAACACCCAGCTCCACCGCCTTTTGCACGGTATAATCCATCCGCTCGCCTTTAGAGACACCCTGAGCAATTTGTACTCGCAATGGGGATTCTGCCTCTCGCCCACTCCACTCCTCTAAAAGAGCGGTCACACGCCGCTTCTCCACTGATAGCAAGCGGGCACGAAACTCTCCACCCTGCCCATTAAAGAGAATCAACGGTGCGTTCTCTTTCAGGCGCAATACCCGAGAGCAGTGGCTGGCAACCCCTGCGGGCAACTCAACTTCAACACCCGTTTGCAGCGGAACATCAATATAAAAACGAGGAGTAGCCATCACTCTTTTCACTTAACAGAATTAGAAGTGCAAATTATAACGAGAATAGAGGCTGTCATTCTCAATTATTACGAATAAACAGTAAAAAAATGGCATACTAAGGAACGAGCACGGAATAACTTATGCAATTATGACGCAGAAATTTTGCTCCCGTTCAAACGATCTCAAGAGGCGCATAGCTGGCCTACGTAACGATTGAGATCGTTTGAACTGGGGTAAAAGAGCACGTCAAAATGTAGACGTTATTTCGTGATCGTTCCTAGCCCAATCAAATAACGCAAAGAGAACTCTGTGGATAGATTAACAATCACCCGCCCGGATGACTGGCACTTGCACGTTCGTGATGGTGCTCTACTCAACGATATTGTTCCCCACACCGCACGCACCTTTGGCCGCGCCATTATTATGCCGAACCTGATGCCACCGGTAACCCATACCCAGCAAGCGCTGGCTTATCGTCAGCGAATTTTGCAGGCCACGCCTGAGGGCAGCCCGTTTCAGCCTCTGATGGTGCTTTACCTCACCGATAATACAACCGCTGCCGATATTCTTGAGGCGAAACAGAGCGGACTGATTCAGGCCTGCAAACTCTACCCTGCCGGTGCAACCACCAACTCAGATAGTGGTGTTACTGATATTGCCAACATCTACCCGGCACTGGAAGCGATGGCCGAGTGCGATATGCTGCTGTTAGTGCACGGTGAGATGACGGCAGCCGAAATTGATATTTTTGACCGTGAAGCCCGTTTCATTGATCACATATTGCAACCACTGGTTGCCCGCATGCCCACCCTTAAAGTGGTTTTTGAACATATCACCACCGCCGATGCTGCCGACTTTGTACGCCATACAGGTGATAATATCGCCGCTACCATCACCGTACAGCACTTGCTGCTAAACCGTAATGACATTCTGGTGGGTGGTATCAAACCGCATCACTACTGCCTGCCGGTGCTCAAGCGCGAACGCCATCGGGTGGCTCTGGTTGAAGCGGCAATAGGTGGTTCGGGTAAGTTTTTTCTTGGTACCGACAGCGCCCCCCACAGCAAAGAGAATAAAGAGAACGGTTGTGGCTGTGCCGGTATGTTTACCGCCCCTGCGGCCATTGAGTGGTACGCAGAGATATTTGAGCAAGCCGGTGCACTCAAGCAACTGGAAGGTTTTGCCAGCCATTACGGCCCTGACTTCTACGGGCTTTCTCGTAACAGTGACACTATCACACTACAGAAAAAGAGTTGGAAAATGGCCGACACACTGCCTCTGGCAGAGAGCACCATCATCCCCTTCCGGGCGGGACAGATGGTTAATTGGCAAGTGGTATAAAGGAATAGAATGTCTAAATCAGCTATTACACAGCGTTTTCGTGGTTTTTTACCGGTGGTTGTTGACGTGGAGACCGGTGGCTTCAACCATCACACCGATGCGCTATTAGAGATTGCAGCGGTCACACTGGATATGGACGATGGGGGTGATATTCACCTGAAAGAGAGTATTCACTGCCACACCGACCCTTTTGAAGGGGCCAATATTGAGCAAGCCTCGCTGGATGTTACCGGCATTGATCCTTTTCACCCGTTTCGGGGGGCCATTCATGAAAAGGATGCGATCGAAAAACTCTTCACCATGGTGCGTAAAGAGGTAAAAAACACCGGCTGTAGCCGGGCAATTTTGGTGGGGCACAACCCCGCTTTTGACCTCAATTTTCTCAGAGCAGCGGTGGCTCGTAACGGCATAAAGCGTAATCCATTCCACGATTTTGGTACCTTTGATACCGCAACGCTGGGTGGACTTGCTTATGGTCAAACGGTGCTTGCCAAAGCGGTTCAGGCTGCTGGCCTCTCCTGGGATGACAGCCAAGCTCACGGAGCGCTTTATGATACCGAGCGCACCGCAGAGCTGTTCTGCACCATTGTTAATCGCTGGGATACGCTATCACGCAGCTTTGAAGATTTTTCCATGGGAATGGGGGGGTAACCCATGGCACTGTTGGCAAAACAGCGTATTCATCTACTCAGAGACAACCCGCGTGTCGATATAGCTCACCACATCCTTAATTTCCTGATCTGACAACTGCAAACCCCACGGTGGCATCACCGCTGAACGCCCCAAAAACTCACCGCCCTTGGTAACAATCAGCATTTTGTACTGGGTGTTTTTATCTGAGAGAATCAGGTTTGAGGGCTTTGGATCATACAGTACCGAGACACGTCCCTTACCATCAGCATTCACCCCGTGACACAACACGCAGTTGGTTTTATAGACCACCTCACCTCGGGCAACACCGTCACCCAACATCGAAAGATAGGCCACCACATCACCAATCTGCTCCTCAGTAAGCTCACCATCCCAAGGTGGCATATACTCACTGCGCCCCACTCCAACCCCGCCTTCGCGGACAATCGATTCATAATCCTTTTCATCCATTTTCCCAATAATGAGCTTTTCAGGAGCATACAATTTACTAGCACGGGCAATGCCATCACCAATTTCACCATGACAGAGAATGCAGTAGGATTTGAAGACGATTCCACCCCGTACCTGGGGCAGTGAACGCGCCTCTTTTACCGCCGTTGCTCCATCCCTTGCCACCACCGGGCTACTGATACCCAGCAAGACAATGGCCAACACCAGCGTGGTTAAAAATGAAAATCTAATCCGTGATTTCATCACTGTATCGTCACCTCCATGTACATTTCAGGGTGAATGGCACACTCAATCTCCATGCTGCCCGCCTCATCAAAAGTAACGGTGCGGGAATCCCCCTGCGGGAATGAACCCAGATCAAATGTGCTCAGGTCTGAGAGTGAGAATATGTTGTGGAAAAAGGGGTCTTCATTAACAAAACGGATGCTGTCACCCACCGCAAGGGTGAGTGATTCAACAACACTGTCATTTTCAACAAACGCCTTACCCTTCTGTAACACCACGTGTTCAGCCGCCATAACCGAAGTCGAAATCAACAGCAGGCTCAGTAATAAAGTCAGTTTTTTCATAATATATTGCTCCTAAATCATTGCGGAAGATGGGGGATTATCGTCTCAAGAGGCTTGATACTATCAAGGCTCCTCATGAACGCCAGCAGATCAATTTTCTCTTGTTTGGTCAGATTAAGAGACTCCATATTTGGAGAGAGGTGCTCCTCAACATCACCCCCCCGATCATAGTGTTCAATCACCTCTTCCAACGTGGCATACATGCCGTTGTGCATATAAGGGGCGGTGAGAGTAACGTCCCGCAGTGTCGGGGTCTTGAAGGCTCCACGCAACACCGCAACCTTACGCACGTTGTAACGCCCCATATCGGGCACCTCTTCCTTCAAACCGAGGTTATGAAAGCCATTATCATTAAAATTGAATCCCGAATGGCAGATCACACAGCGCCCTTTGCCCTCAAAGAGCTCAAAACCCCGTTTTGCAGCGGTACTGATTGCCCCCTCATCCCCTTTGACCCATAGATCAAAAGTACTTTCGGTGGTGACAACCGTTCGCTGAAAAGCGGCCAGTGCTTTGCCAATTGTCTCTTCACTAATGCCCTCACCCGGATAAGCCGCCTCAAACAACAGCTTGTAACCATCAATTGCACTTAGCTCACCAATCAGTTCACCCATATTCTGATTCATTTCGCCTGCGTCCTGAATGGGGCCGACCGCTTGCTCTTCCAGTGTCCGTGCACGACCATCCCAGAATTGAAATTTGTTAAATCCGGTATTCAGTATGGTTGGGGTGGCACGAGCTAGCTCATGCATACCATGACCGATCGCGGTCGCCAAACCATCCGACCAGCCCAGCGCGGGGTTGTGACAGGTTGCACAGCTTATCCAGTTAGAACTCGAAAGCCTGGGGTCAAAAAACAGCGCTTTACCCAACTGAACACGCTCAGTGGTGGTTTGATTATCCTTGGGCGCAGGTGCCATTTCCGGCATTAAATAATCAGATTTATCCGCCACTGCACTACTACTCACGCCCAGCATCGCCATTATTGCAATACAAAACAGATTTTTCATTGATACCATTTGTTTATCCTCACTCTGTAAATCACTGACTATTTATAACTTAAACGTACGAACAATATTTCGCAGCTCATCTGCCGCACTCATCATTGCGTTGGCGGTTAGGCGCAAGCTCTCGGTCTGTTGTTTACCATCAAGGCTAAGCGACTCAAGCTGCTGTACCGAATCATCAAACCCGTTCAATACCGCCCGCTGCTGATTAATAACATCAAACATCTGCTGCATTGTTGTGTGAACCGATGATATTTGAGTGTGGCTTGATTCTGTTTCAGTGACCACCTCTTGCAGGCTGGCGATGTTGGTTAGCGCCTCTTGCTCCACACTCAGGAGCTTTTTATTGGTCTGCTCCACGTTACTGGAGACACCATCCACCAAGCTGGCAATCTCCCGAGCAAACTCTTCAGTATCATTAGCCAGGTTTCGTACCTCATCGGCCACCACCGCAAAACCACGGCCATGCTCTCCGGCGCGAGCCGCTTCAATAGCCGCATTCAGTGCCAGTAGATTGGTCTGCCCTGAAATGTGTTGGATGGACTCAGTGATCGTCGATATTTTGGTTGTCGCTTGAGAGAGATTAGCCGTCATCTGCACCGCATCACGCATATCATCTTGAAACGTTTCAAAGCCTTTCATGCTATCGCTGACCAGCGAGCTAACGTGTTGAGAGGTGGTTGCCGAGTGAGTAACCGCCTCTTCAGCCTGCGAAATATGCTCAACCACAAGGTCACTGTGATTGATCGCATTTTCACTCTGCTCACGCACCCGCTCCACACACTCAGAAAGACGTTCAGCCATCGCCTGACCGCACCCTTCAGCCGTCTGGTTAATACTGACAGACTCATCACTGACACGATTAGCGGCTCGTTCAATCTGGCTGATGGTTTCATGTAGCTTTTCACTCATTTTTAGCATCGCGCTCACCGTCAGGCCAATCTCATCCTTACTCTCCCCCAGCAGCTTCACCTGAAGATCTCCTTCAGACATTGCGAGCATAGAAGCCTGCAAACGCTTAAGTGGTGTCGTGACCTGTGTCGCAACAAACAGGCTGACAATCAGAGACAACAGCACAAACAGGCCAATACCAACAGCCAGCATCATGATGGTGTCACGTCCTTTCTGTTGTAGCTCTGCCAACTTCAACGCCATGCCATCGCGCTCATCCTGAACAATGTCAGCCGAAAGCCCTTCAATCCGCTCCATTAGTGAACCCATCTCTTTGCTCTGCTCGATAGCACGGGCATCATCATTTTTGCGTGCTACTTTAATCACTTCGATCAGTGCCGGACGCACCTGATCCAATGATTCGCGCAACTGTTCAACCTTTTTATTGCCCTTTAAAACAGCCTGTAAATTTTGAAAACTTTCATCCAGAAGGGAGAGAGAACGGAGTGCATCTTTTGCGGCAAAACGAATCGCTTTTTTATCTACCTCAGCAATCACCTGTGCCTGAGATCGCATCATCTCCAGCAACATCAACTGGCTACCCACCGCTTGATCAATTCGGTATTCCGATGTTTTTAGTGTCTGCTGTATGGTGTTGTTTTGGGTCAAAATAGTATATGAACCAACAAGGCCAACCGCAATCATCCCCAGAATAAAAAACGATGAGAAGAGAAGCGTCTTTTTCTTCCACCCTAAATCAGCAATTACCCGCCTAATTCCCACCTAAATCTCCTATTTTTCTGCCAATAACACCATAGTCCAAAATAGACTAAGGAGCGCCAACAATATCGTTATCAAAGGAAATTTCTTTAAGGAATATAATCTGAAATAGTGAATTTCAGGGGTGAGCTGAATAATAAGTTACACACCCCGTAGAGTACGGGCGTAGTGTTTAATTAAGAAATGGGTACTACGAGAGGAAAGTAACTCCCCCGTTAGAGAGAGTCACTACAACAAAGATTAACCGCCAGGATTAAGCCTCAACCTGTGATTTTGCGTTAGCCGCCTCCATCATGGTTTTCAGCTCACCGCTTTCAAACATCTCCAGGGTGATATCACAACCACCAATCAGCTCACCATTAATATAGATCTGCGGAAAAGTAGGCCAGTCGGCAAATTTGGGCAACGCCTCATAAATTTCCATATCTTCGATGATGTTCACATAAGAAAACTCCTGTTCACACGCCGCCAGCGCCTGAGATGCACGGCTTGAAAAACCACAAGAAGGGAGCTGTGGCGACCCTTTCATGTAGATAACAACGGGGGTTTCTGCCACTTGTTTTGCAATACGCTCTAAACCGGTCATTCAATTACATCCTCAAAATAAGTGCCCATTCTAGGCAGAATCAAATTATTCCCTACTATCTTAGTCGGCTATTGTGCAAAAAACCGCCACCATTAGCAAGTTGATTGTTTGCGGTATCTCTATCGACGAGCATTATCCACATTGCGCTGCAACCAAAACTCCAGCAACGCGCTGTGCCATAGCTTGCTGCCACGCAGCTGCGTAAAATGAGCCTCTGGCGAGGCCAGCAGCTTATCAATATAGACCCGTTTGAACAGCCCCCGTTCACGGCTTGCCTGTGAATTAAGGATGTCGCGCATAAAGTCGAGAAATTCTCCCTGCACATATTTCAGTGCCGGCATCGGGAAGTAACCTTTGGGGCGATCAATAATTTCCCGTGGCAGAATAGCCCGTGCAATCTCTTTCAGGGGGTGCTTGCCCCCGGACTTCAACTTCATCTGCGGCGGCATCTGCATCGCCAATTCAACCAGCTCGTGATCCAGAAAAGGAACCCGTGCCTCCAGGCCCCAGGCCATGGTCATATTATCAACCCGCTTCACCGGGTCATCCACAATCAAGGTGCTCACATCAAAGCGCAGTACCTGATCCAAAAATTCATCGGCACCGGGTGAAGCAAGGTGGTCAGCCACCAGTTCACTGGTATGATCCGCTCCTTGGTATTGCTGACAAACCGCCGCCATCAGCTCATCGTGGCTGCGGTCGAAGTAGTGTTTTCGGAACCGCTCAAGGTGGCTGCCCTTCTCCGCTTGCATCTCGGGATACCAAAAGTACCCGGCAAACAGTTCATCCGCCCCCTGGCCACTCTGCACCACCCGCACATCCTGTGAAACCTGCTCCGATAGTAGATAAAAGGCAACTGCATCCTGCCCGACCATCGGCTCTGCCATACAATCCACTGCCTCAGACAGGCGTGGCAGCACCGAACTGTTGGCGATATGGTATTTTTGATGTTGCGTGCCATAGCGCTCAACCACTCGATCCGAATATTCAAATTCACTACCCGCTTCGTCGCCAATATCATCAAAACCGATCGAGAAGGTTCTCAGGTCACTCACCCCGGCCTCGGCCAGCAACGCCACCAGCAAGCTGGAGTCCAGACCACCGGAGAGCAGCACCCCCACCGGCACGTCGGCAATCTCGACCCGGCGTTTTACGGCTAAACGCAAAGCATCATGTATCGCTTCAATCCACTCACTCTCACTGCGAACCAATGCCGGGCGCTGGGCATTAAGCTGCCAATAATGCTGTCTCACCACCTCACCTTTGAGGTTAATCGTCATTGAGGTGCCGGGTTCCAGTTTACGAATACCGGTTAAAATAGTGCGCGGCGCGGGCACCACCGCATGCAATGTCAGCTGGTTATGTAGCGCAAGCGGATCAATTGAAGTATCCACATCACGGGCACAGAGCAGTGCCTGCGTATTAGAGGCAAAACGGAACGTATGACTGTTTTGAGTAAAATAGAGCGGTTTAATCCCCATGCGGTCACGGGCCAGAAACAGCGTTTTTTTGCGTAGATCCCAAATCGCAAATGCGAACATGCCATGCAGGCGTGCAACACACTGTTCACCCCAGGCATGGAAGGCTTTGAGAATCACCTCACTGTCACCGCTGCTGAAAAACTGATACCCCTTGCCTTGCAGCTCTTTACGCAGCTCGGGATAGTTGTAAATTGCCCCGTTAAAGACCATCGCCAAACCCAGCTCAGGATCAACCATCGGCTGATTGGCACGCTCAGAGAGATCAATAACCGAAAGCCGTCGATGCCCCAGCGCCAAAGGACCATCCGAATAGCTGCCGCTGTGATCCGGCCCACGCCGTGCAATCTGGGCTAACATGTTGTTTAGCAGCCCTAAATCAGGCTGGCGACTATCTAAACGTAACTCACCACAAATACCGCACATAAGGGCTATCTCACTAAAAAATCATGCAATGGGGCATTTTCATGAATTTCCCTGTGAAACCAATATCTGCGCGATTTTTGCGAAAATTCATGAAATACCTGGGCTAAATTTTATAAAAAATATTATTTAAACAATTACTTGGCCGCATTACTTTAGTAGTTGCTTTAGCATCTGGAAAAAAGTAACCACCTAACGCCACTGCTCGACCCTGCACTTCATTCAGCTCAGTAATAATCTTCTTTTCATCCCGGGCAAGTGCTTCGGCCAGTGGCTTGAAGTGGGTTTGAAGTTCAGTATCGCTGCTCTGGCTGGCGAGTGCTTCGGCCCAGTACATTGCCAGGTAGAAGTGGCTGCCACGGTTATCCAGCTCGCCGACCTTGCGTGAGGGTGATTTGTTGCTGTCCAGAAAGCGACCCGTTGCTTGATCCAGCGTATCGGCCAACACCTGTGCTTTGGGGTTGCTAAAGGTGACCGCCAGGTGCTCTAGGGAGGCTGCCAGGGCGAGAAATTCGCCCAGTGAGTCCCAACGCAGGTGGTTTTCTTTCAGCAGTTGTTGAACATGTTTGGGGGCGGAGCCGCCCGCGCCGGTTTCAAATAGGCCACCACCATTCATCAGCGGTACAATAGAGAGCATTTTTGCCGAGGTACCCAGTTCCAGAATCGGGAACAGATCGGTGAGATAGTCGCGCAGTACGTTACCTGTGACCGAAATGGTGTCCTGCCCCTGTTTGATGCGTGCCAGGGTAAAGCGAATCGCCTCTTGCGGCGACATAATCTGAATATCCAGGCCATCGGTATCCTGCTCTGCCAGATAACGTTTCACCTTGTTGATCATCTCTGCATCGTGGGCACGTTTTTCGTCCAGCCAAAAAACCGCCGGGGTCTGACTTGCCTTGGCTCGCTTGACTGCCAGTGCTACCCAATCCTGAATCGGTGCGTCTTTCACTTGGCACATGCGAAAAATATCGCCCTCGGCAACCGCCTGTTCCATCAGCAGCTGACCGTTTTCATCAATAACCCGCACACAGCCGTTACCACTGACCTGGAAGGTTTTGTCGTGGGAACCGTACTCTTCCGCCTTTTGCGCCATCAGCCCCACATTGGGCACGGTGCCCATGGTGGCGGGGTCAAACGCGCCGTGGGTTTTACAGAAATTGATGGTCTCTTGGTAGATACCGGCGTAGCAGCGATCCGGAATCACCGCTAGGGTATCCTGTGGCTTGCCTGCGCTATTCCACATCATGCCTGCGCTGCGAATCATCGCGGGCATTGAGGCATCGATAATCACGTCACTCGGTACGTGAAAATTGGTAATGCCATTATCGGAATCTACCATGGCGATCTCGGATTTGCTGTCCATTACTGCGGCCAGATCAGCTTCAATTTCGGCCTGTTTTTCAGCGGGCAGGGATTGAATTTTGTTATAAACATCACCCAGTCCGTTATTGGGGTTGATCCCCAGTTCGGCAAAACACGGTGCATGTTTATCAAATACCGCTTTAAAGAATACCGTGACGGCGATGCCGAAAATAATCGGGTCAGAGACCTTCATCATGGTCGCTTTCAGGTGCAGTGAGAAGAGAATACCCTCTGCTTTCGCCTCTTCCATCGCCTGATTCAAAAAGCGACTGAGTGCCTTTTTACTCATGACCGCCGTGTCAATTACCTCGCCTGCCAGCAGCGGGGAGTGACCTTTAAGTTCACTGACAGTGCCATCTTCGGCAACAAACTCAATTTTAAAACCACCCGCTTGTGTGACAGTTACGGACTTTTCAGAGCCGTAGAAGTCCCCTTCTGACATGTGCACCACTTGGGATTTTGAGTCTGCCGACCAGGCCCCCATGCTGTGTGGATTTTTCTTGGCAAAGTTTTTGACCGAAGCGGGGGCACGGCGGTCTGAGTTGCCCTCACGCAGTACCGGGTTTACCGCACTGCCCAATATCTTGGCGTAGCAGCTTTTGGTAGCCTGCTCTTCATCATTTTGGGGGTTGGCCGGATAGTCAGGTATGGCATAGCCCCGTGCTTGCAGCTCCTCAATTGCCGCCATCAACTGCGGCACAGAGGCGCTGATATTGGGCAGTTTGATGATATTTGCAGCCGGGGTTTTGGCCAGCTCACCCAGCTCGGAAAGGGCATCCTCAATACGTTGTTGTGGCTCTAAATAGTCGGGGAAGTTGGCAATAATCCGCCCCGCCAGAGAGATGTCGCGGGTTTCGATGAGAACATCTGCCTCACTGGCAAAGCGCTTTACAATCGGCAGAAGTGAGTAGGTTGCTAACGCGGGAGCTTCATCGGTCAGCGTGTAAATTATTTTTGCCTTTTCTCTCATGGGTAACCTTGAGCAATATTGGAAAGGCGGACATTCTAACCCAGATTTTGCTGAACTTAAAAAACACCTCGATATTCGGGTGAATAACTCAACGGGCAAGCGGTTAAAAGTGGCTCAAATCCACCACCTGACGTTTCGCCCCCCAGTCACCCGGTTGCGCCTCAAAACGACCGGCGCAGGGGGTATCACAAAATTGACAATATCCCAGCGAGGTTAGATTCCACTCAGAGAGCTGGTACCAGTCACGGCCGATCAACAGCTCACCACAGTGGTGGCAATAGGTGCTCTCCCCAGCCTTATCGTGTACGTTGCCGGTATAGACATAGTGCAGGCCATTATCGAGTGCGATTTTGCGTGCCCTTTGCAGTGTTTTGAAGGGAGTTGATGGCGTATCCATCATTTTAAAGTCGGGGTGAAAGGCGCTAAAGTGTAGCGGCACATCAGGCCCCAACTGCTCTAACACCCACTGTGTCAGCTGTTGCAGTGCCTGATCTGAATCATTTTCACCTGGAATCAGTAGCGTGGTGAGCTCCAGCCATACATCGGTTTCATGATGAATGTACTGGATGGTCTCCAGAACCGTTTGCAAGTGGCCGCCGGTCAGTTTGTGATAGAACGATTCACTCATCGATTTAAGGTCAATATTGGCCGCATCGATATGGTTATAAAAAGCGGCACGAGGCGCTTCACACACATAACCTGCACTCACTGCGACTGACTTTATGCCGTGCTCGGCACACGCCTGGGCCACATCAATCGCATATTCATGAAAGATCACTGGGTCGTTATAGGTGTAAGCGACGCTGCGGCAGTTAAGTGCCACCGCAGCACGGGCGATTAATTCAGGCGAGGCGGCATCTGCCAGCGTGTCGATTTCACGGGATTTGCTGATGTCCCAATTCTGGCAAAATTTACAGGCGAGATTACAACCTGAAGTGCCAAACGAGAGTACCGGGGTGCCGGGTAGAAAGTGGTTGAGCGGCTTCTTCTCAATCGGATCAATACAGTAACCACTTGAGCGACCATAGGTGGTCAGAACAATGGCATTACCCACATTGGCGCGCACAAAACAGAAGCCGCGCTGCCCCGGCTTCAACTGACAAAAACGCGGGCAGAGGTCGCACTGCACCCGACCATCCGCCAATGGATGCCAGTAGTGAGTTGGCCACGCGTGGTCAATTGCATCTTGATCAATTTCTGTTGTTGCCATATTACACCTCCAGGGTGCCCTTAAAGCGGCCAAGCACTGCTATGCTTAGGAAAGTTTTAAAAAATCTTCAAACAAGATTAAGTATGGTCGTAATAACAAGGATGACAATATGGAAATGTACAGAGAACCGGCAGTTGCGGGAAAATTCTACCCCGAAGATCCACGTAAGCTGGCACTAATGGTTGATGAATTCCTGGCCCTCAGTCCCATTCATCTCGGTCAACCCAAGGCTTTGATCGCACCCCACGCAGGCTACATTTACTCAGGATCCGTCGCCGCCATCGCTTACAGTAGCCTCCACTGCATGAGCGATATGATCAGTCGCGTCATATTGCTGGGGCCCTCTCACTACGTGGCATTTCACGGACTGGCGTATAGTGAGGCCAATTTCTTCCTCACCCCATTGGGTGCTGTCAAACTCAACAAAACGGATCTGGCACTGATCAAAAACCTCCCCCAGGTAAACCATCTGGAGCAAGCCCACCAACACGAACACAGCCTGGAAGTGCAGATCCCTTTTTTACAACGCACACTGGGGCACTTCAGCCTGCTGCCACTGGTGGTTGGTGATGCCAGTGCCGATGAGGTGAGTGAAGTTTTAGAGCAGCTGTGGGGCGGTGATGAAACATTGATCGTGATTAGTTCAGATCTGAGCCACTACCTCCCTTATTCGGAAGCGCAGGCACTTGACCTGGCCACCAGCCAAGCGATTGAAGATCTGGATAGCCAACAGATTGAGCCGCGACAAGCCTGTGGAAGAGCAGCCATTATCGGCCTGTTAAATGCGGCCAGGCAGCACGGGCTGCATGCTGTCACTCTCGATCAACGTAATTCGGGCGATACTGCTGGTAGCAAAGATCGCGTCGTCGGATATGGTGCCTATGCTTTACAATAAGCTTGAGTTAGACAAACAGTATGACAAGCTGCTGCTATCACTGGCCAGAGAGTCCATTACACATGGTTTGGACTACCGCCAACCACTCCCGATCAAACCCGCTGAATACCCGAAAGCGCTGCAACAAGCCGGGGCCAGCTTTGTGACTCTGGAAAAACAGAACAGGCTGCGAGGCTGTATCGGCACGCTGGAAGCCTACCGGCCACTGGTGGTCGATATTGCGGAAAATGCCTTTGCCGCAGCATTTCGTGACCCCCGCTTTACCCCACTACAAACAGATGAGCTGAGTGAACTACAGATCCACATCTCACTGCTTACCCCTCCAGAACCCTTGCCGGTAAAAGATGAGACGGAGCTACTGCACCAACTACGCCCCGGTATTGATGGGCTTATTTTGCAAGATGGTCGCCACCGGGCGACCTTCCTGCCCTCGGTATGGGAGTCACTACCAACGCAGCAGCAGTTTGTCGCTCAACTCAAACTCAAGGCGGGTCTACCGGTCGATTACTGGTCTGATACCCTTCGTTTTGAGCGATACCAAACGATTGTCATTTGACCATCAGGCCTGATAAAAAATTGTAGGAGCCATCTTCAGATGGCGAAACAAATACCCCAGGGGTTTATCTTGCTCCTACGTGTAGCCGAACCACTCAAAAATCAGATAAGATTCCATTTCACCTTTAGATAAGGATTTTTTGTGAAACCGATCATCTCAATCAGTAATCTCACCAAAACCTACGCCTCTGGCCAACAGGCGCTCAGTGAGATCAACTTGGAGATACAACGGGGTGAGATCTTTGCCTTACTCGGCCCCAATGGTGCGGGAAAAACCACGCTTATTGGCATTATTTGTGGTCTTGTCACCCAAAATGAAGGGAGCGTATCGGTGGATGGACACGATATTCAAAAGGAATTTCGTGCCGCACGCGCAATGATCGGTCTGGTGCCGCAGGAGCTCTCCACCGCCGCATTCGAAACGGTATTAAGCACCCTTAATTTCAGCCGGGGGCTGTTTGGCAAGCCACCCAATGCCGCCTATATCGAAAAGGTGCTGCGTGATCTCTCCCTGTGGGATAAACGCAACGCGATGATCATCACCCTCTCCGGTGGCATGAAGCGCCGAGTGCTCATCGCCAAAGCGCTGTGCCACGAGCCACAGATTCTTTTTCTGGATGAACCCACCGCCGGGGTCGATGTGGAGCTGCGCCGGGATATGTGGCAGATGGTACGGCAACTGCGCGACAGCGGCGTGACCATTATTCTCACCACTCATTATATAGAAGAGGCTGAAGAGATGGCCGACCGTATCGGCATTATCAATAAGGGGCGGCTGATCGTGGTAGAAGAGAAAACCAAAATGATGGACAGCCTCGGCAGCAAACAATTGACACTCACCCTGCGAGAACCATTAAGCCACCTGCCTGACACATTCGAACCCGACTCGCTTGCACTGTCAGAAAATGGACACACATTGACCTACACCTACGGCACCCAACAACAAGACAACGGTATTTCTGAGTTGTTACGCCAACTCAGTGAACAGAAAATCGAAATCAAAGACCTTCACAGCAGCGAAAGCTCTCTGGAAGATATCTTTGTCAATTTGGTGAAAGAGAAAGCATGAGGATTTTAGGATGAACTACTACGCCATTCGTGCCATCTACATTTTTGAAATGAGCCGTGCCTGGCGCACGTTGATGGAGAGCATCGCCGCACCGATACTCTCCACCTCGCTCTACTTTGTGGTGTTTGGCGCAGCCATTGGTGCTCGCATGGGTGAGATTGATGGTATCGGCTACGGAGCCTTCATCATCCCCGGTCTGGTGATGCTGTCGCTACTGAGCATCAGCGTCTCCAACGCCTCCTTTGGCATCTACTTCCCCAAGTTTTCCGGCACCATTTACGAGATACTCACCGCCCCGGCATCCGCCATCGAAATTGTACTGGGCTACGTGGGGGCTGCGGCCTCCAAGTCGGTGATCCTCGGCCTGTTGATCCTGCTCACTGCGCGGCTGTTTGTTGACTACGAAATTGCCCATCCAGTGTGGATGTTAGCTTTTCTGCTGCTCACCGCCATCACCTTCAGTCTACTGGGTTTCATCATTGGACTTTGGGCCAATGACTTTCAGCAGCTACAAATTATCCCGCTGATGGTGATCACCCCGCTCACCTTCTTAGGCGGTGCCTTCTACTCCATCGAGATGCTGCCCGAACCCTGGCAAACCATCAGCCTGTTTAATCCGGTGGTCTACCTCATCAGTGGTTTTCGCTGGAGCTTCTACGGCATCTCCGATGTCAACGTGGTCATCAGTTTCGGCATGACGATTTTTTTCATGTTGAGCTGTCTGGCGGTTATTCGCTGGATATTTAACAGCGGTTATCGTCTTAGATCATGATCAGGGGAAAAGGCGCTTCTGAAAATATCAATTTTCAGAAGCGCACAACAACGCCAGCAACCCCTGCTCATCTTTAACCTCAACACCCAGGTGAATCGCCTTCTCCACCTTGGAGCCGGGATCGGCACCGGCCACCACAAAACTGGTTTTTTTCGACACACTGGAGGCGACCTTGGCCCCCAAATCTTGCAGTTGGCGCTTCGCCTCATCACGGGGCATCTGCGACAGCGTGCCGGTAAGTACCACCGTCTGACCAGCCAGTGGCCGCTCTCCGGCTAACTTTTGCTCAATAGTCGGCCAGTGAATACCGGCGGCCAACAGCTTCTCAATCACCTCACGGTTATGCGTTTGCTTGAAAAAGGCGATGATACTTTTGGCGGTCAATTCACCAATGCCCGGTATCATGACAACACTTTTATTCTCAAAATCTGCCGCCTCAACACCCGCGAATAACTGCGCCTCCTCAAAAGCCTCACGCACCGCCAGCAGGGCAGATTGTGAAACACCCGCTATTTTGATGCTGTCCCAGGACACAAAACCGGCTGCCTGATAGTGAGCAACCGTTGCTTCATCATTAAAGAAATCCGCGATTTTCTGTGCCGATTTAGGGCCAACCCCCTTAACCCCTTTTTTGATAATATAGTTCGACAGCGTGGCACCCATCAGTGCCGGCAGGGTTTTAAAGTGCTCGGCCAGTACCTTGGCGGTCTCTTCACCCACCGAGGGCATTCCCAGGGCAAACAGGAATTTTGCAAACTGGGTAGATTTACTTTTTTCGATGCCATCAATGGTTTTTTTGGCTGACTTTTCGCCCATGCGCTCCAAAGAGGCGAGCGGCTCCGTGGTCAGGTGATAGAGATCCGCCGCATCGTTGATTAGCTGCTTATCAACCAACTGCTCAACCAGTTTGCTACCCAGGCCATCAATGTTCATCGCACGGCGTGAGACAAAATGTTTTATCGACTCTTTCCGTTGTGCGTCACAAAAAAGACCACCCGAGCAGCGCCACACCGCCATGCCATCATCCTTCACTGCTTCGGACTGACACACCGGGCACTCTTTTTTCATCTCATAGCGCGGTAAATTACTCTTACGCCGACTCACAACCGGGCGTACCACTTCGGGAATCACATCCCCGGCACGGCGCACGATCACCGTATCGCCCACCCGCACATCTTTGCGATGAATCTCCTCTTCATTATGCAGTGTCGCATTAGTGACAACCACACCCCCCACGTGAACCGGATCCAGCCGGGCAACTGGAGTAAGTGCGCCGGTGCGCCCCACCTGAACATCAATCGCCAGCAGTTGGGTCATCTCCTCCTGGGCGGGGAATTTATGCGCCATGGCCCAGCGCGGCGCACGCGCTACAAAGCCGAGCTGTTGCTGCTGGGCCAGGTCATTCACTTTGTAGACCACACCATCTATCTCATAGGGCAGCTGATCACGCTGTTGCAGAATTTTCTGGTGATAATCAAGAGACCCTGGTAATCCATC
Organism: Gammaproteobacteria bacterium; assembly: GCA_022712945.1. GTDB lineage: Bacteria > Pseudomonadota > Gammaproteobacteria > RBG-16-57-12 > RBG-16-57-12 > JAFLJP01. The sequence goes on along the minus strand of JAFLJP010000044.1, from coordinate 20,310 downwards.
GACCACCGCCACCTCTGGGCTCATCGGCAGCCCCCAGTGCCGCAACTGTTTGAGAATCTCCACATGCGTGGTGGCCAGACTGCCCCCCTCAACCTGACCAACGCCATAACAGTAGAAGGCCAGTGGCCGGGAGGCGGCAATGCGCGGGTCAAGCTGTCGCAGTGAACCGGCGGCGGCATTGCGTGGATTGGCAAACGGCTTCTCTTCCCGGGTCAGTTGCTGCCGGTTCAGAGCCTCAAAATCGGCTTTCGGCATAAACACCTCACCCCGCACTTCCAGTGTTGAGGGGTAGCCGCTGTTACGCAGCCGCAAAGGGATCGATTTTATGGTGCGTACATTGAGGGTGACATCTTCACCAATCGTCCCGTCACCCCGGGTGGCGGCCTGTTGCAATTCACCATCACGATAGAGCAAGCTGATCGCTAAACCATCCAACTTTGGTTCTGCGGCGTAGCTCACTTGTGCCTTTTTCACCCCGTCACGGACGCGACGATCAAACTCTGCCACCTCTTTTTCACTGAAGGCGTTGGCCAATGAGAGCATCGGCACCTGGTGCTGAATCTGGCTGAATTCACTCAAAGGTGCACCACCCACCCGCTGGGTGGGTGAACTCGAGGTAACCAGCTCCGGGTACTGCTGCTCAAGGGAGAGCAGCTCGGCAAACAGCCGGTCATACTCCGCATCCGGCACTTCCGGGTCGTCATAGACATAGTAACGTTCGTTGTGATAATCGATCTGCTCTCGCAGGGTGTTCACTTGCGAGATAGTTTCTTGCGGTGGTTTCATAGTGACATCGTAATCTAGCTGCTCAAAAGGTCGGTTTTCCAGCGTTCTAACTGCTTGCTGTTCATGGGTTGACGACGGCCATCGCACAACTGGCCATCCAGCCGTTCACAAATGCTCCGTGCCACTTTCAGCATGCTGTTCACTGAGCTTGTCAGATCATCCTGTTGCTCACTCTCCATAAAGATCAGCACCCCGGGGGTGGTAAATCCATTCAGGTTTTCCAGGTCAAAGGTTCCCGGCTCCAGCATATTGGCCATGCGGAAAGTCACCGCGCCGCTGGTTACGCCTAAAAAGTGAAAAATCCCCATTTCGCCATAGCGCATGGCGGTGAGGTTGGCGGATTTAACCAGTTCTGCCCCGATAAATTCACCCTCTTTCGCCACAATATGCAGGGCGATAACCGCAGGTATTGCCGGTGTAGCGGCGGGTTTTTCACTGGATTCATCAGCGAGTACTTTTTCAGCCATTGTCACCTCGGTACTGTTTTCGATCACCGCCTCTGCCTCCCGATCATCCGTCACTGGCGGCGCGGCATCAGCAACCTCTGTGGCTGCCGGTGTCGATGGTGGCTTATCACTGGATTTAACCGGAATAACCTCCCAATCATCCGCTTGATCCTGTGGGGTTGACTGATCAAACGGCGGGATTTTGCGGGTAGGTTGTTGCAACGCTCGCCATTTGGCGATGAATTTATTGCCATAAAAGAGCGCCAGCAAAATAATAATGCCGATAACAATCAAACTGATGCGTAATGAATCCACACCTAAAATCCTCTGTTAATTATTGCCACTGAAAGCGTGATGTACATCATGCCGGTGAAGCCAGTTCATGGGCCGCTTTAATATCCACCGCCACCAGACGCGAAACACCCGGTTCCGACATGGTAACTCCATTCAGCTGTTGCGCCATCGCCATGGTCGTTTTGTTGTGGGTGACGAAGATAAACTGCACCCGATCCGACATCGATTCAACCATTTTACAGAAACGCTCAACATTTGCCTCATCCAGTGGCGCATCCACCTCATCCAATAGACAAAACGGCGCGGGATTTAGCTCGAAAATGGCAAATACCAGCGCCACCGCCGTTAACGCCTTCTCACCACCTGAGAGCTGGTGAATGGTGCTGTTTCGCTTACCGGGGGGCGATGCCATCACCGTGACCCCGGCACTCAACAGATCATCCCCAGTCAGTTCAAGCGAGGCGTGGCCACCGCCAAACAGTTTGGGGAAACTCTGCTGCAAACCGGAGTTTACCTCATTAAAGGTCTCTTTAAACCGGGCACGTGTCTCACGATCAATCTTTGCGATTGCCGAGGTGAGGGTTGTCAGGGCATCGAAAAGATCCTGCTGCTGCTCATTCAAATAACGCTGGCGCTCGGCGTGGGTTTCATACTCACTAATTGCCGCCAGGTTAATCGGCCCAAGCTGCTGAATCTCATATTCGATGGTGGCGAGTCTCTGCTGAAGAAAAGACTCGTCTACCGATTCACCTACCTCATCAAACAGTTGCGGAAAGGCGTAGCCGGTCTCGTTGATTTTTTCCAGCAAGCTCTGGCGGTGCCCCTGTAGGGCCTGGGCTTTCAGGCGCAAGGTTTCCAGGCCATGACGTTTTTTCTGCAACTGGCGCTCGATTTTTGCCCGCTGTGCATTTTTATCACCGAGTGTCGTCTCAACCTCCGCCACTTCGGCACGGGCTGCCACCAATGCGGACTCCTCCGCAGTACGCAGCACCCGTTTTTCATCCAATGAAGCGTTAAGCTCGCTTAACTTATCCGCCTGCTGTTGCTCCTTATCCAGTGCGCTGCGTTGTGCGGTTAACTGCTCAAGCTGATTTTCACTGCGCGCTATCCCCTGCTCCAGCGCCTCTCTGGTGGCACGCATTGATTGCATAGCCAACGCCAGCTCGTGAGCACTTTTCTGGGCAGATTTTTGCTTTTCTGTGGCATCACTCAACGCTTGTTGTCGTTGCTCACGTGTTGCCGATAATTTCTCACGTTGATGATCCAGCTGCTCAATTGAGCACTGGGCATCACGGCGCTGCTCCTCGGCCTGTTCATGTGCGGTGGTGGCAGTGGCAAGCTGTTCACTCATCCGCTCATATTCCTGTTTGATTTTCTGAGTGCGCTCCTGGGCCTGGGCAAGCTGAAGTTGATATGTATTCAACCGCTTGCTCACTTCAGCTAACTGATGGTGCACCTGGTTATATTCACGCTGTTGTGACTCGCGCTCCGCCTCTAACGCCTGAAGTGCTCCCTCTCCTTTCTGATGTTGCGCTTCCGTCAACGCTCGCTCTTGTTCAAGCCGCTGCAACTCAACCACCCGCTCACGCAACTGCTGCTCACGCTGCAACACCCCCGCCTTTTCATCCGAGGGCTGCCACACCCGCAGCCAGTCGGCCCCCAACCAGACACCCTCCTGGGTAATCAATGACTCATGGGCGGCAAGTTGATGCCGCTGGGTTAGCGCCTGTGCAAGGTCATCAGCAATATAGACACTCCCCATCACACTTTGCAGTGACCATTCGGCCTGCACCTGATCCAGCAACCGAGGATTATCCAGGCTCTTTTCCAGCGGTAGGGCCGTCGTCTCAAACAGCGTCAGCGAAATATTCTCCAACTCCGCCAAATCTGCTGCCAGTGAATCAAGATCATCCACACAGAGCGATTCGAGATAAAACCCCAGCACGCACTCAACCGCACACTCCCAGCCGGGTGTCACCGCCAGCCGCTGGGCAAGGCGCGGCGTGTTATCAAGGCCCGCACTTTCCAACCACTGGGTTAGCTGCGCTTGTTCTCCACCAAGTGCCGCTTGCTGCAATGCCTCAAGTGAGGCTTTTTGTCCGTTCAATTGCTGTATTTTATTGCGCTGGCGATCTAGCTGATCTGCCAATTTTAGATTGGCCTCCCGCTGTGGCTGGAGTTGTGATTGCAGGCTATCACGCCGCGCCACAATGGCCTCGAACTGCTGGGTTTGCTGCGCCTGTTTTTGGGTTTGAGTCGCCACCGCCTGTAACAGCTCATCCACATTGAGCGCGGCCAACTCATCATCCAGACGCTGCAACTGCCCGTGATACTGAGCCATCAAAGTCGCTTGCTGTTGCTGCTGAACTTGTGCCAGTGCCAACTGTTTTTCAGCTGCATGTACACGCGGGTTAAACAGCGCCCACTCCCGTTGCCAGTCGTGCATCGCCTCTTCAGCTCTGGCCAGCGTTGCGCTGCACACGTCACTTAATGCACGTTGTTCAAGCTGCTGCGTCTCACTGGCAGTCAAACTCACCTGCAAAGCGTCGGCTTTTTGCCGGTCTGCCAGCAGATGCTCCCTGAGCGCCTGCTCATTACGTTGCTGTGTTGCCCGCGCCAACTGCCACTGCTCTGCCTGTGCAACACTGTGTTGAATGCTCTGCTCAATAGCGGCCATGTCGGCACCGTAAGCGTAAAAATGCCCTTGAAGCTCATTAATCTGCTCACTCTGGTGGTGGAATGCGCGGTGCAAAGCGGCAATCTCGGCTTCAACACGCTGCTGGGCCACCACCACCTGATCAATCGCTGTCTCACCTTCAGCAACACGCACCTCCACCGTGCGACACTCATCATCCAGCTGACGCCAGTGCAGCATATGCAACTGCCCGGTTGCGTAGCGTTGCTGCTCTTTGAGGGTTTTAAACTGTTCTGCGGTTGTTGCCTGCTGTTGCAGGTGTTCAATCTGCCGCGCCAACTCGTTACGCAGGTCATCCAGGCGTTCAAGATTTTCACGGGTATGGCGTATGCGGTTTTCCGTCTCACGGCGGCGATCTTTATATTTGGAGATGCCCGCCGCCTCTTCGAGGAAAACCCTTAACTCCTCAGGCCGCGCTTCAACCAAACGTGAAATCATCCCCTGTTCAATAATCGAGTAGCTGCGCGGGCCTAAACCGGTGCCGGAAAAAAGGTCGGTAATATCGCGGCGACGGCACTTGCTGCCGTTGAGGTAATAACGGGACTGCCCATCGCGACCCACCAAGCGTTTGACTGAAATTTCACTGTAGTGGCTGTATTGCCCGCCGACACGCCCTGCGCTGTTGTCAAAGATCATCTCCACCACGGCTTGGCCAACCGGCTTGCGACCGGATGAGCCATTAAAGATGACATCACTCATCGCCTCACCACGCAGGTTTTTAGCCGAGCTTTCGCCCATCACCCAGCGCACCGCATCAATCGCATTGGATTTACCACAGCCATTGGGGCCGACAATGCCGACCAGATTACTGGGGAGCGGAATCGTGGTGGGATCAACAAAAGATTTGAAACCCGCAAGTTTGATCTTGGTGAGACGCATTAATTATTTATTCAAAATGGAAAAATCGTCAAAGAAGAGCAAAACCCTGATCCCCAGGTAGAAAGGCGAGATGATATGTAAGATATTGGTTTCACAGTGAAATTAAAAATATTAGTCGCACCCATTGGTTCGGCGGCTATTTTTTGTTTTACTGTGGAATCAAGAGCTTGCATAGCATACGTGTTTCTATCTGGGGATTAGGGTAAGATGCCCGGTTTAGAGCATTTCGCCACAAATTACCACAGAGACCGATTTATGCCTAGCCAACCCAGTAAAGAACTTGAAACCTTTGACAACCCAAACCCAGAGCGCGATTACACCATTCGCATTCGCTGCCCTGAATTCACCTGCCTCTGCCCAAAGACCGGCCAGCCCGATTTTGCTGAGCTGTTTATTGACTATGTCGCGGATCAACAATGTATTGAGCTGAAATCACTCAAAATTTACGTCTGGGCTTTCCGTGATCAAGGTGCATTCCATGAAAAGGTCACCAATGAAATCCTGAGTGATCTGGTTGCCGCGTGCAAGCCCCGCTTCATGCGCCTGACCGCCGAATTTGGTGTGCGCGGTGGAATCTACACCACGGTAGTTGCTGAACATCGGGATCCTGAGTGGGTTGCACCAATCCCGGTCACACTGCCATAAAAGCACCGCTAAAAATGCACTTTTTCGGCGATAGCTCCGTGCTCGAATCCTCATGTATCCCTTATACACTGAGGTTCTATGCGCAGCGCTTCCTTGCTCTCACCAAAAGGTCACTATTTTTAGAGGTGCCCATAACATGAGCAGCAAAGCTCTTTTTGTTGGCGTTGACCTCGGCACCTCCGGCTGTCGGGCAATAGCGATTGATGCAGAGCGTCAAATTCAGGGTGAAGCACGCTGTGAGATGCCAGAGCCAATTCAAAAAGGCGACGGCTTCGAGCAAGAGCCACACCTCTGGTGGCAAGCAGTCGGCCAGACTCTGAGCCAGTTGTTTCAACAGATTCCCGCGCAACAGGTGGCCGCCATGGCGATTGATGGCACCTCCGGCACCCTGCTGCTCTGCGATGCACAGGGCAACCCCATCGGCCCGGCGCTGATGTACAACGATGCTCGCGCCAATGCTGAAGCCGAGCGAATGGAGCGCATTGTGTCCGAGCAGAGCGCCGCCCACGGCCCCACGTCAGGGCTGGCCAAGTTGCTGTGGTTACAACGCTGTCTGCCCACCGAAAACGTCCGCCATGTCTGTCATCAGGCCGACTGGATTGTCGGCCAACTCAGTGACCGCTTCGACCGCAGTGACATCAACAACAGCCTGAAACTCGGCTACGATCCGATCAAACGACAATGGCCCGACTGGATGGGTCACCTCGGTGTGCTCCGTGAGTGGCTACCCAAGGTCTACCTGCCGGGTCACAGCATGGGCACCATCAGCAATACCATTGCCGCACGGTTTGAGCTTAACCCCAATACCCAGATTATCGCTGGCACCACCGACAGCACCGCCGCCTTCATCGCCACCGGCGCAGATCAAATAGGCGAAGCGGTCACCTCACTCGGCTCAACCATGGTGATGAAAGTAGTCTCTGCATGGCCAGTGTTTGCACCCCAATTTGGCATCTACAGCCAACCACTGGGTAATTACTGGCTGGTGGGCGGTAGCTCCAACAGTGGTGGCCGTGTTTTACGACACTATTTTGACGATCAACAACTGGCCACGCTCAGTGCCCAGATCAAACCAGAAATACCAACCGGGCTAGACTATTACCCACTACTCAGCCCCGGCGAACGCTTCCCGCTCTGTGACCCAAAACTAGCGCCGCGAGTCGGACCCCGCCCCACAGACGATGTACAATTTTTACAGGGGTTATTGGAAGGAATGTCACAGATTGAACATCAGGCTTATCAACGCCTGGCCGAACTAGGCGCGCCCTACCCCATCACCATTAGAAGTGCCGGTGGTGGAGCCAATAACCGCCAATGGCAAACAATACGCCAACAGCAATTAAAAATAGAATTTTGTGAAGCGAGACAGCAAGAAGCCGCCTATGGCAGTGCACTGCTGGCTCTCAAAGGCATTGTCGGAGAATTAAAACATGATTAAAGCAATCAGTGGTGCGGGTTATCTATTACGCGGGCTGGCACTGCTACCCAAAAAAGGGATCTTCCCCTATGTGATCGTCCCCATGGTCATCAACGTACTGCTGTTTGGTCTGGCACTGATTCTGGCTATCGGGCAAGTCGGTGGGCTGATTGACTGGACACTGCAACAACTACCAAGCTGGTTACAGTGGTTGAACTGGCTGATGTGGCCGCTGCTCATGCTAACGGCACTTATCTTGGTCTTCTTCCTTGTTGCCCTACTCGCCAACATTATCGCCGCCCCCTTCAATACCCTTCTGGCCGAAGCGGTCGAGCGCCACCTCACCGGAAAATCTCAACCAACAGAGAGCTTCAACTGGCGCGGCGCACTAAAAGAGGCCCCCAAAGCCATCGGCAACGAGTTGATTAAAATTGGCTACTTCGCCAAATTCGCCATCCCACTGGGAATCCTGTTCTTGATCCCCGGACTCAACCTGTTTGCCCCCATACTGTGGTTTATCTTTAGCGCCTGGATGCTCGCGTTGGAATATTGCGACTACCACCTTGGCAATCACTGCATCAACTTCAGCCAACAACGCACCCTTCTAGGTAAAGAGCGCCTGCTCACCCTCGGCTTCGGTGCCGCCAGCACCCTGGCAACCATCACCCCGATCATCAACCTCATCGCCATGCCCGCCTCGGTGGCGGGTTCCACTGCTATGTTGGTGGAAAAACGGGTGTTGGGGCGGGAGGGTTGAGCCTTGTGGGGTGCATTGACCCCGGTGTTTTTCAAGGTAGTTGTCGGTGTGCCAAGAAGGCAGAACAGCAGGATGCTGTGATGCCATGTTGTACTAGTGATGAGGGTAGGCCCCTCGGTGTCGCCGATCGACTTTGATGCCTGGTTAATCGGTAAGTTGCCTAGCGAGGCCCTGCTTCATGTAGATGAAACAGGGATCAATATCGCGAGTAAGGGTCATTGGCTGCACTGCGTATCAACACCGATGTTTATGCTCTATCAAGGACATGCCCCCTGTGTGTCAACCTGTCGAAAGCATGGTGTATCAGCTACTCAGGCACTCACGTTACTTTTCAATGATGAGCGCCCTGATTTTATGAAGGATGATGGGGGGTAAACCGGTGGATATGACTGAACCTCGCTGAATAGTTACTTCAGTTTTTCCTTTATTTTCTAAATACAGCGCGCCAAGCATAAAAAATAAAATTTATAATTGAAGGAATTAACTTTAATTTTTCAATTTTTCTATATATTTGCCATTGTCTTTTAGCTTTTTTAAATTTATTTCTTGAAATTGAATTTGGCATAATACGGTAATGGGCAAGTACATCATTTAACAAGTATGCTTTTTTACCTGTTTTTAACAATTTTAACCAAGTCGCGTAGTCTTGTCCTGTTCGAAGTAAAGGCATGTATATATCTTTAAATGCACTTCGTCGTAACATCACTGTAGAACAACCTAAAGTAGCCTTTTTCTTTAGCATATCTTCATAGCTAAATGCGCCCAATTGATTAGCATCAACAGTTTGATTTAATGGCTTAGCTTGCTCATCAATTAAATCATACGCAGTAAAAGAAAAATCGATACCATCCGTCATGAAAGCTAATTGTTTTTCAAGTTTATTCAGTTTCCATAAATCATCGCTATCAATAAAAGCGATGAATTCACCAGCGGCATGGTTTAATGAGTTATTTCTCGATACAGCAGCTCCCGAATTAACGGGGTTGTGGTATACTCTCACTCTTGGGTCATTTTTAGCAATATCTTCCAGTATGATGAATGTGCTATCTGATGAACAATCATCAGTTACTAACCACTCCCAATTTTCATAGCTTTGGTTAAGTATAGACTGATAAGTGCCTCTTATTTCTTTAGATGAATTATATGTAGCTGTAATTATTGAAACTTTACTCACTCTATGCCCCATTATCAGGATTATTCTCATGAAAAGTTTTTTTTATTCTTGCAGGGCTTCCTACATACAAGCCAGGTATAGTATTTTTGCCCCTTAACGATGAGTTAGCTGCCAAAACAGAACTTTCAGGGAAGATAGCTCCAGGAAGTACTGTGCAATTAGATGATATCCATGATCCATGATGAATTACAACCTCATCACTTACCCTTATTCCAAACCTATAACTCCCTCTAATCATTGTATGATTACCATCAGTAATTACAGAATTAACACCTATCATGACATCATCATACAGAACAATTGATTTTGAAGACAAAACAACTACACCTGGAGCCAAATAAACATTATTACCTATATATATGTTACTAAGACCTCTGATTATTGCGGTTTTTGAAACTTGAAAGTTACTCCCACATTTTTTTATACACAAACTTAATAAAAAACCTCTTAAGCGCATTATCCCAGGAGTATCAGGAAGGAATGAAGTAAATAGAAATATAAGGTGTGAATATAATAAAGAAAAATTATGCATCAGCAATATTTTCCAAAAATTCATCAAAAAAGTGTGTAATGGTAAATTTCTTTGAATAATTAAAACCATTATTAATAAAAGTAACCTTCAATGAATTATTTTGCATCAACGTAACAATAGATTCAGCAATAGGTAATGCCTCTCCAGGCGGAATACAAACCCCTCTTTCATCATTAAGTAAATTTGGAATATTACCAACATGCGTAGATATAACAGGGAGTGAGTTGGCCATTGCTTCAATTATGACTCTAGGGCTACCTTCAGTTAATGAGGGGAGGATGAAAATGTCAGAATTTCTATATAATTGAAGTAACCCCTCCCCATAAGGTACATGACCTAAAAAATTAACATGTTCGCATACCCCTAGCATCTTTATTTTTCTTTCAAGAGTTTCTTTATATGGTCCATCTCCAACAATATCCAATACCACATTAAATCCATTATTACGCAAGGAACTCAATGCTTCTATTAAGAATTGAATTCCTTTTGGTTCTCTCAAAAAACCAACATACAGTAATTTTGTTGTAACCACGTTACCTAAAAAATCATTGAAATAAAAGTCTTCACCATCTAATGTTGACTCATTCAAAACACAAACATTAAAAAACTGTAAATTTAATTCAGAGCTTAACCCCTCACCATTACAAGAAAAAACACTTTGTCTACTCAATTTAGTAATAAACATATGTAATAAAAAAGAAGGCAAATAAGCTAAAACTTTTAGATAAGAGAAAAATCGATTTCCTCCTGCTAATATTGCTTTGAAAGGATTTGACATCAAATGAAGCCCTAGATGGCTACCAGAATGACAAATTAACATAAATAACCAAGCAAATGGCTCTGGGTAACGTATGTAATATATTTTCTTAGTTAAAGATAATTCTTTTGCTATAGAAATTATATTTCGAGCAATAAAGAGGCCACCTATGTATCCTTTAAAATTTGGTAATAACTTAATTTCAAAACAGTTAGGGATTTTAACTTTACCAGCTAATTTATCAACTTCTTTTGTTACCAAAATTACTCGAATATTTCTTTTATTGATTTCATTTAAGTATTTCAGATGGACTGGATCAATGAAATAATCTCCACCATCAATACACACACCCCAATTACAATAAAATACGAACTCTTTAAACATTTACCCCCTACCCTCCCATTTTAATTTATAGTGCATACCCACTATAAGTGAATGAATAACAAAGATGGTCTCTAAAAATGGGTGTAAATAAGAGAGTCCAACTGTAAATATAACCAACGTAACCCCAAAACTTGAAAAATTAGTTTTAACTAAATAATACAAAAAAAATGCAAAGTAAACTATTGCGCCAAACAGTCCAAAATGTCCAAGTAACATAGGAACCAGAAGATGGCTATACTTCCCTTTTTCATATGAATATATATAATTCCCTTCATTAATCCCATAGCCTATAAGGGCGCCTCTTATGTCTAGGCTATTCATTGTGTATGGTACATTACTTAAAATACCCAGTTTCGTATTCCCACTACCATCACTTAAGACCAATTCAACTATTAAAGGAATAATAAATATAGCTGTGGTTAATAAAAACATATTAACTACAAGTTTCTTCTTTCCCTTCATTTTGGTATAAACTTGGTATAAAATAAAAATTAACATCACCGCAATTGCGGCTCGACTTAGACTTGCAATAATAAAAAAAATAAATAAAACAGATATACATCTGTCTAGCCTTTGCCATATAACTTTAACATTTGATACAAAAATCCAATGACCTACAAAATAAAATAGAGCAAATAAGCCAATGGCATTTGAATCAACCATGAAAGGACTTTGAACTTTTAAAAGATAAAAATTAACAATCACCTGATTAAAATCATCAATGACAGGGAGTAAACGAAGCACAAACTCCACTAATAGAAAAAAAACAGCACTAATACTCATATATACCACAGAACGTTTCAAATCACGCCACGAAACGACTTGAATAAGACCTATGACAAGGAGTGACATCAAAATAGGAAAAAACAATTTAAATAAATCAAATAAGCTTTCCTCTGGAGGAGCTAGACCAAAAACAGAAAATAGAAATAAAATAAAAAATAAAATAAAATGAACAAAAAAGTCATCTTTTAATTTACCCAAAGGGATAGGTATACGTATAAAAATAACTAACATAAAAATAATAATACTTGAAATCATAGGTACCGCATAACGAGTGTACGTATACTCACCATATTGAATAGTACTTGCAATTAGTAAAAAACCAAATAAAAGGCCTGAGATAGAAAAAATCATTTAAAAATAATCATATTTTTAAGGCGAAGTAATAATAAAATTAAGCGTGGTGTTTTCCGCAATCTATACATTATTTTTTGCGTGGTATTAACTGATTTCTTATAACTCCACGACTCTTCAATTATTAATTTTGATAAATCAAAATATCCAGACTTCAATGCTGTTATCGAGAAATACGCAGTTTCAGAGGCTAAAGCATAATGAATAGAAGATATAGATGCTTCTATTCTCTCGAACCCTTTTATTATATTGATAACATTCTGCATTTCACTAATTAGTTGTATTTTAGAAATACTCAAGCGACTTTCACTCCAAGAACCCTCACTCTGCTTTCGATAAGCCGATTCAAGCCCCGCAATATATAGCGCACCATTAGGTGATGAACCTAAAACTTGCATATAAAAGTCGCCTACATGCGCATTAGTAAGTACTTTGTCAAAACTAGGTAACAATTCTCTTTTAAACATTAATGACGCTGTCGGCATATAACCACCACCACCACAGATTACTGAAGATAGTGAACAGACTTTGTTTAAGCTACCGAACGAAACACCTGCTTTGAATTTTCCATCAGGATAAATATTTTTTGATGCGTGAAAGCTAAGGCTTAATTCTGTATTTTTTTGCATTGCAAAATATTGACACTGCAATTTATTCGAACTGATCCAATAATCATCGCCTTCACAAAGAGCAATATACTCGGCCTTTGTATTGTTAAGTGCTATCAACGTAGGTAATGTAGGTTTTTGTGAGTACTGATTTACTAGTTGCTGAATAATACGAATTATTGATGAGTATTTCTCAGCATAACCTGCAATTATCGCCGATGTATTATCAGTTGATGCATCATCATGAATAATAATTTCAAACTTATAGTCAACTTCTTGCATCAAAAATGATTTGATAGCAGTTTCAATGTATAACTCTTGATTAAATGTCATACAAACAACAGAAATATATATTTTATCAGAATATTTCCAGCTATTAATAATTTCTTGCTCTGTTCTTATACTCAACTTATCTACTACCCAGCTTTAAATAGCTTATTTTTGATGATAGTTTATAACTTAAAAATGTAACGGCAAGTGTTAGCAGATAAAAAACTACCAGCTGAACAAGTAATAGCATTTTATCTTCTATGATATTCGCATCATTAATTTTAAAAACTATATAAGCTACACAAGAAACTAATAACGAAGGTAAAACCGCTTGAAATAACCATTGAGAATATTTTATTGTTTCCATTTTTTTATGAATATAAGGAACCCAAAATATAAAAGCGATAAGTCTAAATGCAAACCAGATAACGGCGACAGCAATTGCTCCGTATAAGTTAGCAAAAATAATGATTAGGGGTAATGTGCATACAAGTAATACCGTACTGTACCTAACATGATACTTTAAATTTCCTTTCGCAACTTGCTGATAATATTGAAAACCACCTACAATTAAAAAAGCATTACCCAACGTGTAGTAACTTAAAATATCTTTCCCCCACTGAGCAGCTTCTATACTTCCGGTAAATAAATAAATAACATTTTGTGAAAAACCTGCAATAACAACCGCAACTGGAACAACAAAAAGGCATACAAACTTAGTAAACTTAATATATAAATGTCTAAACTCATCCAATTGGCTATTTGCATATAGAGAGGTTAAACGAGGTATTAATACAGTGCCTATTGGAAAACCTAACATTAAAATCCCATTGGCTAACATAATGCAAACAGTAAAATAGCCATATTCAAACAATGGAAGCAGACCCGACATTAAGACTTTATCAGCCTGTGCTATTACAACCGATATAACTGCCGTTATAGCAACTGCTTTAGCAAACGTCCCCAATTTTTTGACATTGCTCCAGCTAAAATGATTGGGCAACCAAAAATGAATGCCCAATAATTTACCTATTCGATAACGCATAATGAGCAGCTCAATAACTGCAACTACAAGATGGAATATGAAATATGTTTTAATACTCGGGTAGTATAGAACTAGCAGTAGGCTAACTGGGAAACGCAATGTGTTAATAATGATACTGACACTATTAACCCATAAAAAATCTTCGAATCCTCTTATCGCTGATAAATAAAGAACTGTTTGAAGCCTTAAAGCACAAACAATAAAAATAATACAAACAACACTAGAGAGTGAGTCGACAGACATATCAGACTCAAACCACTCATTGGCGAACCAGTTGCTTGAGAAAATAGCGGCTAAACAAATCAAAGAGAATAAAAAATAAAAAATCAACTCGAGTGACTTGGTCACTGAGATTAGATAAGAATTTTTAAATTTATTTTTCTCTTTGGCAATCTCTCTAGCAAGAGTTGGACTAAAGCCAGCTCCTAGCAAATTAATAATAATTTGAGTAACCGTAAAAAAACCAATAAGCCCAAAAGCTCCACTTCCGAGAGCCGAAAACAAGAACGGCAACACCACAATACCGATTATTGCAGCATAACCCTGCGATATATATGATGTTATGGTATTAAATTTAACAGATGAGGCCATATTTACTCTATATCAAGAGATTGAATAAGACCAAAATATTTTTTTCTATCTACAGCTAACTTTTCTTTATTTTCTAGATAATTAGAGGTTGTATACAATTCCGCCTGTTCTTTAATTATTTTTTCAAGATTATTAGAAAACCAAACAAAAGTCTCTTCAGCTCCAATTTTTAAGAAAATATCTTCATCAAAAGTAAGTCCATCAAAAGTATTACGTAATACACCCGCGTTTTTATTATAGTAATACCTATAATCATAAACCTCTTTCATAATATTAATCACTGGAATTTCATTCTGAAGAGAGAGAACCAATGCATGATATCGATTGCATAAAACAGCCTTAGCATTCTTGATCACATACAACGCATCTTCTACCTTCAAATAATCATCCGTAGTAATAACTTTAAAATTATCATTAGAGATATTATCCCTAAGAAAGTTGGATACAGGTGTATAATCAAAAGACATATACACAACATGATATTGATAACGATCCCACATATCACTAACAAACTTTCGAATTATATTTAAATTCTTTTTAGCCCAATCAAGTCCATAATAAAACTCTAATACAATATAGTTCTCACAGTTCAGGTCTTCTATGCTATGTTTTTTGGTTGATAATTTTTCGTTAATAATAAATAAATCATCTGGGATATTAACAATATTCGAATCTGCAACACCCAAACGATTTAAATAAACCTTAGACAATACCTTATCCCTAACACCTAAATAAGCATCTGGTATCATCCCGAAAAAGTCACAAAAGTATTTATCACTTTCATCAAATGGACCAAAACCATTAGCGGTAAAAAAGATTTTCTTATTGAATTTTTTTGCAACTAAAATTGGCACCAATATTTTGAACAAATCATCCCTTCTATACCATTCGAACCATAACTGATTAAAATAACCACCACCTGAAACTATTAATGCATCAGAAGCTAAAACAAGATTCTCAACTTCTTTTAAATTTTTTACTCTAGCAAGAATTTCAGAAGATACAGGAATTTTTACTGTAGGTGGAAGCTTAATATCAATCATCAACAAAGCCTTGCGCAACAAGCGATTAATCAAGCTTGGCTTTGTGTAAAAGCTTTTATTTATCTCAACCTCTGTAAATTTACAATTAAAATCATCAAAATAATCATTATCTAATTGCTTTATAAATTCACCAGAGTAGTGAAAAACAGAAAACTCATGTAATTCACCTAGATCATAGATATTATTAACAAACATCGCATAATCACCAAGGTTTTTATCTGCTAAAGGACCTGTTACAACAAATTTCACTCAATAACCCTACTAAATTAATGCTTCTATACAATCAACAGAAAAACATGGCAAACCCATCATCGCCATAACATCAGATCTTTCTTTGAAAGAATCATCAATAAATATGGCATCAGAATGAATAATTACTGAAGACTTTGGTGACTCATCAGTAATATGAAAGATCTCATCAAATAAATCTGTCAAACGATATTTAGCAAGAGAAACTGAGAGATCAAATTCATGTCTAGTAATCAAATAAATACGACACCCTTGATTAATAGCCTTATATAAAAAGGCAACCAGTTGTTCATTTACTTGATCATCTATTATTAGGCAATCATCAAAATCTACATATACATGCTGATAATCAATATTAATTTTATACTTGTTAGATAAAGCTCTTTCTTGATTTACTTGGTAATCATTAACGTTAACTTTAACCATAATATTATTATGAGTATGAAGCGATAGCTCCGCAAAATTAATACCTTTAACCCGATTAGTTGACATAGAGCCTGCAACTCTAGTAGAGGCTTCCATTAAAACCAACTCACCAACTTTATTTTCTTTTACCTGAAAAAACCAAGCACCTTTAAAAGGCAATTTGTTATTAATTTTATTTGCAAGAATAGAAAACTTATTATCCGTATCGTCAATTGTTCGAGTACTAACGGCAATACCATTCTGAATACGATTTCGCACTCTTGGTCCTACATATAACAAATTGCCATGGAAATCAGTAAAACAGTCAACTGTATACTCATACCCTGGCAAATATTCCGTTACAACATTTTCATCAAAATCTATTTTCATTAATTCATCAACATTATTAATTTTTCGAGCACCTTTACTACCTTGCCCAACATCAGGTTTTGCAAATAATGGCAGTTTGTTTTTTTCTATTTCTTGCACTGAAATATAGACGTGGGGTGTTAAGACAACAGGGCTAAGAGTTTGATATGTGCGTTTTTTAGATCGACATATCTGGTTAGTTTCAGCACTAGATGTAATAACCTTTACATCTTTACCAAAACATTCCGCATTAGCTGATAGCAACAAAGCTGCAGAGTCATGTGCGGGGAAAACATGAGTTATTTTATGTTTGGCGATAAAGATTTGTAAGTAACCTAAAAATTCAGGTTCATCAACAAAGGGCGCGCCGGAATAAAACGCTTTATATTCTGTAGAAGAGTAATCAGCAATTGAATTCAGCCCTATTAACTCTATATTTTTGACCCCTTTTAATGATCTAGCAATCTCAAGGCCAATTTCCGTGCCACAAGGCACAACTAATACTTTCATGGTTATCCTATACTTTTTTTAACAACATCAACCACCAAGTTAATATCTGAATTAGTCATATAAGCATGTAAGGGTAAGCATAAAACTCTACCTGCAATTGCCGTACTATTTATCAACTCTTTATGTTTAGCTTCACGAAAAACACGCTCTAAAGGTGGTGAAAAATAGCTTCTACTTTGTATATTATTTTTTTCTAAATCTAATACCAGATTATTTTTAATATCAACACTATTTAAGATTATAGGCATATAAGCACCATTACAATTCGCCTTTTCATGCCATAACGGCATCTCAACAAAACCCTGCAAGCTATCTCTATAAGCATTGAATAACTGAGCACGATGTTCTACGATGCCTTCAATATCATCTAGAATAGTCAAACCAACAGCACATTGATATTCATTCAGTTTCGCATTAATTCCTGCTTCAGTAATTTCGCCATCTGAACTAATACCAAAGTTAATTAATCGTTTTGCCCGCTCAAAATCAGATTTATGCTTAAATATAATTGCACCGCCTTCAGCGGTGTGGAACACTTTTGTTGCATGAAAGCTTAATATACTGGCATCCCCGAAATTTAAAACTGACTTACCATCAACCTTCACCCCAAAAGTATGCGCTGCATCGTAAATAACTTTAACCTTTTGTTGCTTTGAAATTTTTTCAAAGGCCTCTATATCACAAGGGTTACCATAAACATGTGTTGCAACAATCGCATCCATACTCGGATTTAATACTAGCTCTTTTTCTGCTTTTTTAGGGCAAAGATTATAGCTATATTTATCAATATCGCCATATGAAACTTCAACACCTTGCCAAATTAAAGAGCTTACTGTAGCAACAAAAGTGAATGGAGTTGTAAGTGCACTAGTAACACCAAGTGTTTTGTAAGCGACTTGCAATGCAAGGGTACCGTTAGAAACTAGCAGAAGATTCTCAACACCTAAATATATTTCAAGCCGTTTTGTTAGCTGCTGATGTAGGGGGCCAAAATTTGTGTACCAACCATTTTTATGCACTTGCACTAAATAGTCAGTCAATTTACTTAGGTTGGGGTTTATCGGCTGATTTAAGTTAATTGTCATATTATTTCAGTAAACTCACTAGTGGTCTTTTAATTTGATAAGTTAGGATAAAGCCGCTTTAACTTAATCCTCGCTTTTTCTGTCGTAAAACGCTAGCCTGCTGGCTTTGTAAATCGGTTTCGATCATTAACCCACGCATCCACCTCTCTTGCTACTGTTGGCATATCAGGTAATCGACGACTCAAACATTGACAGGTTAGCAATGACTATCAAAGAGTCATGTGTACCCGTATCCAACCAAGTTCATTTTATTAAATACCACTCCACCGTCTTCCTAATACCTGTTTCAAACGTCTCAGCAGGCTGCCAATCTAATTCATCATTCATTTTGGTCGCATCAATCGCATAGCGCCAATCATGCCCTGGTCTGTCTGTAACAAACGTGATCAGTTTCTCATGGGGTGCATTTTCTGGTTTATGCTCATCCATTAACTGGCAGATCAGTTTGCAAATATCGATGTTTTTCCACTCGTTAATACCACCAATATTATAAACCTCTCCCAGTTCACCTTTTCGAACAACCGCATCAATACCAGAGCAGTGGTCTGTCACGTACAACCAGTCACGGATATTTGAGCCGTCACCATAAACGGGAATAGCTTCCTGCTCTAAACATTTTCGAATAACTGTTGGGATAAACTTTTCACTGTGTTGATAAGAGCCATAGTTGTTTGAACAGTTGGTGGTTGTGACGGGCAGGCCGTAGGTGTGAAAGTATGCGCGCACCAGATGGTCTGACCCAGCTTTTGATGCGGAGTAGGGTGAGTTGGGTGCATAGGGCGTTGTTTCGCTAAAAGCGGGGTCATTAGCGTCAAGTGTGCCGTACACTTCATCGGTTGAGATATGGTGAAAGCGACACTTTGTTCTATTCCAACCCTTCTCACCTTGCCAGTATTGGCGTGCCGATTCCAGCAAGGTGAAGGTCCCCATTACATTGGTTTTTACAAATATTTCAGGGCCTGATATTGAGTTGTCGACGTGAGACTCTGCTGCAAAGTGGACGATGGTATCAATATTGTGCTCGCGCAAAAGCGTATCGATCAGCTCTCGATCACAAATATCGCCTTCTACAAACAGGTGGCGGGATTCATCGGGCAGGTTTTTTAAGTTATCCCGTGATCCCGCATAGGTGAGCATATCAAGGTTGACTATTTTTACTTGATCATCTGTTGCCAGCATGTAGCGAACATAGTTACATCCAATGAACCCCGCCCCCCCTGTCACTAAAATATTTTTAGGGGTATAGGTCTCAAGTGGTGGATTGGATATATTTGGTGGGATCATTTTAATATTTTCTCAAAAAAGTTTGTTACGGTACAACATGTAAGATAGGGACTCTGTTTTTGCGATAATAGCCTCTTGCTACGCGACTAACCCCTTTTCTTTTGCATATTGCAAAAAATGTTTCAATATTGCTAGCGCGGTTTCTATATGTGCGCTATATCTTCTGCTGATAAATCAAATCGGCTGGTAGCAATCCAGTATTCCTTCCCATCAACCTCATAGCCAACCAGCCGAAGTGGCTTTTCGGTCTGCCTCTTTCCCGTTTGACCCAGATAAACTTTGGCATCATAAAATACGAGACTATCAGCGGCGACCTTGTAGGCCTCTATGCATGTTTTATACGTCTTTGCCCTAATGCGACAAACAAAGTGCTTTTTATCCAGTTGGAGCTGATCAAAGTACGCGTGATGTTGATATCCTCGGTCCATGATGCCGGTTTGCCCCGGCTCAATAATATCGTGTACAAAGGGGCGCTCATCCGACTTGCCATCGGTTAGAAACAGCTTCTGAGGGATCCCTTGGTTAATATTGAAGCCAAGGTGGAGTTTGGCTTTTTTAGAGTCTGTACGGTAATCAGCCCAATCCATTGATAGCACTGAGTCGATGAGTGAGCCATCGATTGAAACGAGTTCCCCCAGTTGAGCATGTGCTTTTGGTAACAGGGAGCTTGCTTGTTTTTGACGTTGCTCAAAAATGGTCATGAACTGCTGAAACCCCCGCTCATTGATCGCTTCTGAAAATGAGCTTAAGTGTATTAAGCCGGACACTGCTGACTATTACTGCGCATTTCTAAACAAATGAGAACGATAGAGCCTCTTGCAAAATCCCACAGAGCAGCGGGTTTATTAGCGCTTGATGACAAAAAAGAAAGTACCTGATTCATTTTGGTAAAATAAGCTTGCGACTTCAAACCAATAGAATCATTAACATAGGCTAAGACCCCGTGAA